>NZ_KV793483.1:10070-136345 GCF_001808475.1 Klebsiella sp. HMSC09D12 | reverse complement strand
AAAAGCGCCCTAAAGGCGCTTTTTTGCTATCTGCCATTTCCTCGAAAATCACAATAATCCGCAATACTTTAATGCTGCGTTATTCTACCGTCGCACTGTGTTTACCGTGGCTACAATTGGCACAGGCCAGTAGCCCGGACAGATGCGCAGCATCGCCTCCGGGAAATGGTCCCTGAGGGCAAAATTCCTCACGACATTTTCTGCACAATCGGCTATCTTGTTTAGCATATAAAACACCATTACCGAATAATGCCGTTTTGCGGGCGTTATTGCGGTTTTCAAGTTAAGCCAGTGAAACGAGACTGCAAGATGAGCGTAATGTTTGATCCGGAAGCGGCAATTTATCCCTTTCCCCCCAAGCCCATGCCGTTAAACCGCGATGAGAAGCACTTCTATCGTGAAAAAATTAAACGCCTGCTGCGTGAACGCGATGCGGCAATGGTGGCCCATTACTATACCGACCCCGAAATTCAACAACTGGCTGAAGAGACCGGTGGCTGCATCTCCGACTCTCTGGAAATGGCGCGCTTCGGCGCCCGACATTCCGCCTCTACGCTGCTGGTCGCCGGCGTACGGTTTATGGGAGAAACGGCGAAAATCCTCAGCCCGGAAAAAACCATCCTGATGCCCACGCTGCAGGCGGAGTGTTCATTGGATCTTGGCTGCCCGATCGAGGCGTTCAGCGCTTTTTGCGACGCTCACCCGGACCGCACCGTTGTGGTCTATGCCAATACCTCTGCGGCGGTTAAGGCTCGCGCCGACTGGGTTGTGACCTCCAGTATCGCAGTGGAACTCATTGAGCATCTGGATAGCATGGGGGAAAAAATCCTCTGGGCGCCGGACCGCCATCTGGGCAGCTACGTGCAAAAACAGACCGGCGCCGACGTGCTGTGCTGGCATGGGGCCTGTATTGTTCATGATGAATTCAAAACTCAAGCGCTGGCAAGAATGAAAGCGCTATATCCGCAGGCTGCGGTTCTGGTTCACCCGGAATCACCGCAGGCGATCGTCGATATGGCCGATGCGGTAGGTTCAACCAGCCAGTTAATCAGTGCGGCAAAAACGCTCCCGCACCAGCAGCTGATTGTCGCCACCGACCGGGGTATTTTTTACAAAATGCAGCAGGCGGTGCCGGAAAAAGAGCTGCTGGAAGCCCCTACGGCAGGCGAAGGGGCGACCTGCCGCAGCTGCGCGCACTGTCCGTGGATGGCGATGAATGGCCTGCAGGCCATTGCTGAAGCGCTGGAGAACGGGGGCGCTGAACATGAAATTCATGTTGATGAACAGCTGCGTACCGGGGCGCTGGTTCCGCTAAACAGAATGCTCGATTTTGCGGCTACACTTCGGGGATAGTTCATTACTGCGTCACAGTACGCTCTGGGGATAAGATGGATTTTTTTAGTACGCAGAATATTTTAGTTCACATACCCATTGGCGCCGGGGGCTATGATCTGTCGTGGATTGAAGCCGTCGGTACTATCGCAGGCCTGCTGTGTATCTGGCTGGCGAGCCTGGAGAAGATCGTCAACTATGCCTTTGGGTTAATCAACGTCACGCTGTTTGCCATTATCTTTTTTCAGATCCAGCTGTACGCCAGCCTTCTGCTCCAGGTCTTCTTCTTTGTTGCCAACGTCTACGGCTGGTATGCCTGGTCACGACAGACCAGCGATAACCAGGCTGAGCTGCAAATCCGCTGGCTACCGCTGCCGAAAGCGTTAGGCTGGCTGGCGGCCTGCGTGGTGGCGATTGGCCTGATGACGCTATTTATCGATCCGGTTTTTGCGTATCTGACCAGGATTGCCGTTGCGCTGATGCACGCCCTGGGCCTGCAGGTCGTTATGCCGGCGCTGCAGCCAGACGCATTCCCGTTCTGGGACTCCTGCATGATGGTACTCTCGATTGCGGCGATGATTCTGATGACCCGAAAATACGTTGAAAACTGGCTGCTGTGGGTGATCATCAACGTTATTAGCGTCGTTATTTTCGCCCTCCAGGGGGTTTATGCGATGTCGCTCGAATATTTGATTCTGACATTCATCGCCCTCAACGGCAGCCGGATGTGGATTAATAGCGCGCGTGAGCGAGGCTCTCGCGCGTTTTCCCGCTAGTGGTGATGGTGATGGCCATGCCCGGCGTGCGTCATGTTGAGACGGCACTCCGGGCCGCTGCAGGGCTGATACTCCATCTGCACCGTTACGTGTCCAATTTCGTACTTATGCTGTAAGAAATGTTGGATCCGTTCCAGCAGGCCATCGTGATCGTGCGGCGGTACCACCTGCACGTGCAGCGTCATCACCGTTTTTTCGCCGACCAGCCAGGCGTGGACGTGATGTACATCGCGCACCTCCGGTATTGAGCGACGCAGATCGCGTTTTAGTGCCTCAACATCAAGCGAGCGCGGCGCCCCCTCCAGCAGTTCGTTGACGCTCTCCTGCAGCAAACGCCAGGCGCTGCGCAAAACCAGGCACGATACCAGCACGGACAGGATGGGGTCGATAGGCGTCCAGCCGGTCGTAAGGATCACGATAGCGGCAATAATCGCCCCGACCGAGCCGAGTAAATCCCCCAGCACATGCAGAGCGGCGGCCCGCACATTGAGATTACGTTCTTCACTGCCGCGATGCAGGATCCAAAAGGCCAGAATATTGGCCAGCAGGCCGGCAACCGCAATAACCATCATCGTTTTACCGGCCACCGGCTGCGGATGATGAAAGCGCTGAATGGCCTCCCAGACGATGAGGATCGTAATGACCACTAAAGCAATGGCATTGAGAAAAGCCGCCAGCGTGGTCAGCCGCAGCCAGCCAAAGGTATGTTGCGCATTCGGCGGTCGACTGGCGAAACGCACTGCCAGAAAGGCGAACAGCAGCGCTGCTGCGTCCGTCAACATATGCCCGGCATCGGCCAGCAGCGCCAGTGAACCTGAAATGAGTCCGCCTGCGACCTCAACCACCATGAACCCGGCAGTAACGCAGAACGCCAGCAGTAGCCGACGGGCATTTTTATCTTCGGTGGGTTGCGCAGAATTATGCGAGTGTGATTGCCCCATGGTGCCTTCCCTACATTATTATTTTGATGATTACTTTATGACATGATTCCCTTTCTGGGGTGAATAAAATGAAAAAAAGGAGAGCCTTAGCTCTCCTCCCTGGTGTCCGGCACTCAGCTTACTGGGTGGTACCGTCGGTTTTCGTCGCTTCGTCCTGACCGACTTTTTTATCAGTATCCGGACAGCGGCCATCTTTGCACATTGAATTTTTGTGCACTTCGTCGCTCGACATGCCGTCATGGTTCATGGTCGAGCCGTCAGGGTGGAGCATGGTGCCGTTGGTATCGGTGGAACCGGAGTTGATTTTACCGTTGTCGACGTTGTTTGGCGCCACGTTTTCACGCGCATCGGGGGCGACCTGGCCCGCGTCGGCCGCTGCATTCGCTTGCCCATTATTCGACTGCGCCCCGGTATCGGCGGCCAGGGCCGCGCCGCTGGCCAGACCAAGGGTTGCTGCGAGGAGAAGACTGGTTAGCTTATTCATTTTCATTGGATGCTCCTGTTATGTCGATTTGTCGAATTACCTCTTCCAACAGTGCATTTGCCGGAGGTTTGACTCGTTGTGGTTAAAGCTTCGGTGATAGCGAGCGGCATTAATATATAATGCTGAATGCTAAAGAAAATTAAGTTCTAACAGTTAAAAATTATAGCTTGCGGCCACTATTCCGCGACTTTATGGCGTTTTTTAGCCTATTTCCAGGAATATTCTGCCGCTACTGTAAAATCACGTTTACACTTTTTGCATGAAGAGATAGATTGGAGGGATTGCATTTCACTGGATAAGTATGGCAACGCTGGAAATAAGATGAATTATCAGAACGACGATTTACGTATTAAAGAGATCAACGAATTATTACCTCCCGTTGCGCTCCTGGAAAAATTCCCCGCTACCGAAAATGCTGCCAATACCGTTGCGCATGCTCGTAAAGCGATCCATCAGATCCTGAAAGGGAATGACGATCGCCTGCTGGTGGTCATTGGGCCCTGCTCCATTCACGATCCGGCGGCGGCAAAAGAGTATGCTGAACGTCTGCTTAAGCTTCGTGAAGAGCTAAAAGGCGAGCTGGAAATCGTGATGCGCGTTTATTTTGAGAAACCGCGTACCACCGTCGGCTGGAAAGGGCTGATCAACGATCCGCATATGGATAACAGCTTCCGCATCAACGATGGCCTGCGTATCGCGCGCAAGCTGCTGCTTGATATCAACGACAGCGGGCTGCCCGCGGCGGGGGAATTCCTCGATATGATCACGCCGCAGTATCTTGCCGATCTGATGAGCTGGGGCGCGATTGGCGCGCGGACCACGGAGTCGCAGGTGCATCGTGAGCTCTCTTCCGGTCTGTCCTGCCCGGTCGGATTTAAAAACGGCACCGACGGAACCATCAAAGTGGCTATCGACGCCATTAACGCCGCCGGCGCGCCGCACTGTTTCCTGTCGGTGACCAAATGGGGGCATTCGGCAATTGTGAACACCAGCGGTAATAGCGATTGCCATATTATCCTGCGCGGCGGAAAAGAGCCGAACTACAGCGCGCAGCACGTTGCCGAAGTGAAGGTCGGTCTGGCGAAAGCAGGTCTGCCCGCTCAAATTATGATTGATTTCAGCCACGCCAACTCCAGCAAACAGTTTAAAAAGCAGATGGATGTCGGCGCTGACGTATGTCAGCAGGTTGCCGGCGGCGAGCGGTCGATTATGGGCGTGATGATTGAAAGCCACCTGGTGGAAGGCAATCAGAGTCTTGAAAGCGGCGAACCGCTGACCTACGGTAAAAGTATTACCGATGCCTGCATCGGCTGGGAAGATACCGATACGCTACTTCGCCAGCTGGCCGGGGCGGTAAAAGCGCGTCGCGGTTAAGTCTGCAGCGAACGGCGCAAAAAAAAGCGTGGATTGCTCCACGCTTTTTTTACATCCTGCGAGTATTACTTCGCTTTGCCCTGGTTGGCAACGGCAGCCGCTTTCGCGGCGATCTCGTCGGCGTTACCCAGATAGTAGTGTTTGATCGGCTTAAAGTTTTCGTCAAACTCATACACCAGCGGTACGCCAGTCGGGATGTTCAGTTCAAGGATCTCTGCTTCGCCCATATTGTCGAGGTATTTCACCAGCGCACGCAGGGAGTTGCCGTGAGCGGCGATAATCACGCGCTCACCGCTTTTCAGACGCGGCAGAATCGTTTCGTTCCAGTATGGCACGACGCGGTCGATGGTCAGCGCCAGACTCTCGGTCGTCGGCAGTTCTGCATCGGTCAGTTTGGCGTAGCGCGGATCGTGGCCCGGATAGCGCTCATCGTCTTTGGTCAGCTCCGGCGGCGTTACCGCAAAGCCGCGACGCCACTGTTTAACCTGTTCGTCACCGTATTTTTCAGCGGTTTCCGCTTTGTTCAGGCCCTGCAGCGCACCGTAGTGGCGTTCGTTCAGTTTCCAGGATTTCTCAACCGGCAGCCAGGCCTGATCCAGTTCGTCCAGCACGTTCCACAGGGTGTGGATGGCACGTTTCAGCACAGAGGTATAAGCAAAGTCGAAGCTGAAGCCTTCTTCTTTCAGCAGCTTACCGGCCGCTTTTGCTTCACCAACGCCTTTTTCAGACAGGTCAACGTCATACCAACCGGTGAAACGGTTTTCGTTATTCCATTGGCTTTCGCCGTGACGAACGAGTACCAGCTTAGTTACAGCCATACACTTACTCCTCAATACACGTCATCTTTCGCGCCGCCTCGTCGTTGGCTACTTTCACTCACCCTGGTCACATAGTTCACTATGTTCCCGGGGATTTGCTCATTTGCCGCCTTGATGCGACCCGAAATCTGTAGTGTGTATATTTATTGATTGATAACTATTCTCATTATATTGCCGCGATTTACCTCACGGCAATGCTTATCCCTAACCATAGCGAAAATAGTGGCTCAGTGTAAGGTGCTTGTAAAACAGAGGTTATGTTTTTGTCTGTAAGTGACGTAATTTTCAGCAAAATGATAAAAAGCCCTCCATCGGGAGGGCCAGAGGCTATCGAGCGATAAACTGATATTCCGTCAGGCTGACGTACTCTTCGCCGGGGCGCAGTACACAATCCGGCTGCGGCCATTCCGGATGATTCGGAGAATCTGGAAGGAACTCGCTCTCCAGAGCCAGGCCCTGCCAGTCATCGTACGCCTGCGCTGTGCGCGACGGCGTGCCGCCAAGATAGTTGCCGGAGTAAAACTGCAACGCGGGGGCAGATGTATAAACCGTCATCTGTAGCTTTTCGTCCTGCGACCAGACGTGAGCGGCCGGAGTATCGGCATTCCCCAGCGCCTGTAGCAGGAAGGCATGGTCATAACCTTTTACTTTTTGCTGATCTTCGTCACGCAGGAAGTCGTCCGCCAGGGTTTTCGGCGTGCGGAAATCGAAGCTGGTCAGGGTGACGTTTTGCAGATCTCCCCCCGGAATACCGTCGCTTTCGACGGGCAGATAAACATCGGCAAAAATTTGCAGCTTATGGTTGCGCACGTCGCTCTGCACGCCATCGAGGTTGAAATAGACGTGGTTTGTCAGATTCACCGGGCACGGCTGGTCCACGGTGGCGCGATACTCAATAGCGATCCGGTTATCGTCGGTCAGGCGGTAGTGCGCGGTTGCCGTCAGATTACCAGGATAGCCCTGATCGCCATCGCGGGAGGAGAGAGAAAACAGCGCGTGGCGAGCGTCAGCGCTAACAATTTGCCAGCGGCGCTTATCAAAACCTTCCGGTCCGCCGTGGAGCTGATGGCCAGCCTCGTTGGAGGGCGTCAGATTGATGAGCTGGCCATCCAGGGTAAAGCGGCTGTTGGCAATACGGTTAGCGTAACGGCCTACGGAAGCGCCAAGGTAAGCGGCCTGGCGCGTATAGTCGCCGGGGGTTGCGCAGCCGAGCAGCGCTTCTCGTTCGCTACCGTCCGCCAGGGGCACGCGCGCGGAGAGCAGCGTCGCGCCCCAGTCCATCACGGTGACCGTCATGCCTGCGTCGTTACGCAGGGTAAGAAGATTCCATGGCTGGCCGTCCGGCGCCAGCTCCGTTGTTTGCTTTAGCATTGCCCGGCTCCCTGCGACGGTTTGCAGACGTAGAAGGTCTCTTTAATGCCCGTTTTCGCTTCATACTCTCTGGCAACGGCCTGCTGCACGGTATCAACCAGCTCCTCCGGCACCAGCGCGACGATACAGCCGCCGAAGCCGCCGCCGGTCATGCGAACGCCGCCTTTGTTGCCGATGGTCGCTTTGACGATCTCTACCAGGGTATCAATCTGCGGTACGGTGATTTCAAAATCATCGCGCATGGAGGCGTGAGATTCCGCCATCAGTTCGCCCATCCGCTGCAGGTCGCCTTTTTCCAGCGCCGATGCGGCTTCTACGGTGCGGGCGTTTTCAGTCAGCACGTGGCGAACGCGTTTGGCGACCACCGGATCAAGCTCGTGAGCCACGGCGTTGAACTCTTGCAGCGTGACGTCGCGCAGAGCCGGACGCTGGAAGAAGCGCGCGCCGGTTTCGCACTGCTCGCGACGGGTGTTGTATTCGCTGCCCACCAGGGTGCGCTTAAAGTTACTGTTGATAATCACTACCGCGACGCCTTTCGGCATCGACACCGCTTTCGTCCCTAAGGAGCGGCAGTCGATCAGCAGAGCGTGATCTTTTTTACCAAGCGCGGAGATCAGCTGGTCCATAATGCCGCAGTTGCAGCCGACGAACTGATTTTCCGCTTCCTGGCCGTTCAGGGCAATTTGAGCGCCATCGAGCGGCAGGTGGTACAGCTGCTGGAACACCGTGCCGACGGCGACCTCCAGCGAAGCCGAGGAGCTTAACCCGGCGCCTTGCGGCACGTTACCGCTGATCGTCAGGTCCGCGCCGCCGAAGGCGTTATTCCGCTGCTGGAGATGCTTCACCACGCCGCGGACATAGTTTGACCACTGCTGGGTGTCGTGGCTGGTAATCGGCGAGTCGAGAGAGAATTCATCGGTCTGATTGTCGTAATCGGCGGCAATAACCCGCACGGTACGATCGTCGCGCGGCGCACAGGCGATAACCGTCTGGTAATCAATGGCGCAGGGCAGCACGAACCCATCGTTATAGTCGGTATGCTCGCCGATCAGGTTAACGCGGCCTGGGGCCTGGATAACATGGCTGGCCGGGTAGCCAAATTTCTCAGCAAACAGGGCTTGGGTTTTCTCTTTCAGACTCATGGTTATACTCCGGATTCGCGAAAATGGACGTCGCTCACAGCGCGCAGACGCTCGGCGGCCTGCTCGGCCGTCAGGTCACGCTGGGTTTCAGCCAGCATTTCATAGCCGACCATAAATTTACGCACCGTGGCGGAACGCAGCAGCGGCGGGTAAAAATGGGCGTGCAGCTGCCAGTGATTATTCTCTTCATCGTTAAACGGCGCGCCGTGCCAGCCCATGGAGTAGGGGAATGAGCACTGGAACAGGTTGTCGTAACGACTGGTCAGCTTTTTCAGCGCCAGCGCGAGATCGCTGCGCTGGTCGTCGGTTAAATCAGTCAGGCGCTGGACGTGCGCTTTTGGCAGCAGCAGCGTTTCAAAAGGCCACGCGGCCCAATAAGGAACCACGGCGAGCCAGTGGTCAGTGTCAACGATAGTACGACTACCGTCGGCTAATTCGCGCTGCACGTAATCCACCAGCATCGGCGCGCCGTGCTCGGTGAAGTACGCTTTTTGCAGACGATCTTCGCGTTCCGCCTCATTAGGCAGAAAGCTGTTGGCCCACACCTGCCCATGGGGGTGCGGGTTGGAGCAGCCCATCGCCGCCCCTTTATTTTCAAAGACCTGCACCCAGGGGTAGCTCTTTCCAAGGTCGGCGGTCTGCTCCTGCCACGTTTTAACCACGCCTTCCAGCGCCTCAACGCTCAGTTCCGGCAGCGTTTTGCTGTGATCTGGCGAGAAGCAGATGACCCGGCTGGTGCCGCGGGCGCTCTGACAGCGCATCAGCGGATCGTCGCTTTCCGGGGCATCAGGGGTATCGGTCATCAAAGCCGCAAAGTCATTGGTAAAAACAAACGTGCCGGTGTAGTTCGGGTTTTTGTCGCCGGTGACGCGGGTATTGCCCGGGCACAGGAAACAGTCCGGATCGTGCGCGGGCAAGGTCTGCTTTGCCGGCGTTTCCTGCGCCCCCTGCCAGGGGCGCTTGGCGCGATGCGGAGAAACCAGAATCCACTGCCCGGTTAACGGGTTATAACGACGATGTGGATGGTCGACGGGGTTAAATACGCTCATGAAGGTTCCTTAGTCTGGATAACCCTGCGGATGACGGGACTGCCAGTGCCAGGTGTCCTGCGCCATTTCGTCAAGGTTGCGCGTCACGCGCCAGTTCAGCTCGCGGTCGGCCTTTTCAGCGTCCGCCCAGTAGGCCGGGAGGTCGCCTTCGCGGCGCGGCGCGAAGTGGTAGTTAATCGGTTTGCCGCAGGCTTTGCTAAAGGCATTGACCACGTCGAGTACGCTACTGCCGACGCCTGCGCCAAGGTTATAGATATGCACGCCGGCTTTGTCGGCCAGTTTTTCCATCGCCGCGACGTGGCCGTCGGCAAGGTCCATGACGTGAATGTAGTCACGTACGCCGGTGCCGTCTTCGGTTGGGTAGTCGTTGCCAAATACCGCCAGCGATTCACGGCGCCCGACCGCGACCTGCGCGATATACGGCATCAGGTTGTTCGGAATGCCCTGCGGGTCTTCGCCCATATCGCCCGATGGATGGGCGCCAACCGGATTGAAGTAGCGCAGCAGTGCGATGCTCCAGTCCGGCTGCGCTTTTTGCAGGTCAGTCAGGATCTGCTCAACCATCAGCTTGCTTTTGCCGTACGGGCTCTGCGGAGTACCGGTCGGGAAGCTCTCGACATAAGGAATTTTGGGCTGGTCGCCGTAGACGGTGGCGGAGGAGCTGAAAATAAAGTTTTTCACGCCCGCAGCGCGCATAGCGGAAACGAGTTTTAGCGTTCCGGTTACGTTGTTGTCGTAATATTCAAGCGGTTTGGCGACGGATTCCCCGACGGCTTTCAGGCCGGCAAAATGGATCACCGCTTCAATGGCGTGATCGTGAAGAATTTCCGTCATCAGCGCTTCATTACGAATATCGCCTTCAACAAAGGTGGCGCTTTTGCCGCCGAGACGTTCAATGATTGGCAATACGCTGCGCTTACTGTTGCAGAGATTGTCGAGAATAATCACGTCGTGTCCCTGCAGTAGCAGTTGAACGCAGGTGTGACTTCCAATGTAACCGCTACCACCTGTAACCAGTACTTTCATGATTCGCTCCAATAGGCTTATCGTGTGAGAAGAAGATAGCATACCAAAGAAGGTAAAAGTGTGACACAGGGCAAATTGGTGGAATCGTTTACACTAAAATTTCCAGCCGTAGCTTTTAAGATTTTTTGATTATAGAACAGGGGGTTAATTTATGGTCAGGCTATTATTCTGAAAAAATAAGGGATCCGCAGACCCCTTTACAGGCTTATTTTTCCAGCGGGCCGACCCGGTAGGTGTAACCGTCTCCACTGCTCACAAATGCCAGGCGATGGGTGATGCAGTCGGGAGCGTCTTCTGCATGGTGGGAGACAAACAGCAGCTGCGTCGCCCCTTCGCTAATGAGCACATCAACAAAGCGGCGCACCAGCTGGCGGTTGAGCGGATCCAGCCCCTGCAGCGGTTCATCGAGGATCAGCAGGGTAGGGTGCTTGACCAGCGCGCGGACGATCAGCGCCAGCCGCTGCTGCCCCCAGGAGAGGCTATGGAACGGCGCATCGGCGGTGCGTTTATCAATCCCCAGAATATCCAGCCAGTTCTGCACCAGCTTATGCTGTTTGTCGGAAACGGCCTGATAGATGCCAATCGAATCGAAATAGCCCGAGAGAATCACGTTACGTACGTTGGTGCTGACGCGGTATTCAAGGTGCAGGCTGCTGCTGACGTAACCGATATGCTTCTTAATATCCCAGATCGTTTCCCCGCTGCCGCGGCGGCGGCCAAACAGGGTCAGGTCGTTACTATAGCCCTGGGGATGGTCGCCGGTGACCAGGCTGAGTAGCGTCGATTTACCGGCGCCGTTGGGGCCAACTATCTGCCAGTGTTCGCCGGGATTTACCGTCCAGTTCAGATGATTAATGATGGGGCGGTCATTGTAGGAAACCCTGCCGTCGTTGAGCACGATGAGCGGCGCATCGTCGTCCAGCCCAAGACGCGCGGCCGGGGCATCGGGCTCCGGCAGCGTCATGCCATCAAGCCTTTCGCTGTGGGCCAGCTGGGCAATGAGCGCCTGCTGCAGCAGGGCCTGCTTTTCGCCGGTTTCGCTCAGAACACACTCCGCCAGCACGCCGGCAAACTGAACGAACTCCGGGATTTCATCGAAACGATTAAGAACCAGCACCAGGGCGATCCCTTCGCCGTTGAGCGTGGCCAGCAGCGCCGCAAGCTGCTGGCGTGAGGCGACATCAAGACCGTCGAACGGCTCATCAAGGATAAGCAGGTCGGGGTCGCCCATCAGCGCCTGGCACAGCAGGGTCTTACGCGTTTCTCCGGTAGAGAGATATTTAAAGCGGCGCTCAAGCAGGTGGCTGATAGCGAACTGTTCAGCAAGGCGGGCGCAGCGGGAGGGGTCTTTAATCTCATCCTGGATAATTTCCGCTGTCGTGCGTCCGGTATCTTCTTCTCCGGGTCTGAGCAAGTCCGTGTTGTTGCGCTGCCACTCATCGCTGACCAGCTTCTGCAGCTGTTCAAAAGAGAGGCGGGTAACGCGTGGGAACGTATTCTCGCGCTGTCCGCTGAGCAGTGTCAGCTCTCCGGATAGCGCCCGCGCAAGGGCCGACTTCCCGCTGCCGTTGCTGCCGACGAAAGCCCAGCTCTCGCCAGCCTGCACGCAGAGTTGTTCAATATTTAACGTTTTGGTGTCGCTCAGGCGAAACGTGCCTTGCGAAATTTGCAATGATGACATTGTGTATCCCACTTTTTGCAGCGATTTATTTCAGGGATACGTCTTCACGCCCACAATGTCAATGGCGTTAGCATAACGTGGCGAGAATGATGCGATCGGCATTGAAATATGCTATCGCTTCCGCGCCTTCGGCCAGATCGCGCGTCTGTTCCACCGGCAGGGTGGCGCAAAGGCTTTGACCATCCGGGAGCGCCATCAGTACTTCGCACTGCTCCGGCCCGCGTTCGATGCGGCTGATTCGGCCGGACAGCTGATTATCAGCCTGTACCGCCTGCGCGGCATCCAGGGTGATGCCAACCCACGGCGCCTTCAGCAGCACTAATACTTCCTGGCCTTCATCCAGGCCAAGACGATCGGCGCTCTGGGCGGTAATCGCGACTTTGAGACGGGTTTGCCCGTCGGCCAGCAGGACCTCTACGTGCTGCTGAACCTGCTGATGGTCGCGGCCGGTAATCGTGCCGAACCACTGGTTGCGCGCGCTGGTCTGCAGAGAGAATCGCGAAATGGCGGCCAGCAGGCTGTCGAGGGGAAGGGCGTCATCATCGCTCAGGACATCGAACGCTTTCTGCTGAATCTGCGCCAGCAGGTCGTAGAGCTGAATCAGCCGCTGCCCGTAACGGGTGAGGACCGCGCCGCCGCCGCCTTTGCCGCCGGTCGCCCGGTCAACCAGGGTCTGCTCGCTGAGCTGATTCATTTCATTAATGGCATCCCATGCGCTTTTATAGCTGATGCCGGCATTTTTGGCCCCCTGGCTAATGGAGCCTGTCAGGTCAATTTGCTTCAGCAGGGCGATACGACGGGGATCGGCGAACAGGCGCTGCTGTAATTTAAGGGTAAGGAGAATTTCGGCCTGCATAATCATGTCCTGATGAAAAAAAGGTATTGTGACCGATAGCGGTCATCTTGCAAGATGCTTCTGCGGCGGCAGTCCGTGAGGCACCGCACAAATGGGGCGTGTTTTTCCGGCGGAATTCGTTACAATAAAGTATTCGTACTTTCTGGAGCCAACCATGTTAGAGCTATTGAAAAGTCTGGTTTTTGCCGTAGTCATGGTCCCTGTGGTGATGGCTGTCATCCTGGGGTTGATTTACGGGCTGGGCGAAGTGTTTAACCTCTTCTCCGGAGCCGGCCATAAAGACAGCAGGCCGCAAAACCACTGATTTCCCCCGCGCCCGGTTTGACCGGGCGTTTTTATTTTTCCCCCTTCGTTTGATCCTCCGCTCATTACCCCTAATTTTCTCTGGGAAAGTCCTGGCTCTATCGTTATATTGTCAGCTACATAACGAACCTACGGGAGATTCAGATGGCAGGTCAATGGTTACGCTTTTTTGCCGGAACAACGTTAACGCTCTGCGTTGCCGGTCACGCGCTGGCGGATGAGGGCAAAGTGACGGTTTTTGCCGCAGCATCGCTCACTAACGCCATGCAGGATATCGCTAAAGAGTATAAGAAAGAGAAGAACGTTGAGGTTGTCTCTTCATTTGCTTCTTCATCCACGCTGGCGCGCCAGATTGAAGCGGGCGCGCCGGCGGATCTGTTTATCTCCGCCGATCAAAAATGGATGGATTACGCGGCCGGGAAAAAGAGCATTGATTCTGCTTCTCGGACGACCCTTCTCGGTAACAGCCTGGTTGTCGTGGCGCCAAAAGCCAGCGCGCAGGGCGAGATAAACATCAATGATAAAACCGACTGGACCAGCCTGCTGAAAGGCGGCCGCCTGGCCGTTGGCGACCCGGAACACGTGCCTGCTGGCATCTATGCGAAAGAGGCGCTGCAAAAGCTGGGAGCCTGGGAAACCCTGTCGCCGAAGCTGGCGCCGGCAGAGGACGTGCGCGGCGCGCTGGCCCTGGTTGAACGCAGCGAAGCCCCGCTGGGGATCGTGTACGGCTCTGATGCGGTCGCCAGCAAAGGCGTAAAAGTCGTCGGAACCTTCCCGGAAGATTCCCATAAGAAGGTGGAATATCCGCTGGCTATCGTCGACGGGCATAACAGTGCGACGGTCAGCGCGTTTTATGACTATTTAAAAGGGCCGGAAGCTTCCGCCATCTTTAAACGTTACGGATTCACTACCCACTAATGTTCTTAAGCGATCCTGAATGGCAGGCGGTACTGCTGAGCCTGAAAGTCTCCTCCCTGGCGGTGGTAGTTAGCTTACCTTTCGGCATCTTTTTTTCCTGGCTGCTGGTTCGTCGGGATTTTCCCGGCAAAGCGCTGCTCGATAGCGTTATCCACCTGCCGCTGGTGCTGCCGCCGGTGGTGGTGGGCTATCTGTTGCTGATTGCGATGGGGCGCCGCGGCTTTATCGGCAGCTGGCTATATGACTGGTTTGGGCTGAGCTTTGCGTTTAGCTGGCGCGGCGCGGTGCTGGCGGCGGCGGTCATGTCCTTTCCGTTGATGGTGCGGGCCATTCGCCTCGCGCTGGAAGGGGTGGACATCAAGCTTGAGCAGGCGGCGCGTACCCTGGGCGCTGGGCGCTGGCGCGTATTTTTCACTATTACGCTACCGTTGACGCTACCCGGTATTATCGTCGGCACCGTGCTGGCTTTTGCCCGTTCGCTGGGCGAGTTTGGCGCCACTATCACTTTTGTTTCCAATATTCCCGGTGAAACGCGTACCATCCCTTCGGCAATGTATACCCTGATTCAGACTCCCGGCGGCGAGGGCGCAGCCGCGCGTTTATGCTTGATTTCGATTGTGCTGGCGCTGGTATCGCTGCTGATTTCCGAATGGCTGGCCCGCCTCAGCCGTCAGCGGATGGGGAAATAACATGCTTGAACTCGATTTTACCCAGACGCTGGGAACCCACTGTCTGCAAATCCGCGAGACGCTCCCTGCCAGCGGCATTACAGCGGTATTCGGCGTCTCTGGCGCGGGAAAAACCTCGCTGATCAACGCTATTAGCGGCCTGACCCGCCCGCAGCAGGGGCGCATTGTCCTTAACGGCAGAGTGCTAAACGATGTTGAAAAACGTATCTGCCTGGCGCCGGAAAAACGCCGCATTGGCTATGTTTTTCAGGACGCGCGCCTGTTTCCGCACTATAAAGTGCGCGGCAATCTGCAATATGGCATGGCAAAAAATATGGCCGGACAGTTCGATAAGCTGGTCGATCTGCTCGGCATTGCGCCACTGCTTGATCGGCTACCGGGAGGACTCTCCGGCGGAGAAAAACAGCGGGTCGCGATTGGCCGGGCGCTGCTTACCGCGCCGGAGCTGCTGCTGTTAGATGAACCGCTGGCATCGTTGGATATCCCGCGCAAGCGCGAGCTGTTGCCCTATCTGCAGCGGCTGGCGCGCGAAATTAACATCCCGATGCTGTACGTCAGCCACTCTCTTGATGAGATCCAGCACCTGGCGGATAACGTGCTGGTGCTGGAGGCGGGGAAGGTGAAAGCCTTTGGCTGCCTGGAAGAGGTGTGGAGTAGTAGCGTGATGCACCCCTGGCTGCCCGAGGATCAGCAAAGTACCATTCTGAGCGCGATTGTTGCCGCCCAGCATCCGCAGTATACGATGACCGCCCTGGCGATCGGCGACCAGCAGATATGGGTCAACCGGCTTGACAGGCCGCTGGGCGAAACCGCGCGCATCCGCATTCAGGCCTCGGACGTGTCTCTGGTACTGCAGCCCGCTCAGCAAACCAGTATTCGCAATATTTTGCCCGCGGAGGTTATGCAGTGTATTGAAAGCCATGGGCAGGTTGAGGTCCGGCTGGAGATAAGCGGCCGCACGCTGTGGGCGCGCATCAGCCCCTGGGCTCGCGATGATCTGGGCGTTGCCCCGGGCCAGCGGCTGTATGCGCAGATAAAAAGCGTGTCGATAGCCGCCTGATTACAGCAGGTGGCGATAGATGTAGTCGGCGATGCTGGTGGTTTCGTTTTCACCGATCACCACGTTGGCGCGCGCTTTCACTTCCTCTACCGCGTTGCCCATCGCTACGCCGGTGCCGGCGGCCTCCAGCATGCTGAGGTCGTTATAGTTGTCGCCGAAAGCGATAACATCCTGCATTGACAGTCCCCGGGACGCCACCCACTGCGCCAGGCGTTTACCTTTACTGTTGCCTTCCCGGGCAATATCCACCTGATCGTGCCACGACCATTCGCACTCCAGGCCCAGCGTCTGGCCAACGTGCAGGGCAAAGCGCTGCAGTTTGGCGGTATCTTCATCGGTCAGGGCGAATTTCCACACGGCGTTAACTTCGCGCGCCGCCTGCGCCAGAGAGTCGACCTGAGTAAATACCGGGCGCTGCTCGACGGGCAGAGACTGGGCCCAGTTGGCAGTGCGGATGACGTGCCCGGTCGGCTGCTCGTAGAGCATGGCGTCATCAACGTACATCAGGCCGTGAATATCATGCTGGTTCAGCAGCTCCGTCAGGCTCAGGGCTTTATCGACCGGCATCGGATCGGACTCAAGCACCTTTTTTGCATGATAATCATACAAATAAGTACCATTGCAGCAAATTGCAGGTGTATCGAGAGCCAGTGCCTGATAAAAAGGATGGATAGCGACGTGATGTCGTCCGGTGACGACAATGATCTGGTATCCAGCGTCTTTGGCGCGAGCCAGCGCGTCGAGCGAGGCGGGGAGGATGGTCTTTTTGCCGGTTAAGAGCGTGCCGTCTAAATCCAGGGCAATCACGCGTGAGGTCATGTGTTGTTTCCGGTTAATGATGAAAAGTTAGCAGGCTATGATGGTACACCGCTGTGCCATTCCGGCAAACTTTTCAGCATCTACCGCTAAAGAGCCGATACACTTGATCTTTCAGGCTGCCTGGAGGCAATCTGAAAAATGTTGTGTATGCGTATTGTATTTTTCAGGGCGCCGTTAGTCTGAAAAATGAAATTTCCACGTGCAGTGAGGAAGGAGTATTCATGAAACAAACCGTTTATACCGCCAGCCCGGAAAGCCAGCAGATTCACGTCTGGGATCTGGATCCTGAGGGGAAACTGACGCTGGTGCAGGTTGTTGATGCCCCGGGGCAGGTGCAGCCGATGGTGGTGAGCCCGAACAAAGAGTATCTCTACGTCGGCGTGCGTCCGGAGTTTCGCGTACTGGCCTACCGCATTGCGCCCGATAATGGCGCCCTGACCTTCGCTGGCGAAGCCGCGCTGCCCGGTAGCCCAACGCACATCTCTACCGATCATCAGGGCCGCTTTGTGTTCAGCGCATCCTATAACGCGGGCTGCGTAAGCGTTACGCCGCTGGTGGACGGCCTGCCGCGGGAAGCGGTGGCGGTGGTGGAAGGGCTGGAAGGCTGCCACTCGGCAAATATTTCCCCGGACAATCGCACCCTGTGGGTTCCGGCGCTGAAACAGGATCGTATCTGCCTGTTTACCCTGAGCGACGACGGTTTCCTGGCTGCCCAGGAACCGGCTGAGGTGACCACCGTTGAAGGCGCTGGCCCGCGTCATATGGTCTTCCATCCGAACCAGCAATACGGCTACTGCGTTAACGAACTGAACAGCTCCGTTGACGTATGGGAGCTGAAGGATCCACACGGCAAAATCGAGTGCGTGCAGACGCTGGACATGATGCCGCCTGATTTCACCGGCGTTCGCTGGGCGGCGGATATTCACCTGACGTCCGATGGCCGTCACCTCTACGCCTGCGATCGCACCGCCAGCGTTATTACCATCTTTAGCGTTTCGGAAGACGGCAGCGTGCTGTCCATCGAGGGCTATCAAAATACCGAAACCCAGCCGCGCGGCTTTAATCTCGATCATAGCGGCAAATTCCTCATCGCTGCCGGTCAGAAATCGCATCATATTGCGGTGTATGAAATCGAAGGCAAGCAGGGGCTGCTGCAGGAAAAAGGGCGCTATGCCGTAGGCCAGGGCCCGATGTGGGTGGTGGTCAACGCTCGTTAAGCCCGCAGGTGTGACCGAAACCTCGCCGCGGCGAGGTTTTTTTACGCCTGGCGCAAGGGCTATTTCACCCGCATACGATACTCAATCATGCCGCTTTTCTCCGCGACCCAGTGGTACAAGCGCTGACCCCGCAGATTGGTTTCATGCGTGTGCCAGTACAGGCTGGCTGAGTGACGCTTCCGCGCCTGTAGCTGTACATACTCAATCAACTGTTTGCCGATATGCTGGCCCCGAACGGCCGGATCAACGAACAAATCTTCCAGATAGCAGTAGTCGCTTTCGGCCCAGGTAGAGCGGTGGAAGAGATAGTGAACGAATCCCACAATCCTGCCTTCGCATTTTGCCACCGCGCAATACATGGGTTCGACAGAATGGAAAAAACGCTTCCAGGTGAGTTGCGTGACGGTGTCCGGGATGTCGACGCGATAAAACGTCTGGTAGCTTTTCCACAGCGGCAGCCACGCGGCAAAGTCAGTTTCAGCTGCGGGTTGGAGGGTAATTTCCGCGAGGTTAACGTCGGTTTTCTGGCTCTTCATGCTTCTTCCTTACTTTTAGAAACCGGATGGTTGTGCGTTATGATAGGAGGCGTTCTGGTTCCTAAAAAGTGACACTTTCTGTATATTTATAGGATCCACTTTTATTACGTTGATGCCGCTGCCGCTCATGCCAAAACCCATTGCCCCTCTGTTCCAGGAACTGTTATTAACGCGCGGCGTGATTAAAGACCAGGTCTATCACGCCCTGCGCCACGCGATTCTGGATGGCCGGTTATCGGCGGGTGCAAAAATACCCTCCAGCCGGGCGCTGGCTGAGATGATGGCGATCTCCCGCAACTCGGTCATTGCCGGGTTTGAGCGCCTGATTGATGAAGGCTATCTGCTGACGCGCAAGGGGGCAGGCACCTTTGTCTGCGACCATATTCCGGATCACGTCATTAGCGAGTACGGGTCGTCGACGGCGCCGGAAACGGCAATAGCCAGCGTTGGGCCGCTGAACCCTGATGTGTCAGCCCTGGTACCCTCATGGACGGAAAGCGAAGATAGCGGAGAGATGGGCGCGATTTTTGCCGTCGGTATTGGCTGTACCGATCTTTTCCCTCATGCTTTGTGGGGGCGATTGCTGGGGCGCGTCTGGCGGCAATCGCGCCGTGAACTCGCATCGCACGCCTCCTCCTGGGGATTCCTGCCGCTGCGTCAGGCAATCAGCGACTATATACAGGCGACGCGCGGCGTAAATTGCCACGAAGATCGGGTGATTATTGTTAACGGCATTCAGCAAGCGTTGACGATCGCCGCGCAGGCTTTACTGGAAGAGGGCGATGAAGTCTGGCTGGACGATCCCGGATATAACGCGCTCGCGGCGCATTCGCCGCCAGGGGAGCCGTTGTTCGGCCCGTTCGGGTTGACGATGAGGGCATGGATATTCAGGATGGAATAGACCATTATCCCGGGGCTAAGCTGGTCTATACCGCGCCGTCGCATCAGTTTCCGCTCAGCGGCACGCTGAGTCTGCCGCGGAGGCTTGCTCTGCTGGAGTGGGCGGAAGCTAACCGCGCCTGGATATTCGAAGATGATTACAATAGCGAATTTCGCTATGCCGCCCGCTCTCTGCAGGCGTTGCAGGGGCTGGATAAACATCAGCGGGTCATCTATGCGGGTACATTCTCTAAGATGATGTATCCGGCATTTCGTCTGGGCTTTTTAGTTGTCCCCGAGCATTTGCGCGAACAGTTTGCCATCACCAAATATTATACTGACCTCTGTAGCGGATATCTGGAACAGGCCGTTCTGGCGCGTTTCATCCGCGAGGGGCACTATGCCAGCCACGTTCGTCGGATCCGTAAAGCCTGTTTTGAGCGAAAAAGCGCGCTGGAGGCGGCGATTAAATTCTATTTTCCCGGGCGCATGCTGGTGCATCCTACGGATTCCGGCGTGCATTTAGTCTGCTGGCTGCTGGATGGCTTACGGGCACAGGAGGTGGTGCGGAAGGCGCGCCAGATAGGCTTAGGTGTACAAACTTTTGCGCGCTATTGCCAGCGGCCAATGTCACGTGAGGGAATATTGCTTGGCTTTGCAAACCATCCGCCAGAGGTTTTGGCAGAGGGGATTCGCCGTCTGGCGGCGGTCATATAACCCAATACCGCAGGCTTTATTGAAACAAAAACTATCGCGTTTATTTCTGGCGAGGGCGAGCAAAAATAAATTAAATCTTATTTATAATTAACTCACACCGCTGAGCAGATGAGTCATCTGCTCAGCGGAGGCGAGTGTTAAGAACAATAATATTGCGCATGGATTGTAGATGTATCCACAGCTATATAACGAAACAACCATTCGCTTAGCGATAGGTGACATCCCTGTGAATGACTGCCGGTTAAAAAATCAGATATCATCCATGGTGTAGCTTACGACGATTTCCAGCGTTTTGCGGATAACGTCGGCGGTTACGACATCGCTGGTAGTCTCCAGCGCCGTAATTAACCACAGAATAATCGCTTTATTGTTGAGATGCCCCTCAGACTCCAGGATGCTGCTGATAGCCAGTGACATTACTGCTGATTCATCGATCAGCCTGTCGCCTGCGTTGCGGAAATATTCAGAGAGTGCGGTATCGTTCAGGCCTGCGTAAATATCCGGTTGCTGATGCATAGTCTGTCTCATCATATTCTCTACGTTGTGAGTTAAACATTCGACCGTTAGAGGTCAGTGTATTTTATTAGTACCTGGCTGCTGAGGGGAGCCTAATAATGAATTCGGCTTATCCCAATTGTGTTTAGCGCCTGAAGTACCCACAGTTTTGTTGTTTCCACGGCGAGCTACCATATTACTGATTTCATCGATAATACGCCCAATTGCATTCCGCCGCTTGTTATCTTGTTCTCCGGCCTGCATGGCCTGGAGTTTACCGATCAGTGCTTGTTTACTAATAGGCCCCTTGCTTTTGAGTAGCGAGAGGACAGCCTCTCCAATCAATACATCGGTTAATGGATCATAATCATTGTGATTCATAACGGTATCTCTGATCATTGTCATCTCCTTGACTGGGAATTTAGTAGCAAGCCGGTAATCCGTGTCAGATACTGGCCCATCCCCTATATTTCCTCATTCAGTAACGACTTAAATCACCAGATAACTGAAGCTACTTTTACCCCTGATGCTCAAACAAGAGACCAATCAACGTTTGATAATGGTTTTCTTCTTCAGGTTCTGAAGCCACTTCAAGGCGACTCAGCAGTTTCGTACACAGGGATTTACGATTCAGGTTCCGTCCTTCATTCAGGATATCCATAACAATCTGTCCCAACGTTTCCTGCTGAGAAGGCAACGAAGCTTTATTGAAGTAATGGGCAATAGCGTTAGCCGTGTCAGGAATGTAACCGTTCTGCTGCATATGTGCTCCTGTCAGTTCAATTATCAGTAAAGTTGCGATTAAAGTTATACAATGTTTGCCAACTTGTACATAGAAAATGGAAAAAATATGTTAATTTTCTTAATATTTTTTATAACATATTGATTTATATGCTTTTAAAATTGTACAAATCTTAAGGTAAACAGCGAATGGAGATGTACGGCTTGTACAGGTGTGCAGGATGGTAAGAATGTCAGCGAAAAGAGGATGTTAATGTGATTTATTTGTTAAGGACGCGCGCTGTTTTACAGGACTTATGTGGGTAGACCTGCTACTGTAATATCTCATTAGCATTCATCTCTTCTGTCGGAAATTTCATGCTCACTACCATCATTTATCGCAGCCATATCTGCGACAACGTGTCAATTAAATCGCTCGAAAGCATGGTTGCTGCAGCAAATGTAAAAAATGGTCAGGAAGACGTGTCGGGTATTTTGCTTTTTAACGGCACCCATTTTTTTCAACTATTAGAAGGACCTGAAGAGAAGGTTGAGGAAATTTATCGCCATATCTGCGAAGACCCGCGGCACCATAACCTCGTTGAGCTCCTCAGAGACCATGGGCCAACCCGTCGCTTTGGCAAAATCGGTATGGAACTCTTTGATTTACGAGAGTTTGACCGCGATGAAGTTCTGCAGGCCGTGCTGGACAAAGGAACCTCAAAATATCAGCTCATCTATGACGACAGAGCTCTCCACTTTTTCCGTACCTTCGTCGAAGCCACGGAAAAGGAGAACTATTACGAAATTCCTGCGGCCGAAAGCTGGGACTTTGTGATAGAAGACGAGGCCTGGTATCCTGAAACCCCGCTCGAGCAGGCCGAGTGCAGCTTTGCTTTTCAGCCGGTGATCGATCCGTTTGCCAAAGAGGTCGTCTCCTATGAAGCGCTGCTGCGCACCAACTCCGGAGAATCGCCAGCGGTCTATTTTGACGGACTTTCGCGAGAGGAAATCTACTGGACGGATCTGCACAGTAAGCGCATCGCCTTCGCCATGGCGGGACGTTTGCATCTTCGTGGACGCACCTTGTCGATTAATCTGTTACCCATGACGCTGGTCAATGTTCCCAACGCTGTCGAATTTCTGTTGGCTGAAATTGAAGCCAGTGGTTTGATTCCCGAGCAAATTATTGTGGAATTCACCGAGAGCGAAGCGATTTCTCGCGTTGATGAATTTACCGATTCAGTACGAAAGCTAAAATCTGCGGGAATTCGCGTGGCTATCGATCACTTTGGCGCCGGGTTTGCCGGGCTAGTGCTGCTGGCGCAGTTTCAGCCGGACCGCATTAAGATTAATCGCCAGCTGGTCAAAGATATCCATAAGCACGGCCCGAAACAGGCAATCGTTCAGGCGATTATTAAATGTTGTAATTCCCTGGAAATTGCCATTTCAGCGGTGGGGGTTGAGCGGGCGGAAGAGTGGATGTGGCTGGAATCAGCGGGGATTACGCATTTCCAGGGAAATTTATTTGCCAGCCCGTGCTTCGGGGGCATTCCGCCGGTAGCCTGGCCGGAGAAAAAAATAGCCTGCGAGCTTCTTTAATTTTTTGAACGCTGCTCAGCGCAGCGTTTCGCTTAAAAAGCCGTGTATAACGGCAAAATAAGCCTTGTTTTTTGCTGTGTACATTGGCGTCCGACCTGTTAATTTTAGCTGTACAAGAAAAGTTAATTGTACAACTCGTCTAAATTAGTTAATTTAGTCGGTAAAGTATTATCAGGTTAGAGGGCGCTAATGGCATATTACAGCATCGGTGAAGTTGCCGAACGTTGCGGAATCAACCCTGTTACTTTGCGTGCATGGCAGCGTAGATACGGTCTGCTAAAGCCGCAGAGAAGCGAGGGTGGACACCGCCAGTTTGACGAGGAGGACGTTCAGCGGATTGAGGAAATCAAACGCTGGATCGATCGCGGCGTCTCCGTTGGCAAAGTTAAGGCGCTTCTGGAAGGCCATCAGCCTGAAACGCAAGACGCAGCCGTCCTGCTCCAGGAAGAGATGATGACGCTTCTGCGAGGTGTCCAGCCCTCAAAATTACGCACCCGCATCATGTCCCTCAGCCATGAATATCCCGTAGATAAACTTATTGACCGGCTGTTTGTCCCCGTGCGCAGCAAGCTTAATCTCGACCAGAATACTTCCCTGGCTATCATCAGTATGCTGGATGGCATTTTGATAGATTGCGTGGCGTCCATCCTTGCGGAATCGCGTAAGAAGGTGGGTAAAGAGACGCTGTTAGTAGGATGGGGTAATGAAGATCGCACTCGCCTGTGGCTGGAAGCATGGCGATTGTCCCAGCGCGCCTGGCACGTTAATGTGCTGGCGGAACCGCTCGACTCTCCTCGCCCGGAACTGTTCCCGGGTCAGCACATCTTTGTCTGGACCGGCCGCGCGCTGACCCCTTTGCAGGCAGAATTACTTAGCCATTGGCAAAGTCAGGGCTTTACCATCGAGTTTCACGGAGAGTAAGCGACTTAGAGGGTTAGCAGCGGAACATTCTTAGAGATGTTTTTCCGCCGCTTGTCTTCCTGAAGCATGGCAACATGCGCTGGTAGGTAAACTATCAGAAATTTTGCTGAGTCCAGGCTTTAAATGTTTCGCTGCGGCTAATATTAAAAAAATCAGTGCGACCAGAACAGCCTAGTTTTTTAATTAAGGTCAGGCGAATTTGGTAAATTGTTTTAATATGTAAATTCAGTGACTTCCCAATATTAACCATCGCTTCGCCATCGTTCATCAGGCGAATCACTTCTTTTTCGCGGTTGGTAAAAACAATACTTTCAGCTTCACTGTCAGGTTTTTTACCAAACAACGTCGGGCGAAGAATAAAAGATTTTATCTCAGCGGGCGTTGAGCGCGCAGGAATTCTGTACATCGGAATTTCGCTAAGGAAGTTCAGATCGTTGCCGTCGGTGAGCAGGACAAAACGAACTCTTTTGCGGTCGTAATGATGATTGAGCACCGCATAATAGTTATCGCTGGTGAAAAAGACGTATTTTCCATGAAAACAGCCTGGTGATAATGAATCTAGTACAAGCTGTAATCCTTGACGAAGAAGGTTATTGTTAATCCAAAGATCGTAATGATTAAAAAAGAGACCTTGCTTGTCGTTATTCATTTGTCCTCCGAGGCAGAAGTGTTAATTAAAGAATACTTTAACAAATCACGCTTAGTGATGATTTTTCGCGCGTAACATATGCAGCGTCTGGGTGTATAAGTCAGCGAGTATTTCATTTTTCTCGACATTCAGACGGCGCTGAACTTCAACGATTAAACGTTCATTGCTCACGGCCTCGTTCTCCATTCGCACCATATGTTCGATGTTTTTCAGCAACGCAGAGTTAAATATAAATTCTGCTGGAATGGTGTTCTTTATCTGCATGGTTAATCCCGGGTTATTTTAGCCATAATCAACTAACAAAGATGAGTGATAACACCATCTTTGCTATACGGTTTTTTCACCATTTCAGAGAAATGGTGTGCAATTTTTAATTCATAAGAATTCGGTAATGCAGAGTAATCAAAACTTACGTAATAACTATAGTCACGATTTTCAGGATGTACAATTTTTGCAGAAAAATTTTGTACATTTAGTGGGTTTTTTTAACAAATAAATTTAACTATATGATTTTACTTATCTTATGGTGTAATAAAAATGTGAAAAACTTGTACGGGATTGTCGCCTGCTCTGATGAAAGAGCGTCATGACGCCAGGTAATGATTTGCAACGGAAAGGGGGCCGCAGGAAAGAGGAGGAGAAAGGGGGAGGCGCTCCCCCTTCAAGTCAGGCGTTACTGTTTCGGTTCAGCGACGACGAAGCTCCCCACGCCGCGGTTATTGTATTCCCACATGCGATTGAAGTTAGCGTCGTTCAGATTACGCTGCGGGTTGCCTTTGGCATCCGCCGTTCCGGTATTGCCGCTGAAAGGACGATTGGAACCGACCGCATCAGCCCACGGTTTGGCAATGTTAAAACCTTCGTTAATGACGCTGTCGCGAATAACGACCTGGCCATTGGTATTGCCGTCAACGTCTAACGAGCGGCCCAGCTGCGCGACGTTATCGCCGGACGCCGTAAAGCGGCTGTTGATCGCCAGGAAGCCGTAGGTCACGCTTTTCAGGGTGGCAGGGGCGAAAACGTAAGCCTCTTTCTGGGTGCGCGAGTTGACTACGCGGAAGTCGGTATTCTCAAACACGACCGCTCCGCGACCGGAAACGATGTCCACATCGCCTTCTATATAGCTGTTGCTGACCAGCGTACGGGTCTGGCGGTTATCCTGCAGGCGATTTTGCACGCCGCTGTTGGTCACGAAAAAGGTATTCTGGCGGCCAAGGATATTAACATTGTTAATCTGTACCCGATCGCCATCGTTACGCAGCGCCACCGCCTGATGCGTCCCCACGTCAACGCTGTCGCCAAGGTTGTTGGCGATGGTCAGATTCTGCAGCTGCAGGCCGTTGTTCTGCGACCAGAATACCGCGGAACACATAACGCCAACGGTGGCGGCACGTCGGCTCTGGCAGCTGTCGTACATATACCAGGCCGGTTTACCCGGCATATATTTACCGCCCGGATTGACCTGGTGACGCCAGGAGACCGGATCCATTTCTGAATCAAGCGCTGTGCTGATTTTGACGTCAATCGGCTTCTCGCCGGTGCCGTACAGGGTCAGCGCGCCAGGCGCCGCCGGAACGTATACGGTGCCCGCATATTCGCCCGGCATAATGGCGATAAACTGACGACGGTTGGAGTGGCGGATAATCGCCGCATCCACCGCGGCCTGAATGGTGGTATGCGTTACGCCCTGGGCGCCCGCAGGACCCACGACAAAATCCGGCTGCGCCGGCAGGCTGATGGCGGATGGGCTCCACGCCGCAGCGTTAGGATCCAAAGACTGGAAATAGCTCGCCGGTAAAAAGTTTTTTGCTTCATCGGCGGTTAAAACAGGACGAGAGGCCGTGCCCGGCGCAGTCTGCGTTGAGGGCTGTTGATCGGCAGGCGTCGAACTACAGGCGGACAACGTCACGCCAAAGGCCAGCGCCAGCGCCAGGCGGGAAACGGAATATGTGTTCATGTTGCTCCGGGCAAGAATAAATTAAGGGGATAAGTCCTTTAAAGCCTGCTGTTTTATACCAACTTAAGCGAAACGGGAAGATGTAGCGCAAAAAAGTTGCTTCCTTTACATATTCAGCGCCGGAAACGGGCCGCTTTTGATCACAAATAAATAACATTTGCCCCGGTCTGAGTTGACATTTCTCGTGGAATCAAAATAAATGTCTATACAACCCATGACAAGTTGACCGCAATGACACAGACTCTTTCCGAACGCGTAATCTGGCGAAACGTCCGCCTTGCTACCCTCGACCCTCGATACGCCCGGCCTTATGGCCTGCTGGAGGACCACGTGCTGCTGGTGCGCGATGGCCGTATTGAGGCCATTGTGCCCGAAGGCGATGCGCCAGCCGGCCGAAGTATCGACCTCGGCGGCAGGCTGCTTACGCCGGGGCTGATCGATTGCCATACGCATCTGGTTTTTGGCGGCAGCCGGGCGCAGGAGTGGGAGCAGCGCCTCAACGGCGTTTCCTACCAGACCATTAGCGCAAACGGCGGCGGCATTAACGCGACCGTGCGCGCCACCCGGGAAAGCAGCGAAGCGGAGCTGCTGGCGCTGGCCCGCCAGCGGCTGGCTCGTCTGCTGCGCGAAGGCGTCACCACCCTGGAGATTAAATCCGGCTACGGGCTGGACCTTGAAAACGAGCGCAAAATGCTGCGCGTGATACAACAGCTTGCCGCGACGCATGCCGTGGAGATTTCGCCAACGCTGCTTTCCGCCCACGCCACGCCGCCGGAGTATCAAGGCGACCCGGACGGCTATATCGATCTGGTGTGCCAGACTCTTCTCCCGGCGCTGTGGGAAGAGGGGTTATTCGAAAGCGTCGATGCCTTCTGCGAAAACGTCGGCTTTACCCCCGCGCAGACTGAACGGGTTTACAGTACGGCCCAGGCATTAGGTATCCCGGTAAAAGGTCACGTTGAGCAGCTCTCTTCGCTGGGCGGCGCCGAATTAGTGAGCCGCTATAAAGGCCTGTCTGCCGACCATATCGAATACCTGACCCCAGAGGGCGCGGCGGCGATGAGCCGCAGCGGCACCGTGGCGGTGCTTCTGCCCGGCGCGTTCTATTTCCTTAACGAAACCCGCAGGCCGCCGGTTGAACTGCTGCGCGAATATCAGGTTCCGATGGCGGTGGCGACGGACTACAACCCCGGCACCAGCCCCTTCGCCAGCCTGCATCTGGCGATGAATATGGCCTGCGTGAAATTTGGCCTGACGCCGGAGGAGGCGTGGGCAGGCGTAACCCGTCATGCGGCGCAGGCGCTGGGCCGTCAGGCGAGCCACGGTCAGCTGGCGGCGGGCTTCGTTGCCGATTTTGCTATCTGGGATGCGGCGCATCCGGTTGAGATGGTTTATGAGCCGGGGCGCAGTCCGCTCTGGCAGCGTGTGGTGCGAGGAGAGATCGTATGAAGCTATGGCAACCGACGCCCGCCGAGATTTGGCAGGGACGCGACGATAGCGCGGAGGCGGCCAACGCGCTGCGTCTGTTTCAGACTATCGCCCGCGTCGAACGTTTTGAACCGCAGGCGCAGCCCGGTGACATTGCTCTGCTGGGATTCGCCTGCGACGAAGGGGTTCGGCGTAATAAAGGACGAACCGGCGCTGCTAAAGGCCCGGAAATCCTGCGCCGGGCGCTGGCGAATATGGCCAGCCACGACGGCCACGACCGCTGCGTGGATATGGGGAGCGTCAGCGTAGAGGGCGACGCGCTGGAAGCGGCGCAGCAGGCGCTGCGCGAAGCGGTTACGGCCTGCCAACGCGCGGGCAAGCGTACGCTGGTGCTGGGCGGCGGTCACGAGACGGCTTTCGGCCACGGCGCCGGCGTGCTGGACGCGTTTCCCACAGATGAGGTTGGCATTATTAACCTTGATGCGCATCTGGACTTACGTATTGCCGACCGGGCCAGCTCGGGTACGCCGTTTCGTCAGCTGGCGCTGGCCTGTGAAGCGCAGCGGCGCGCTTTTCACTACACCTGTATCGGCGTGAGTTACGCCGCTAATACCCGGGCGCTGCTGGACGAAGCTGCCCGCCGCGAGGTGACGATCATTGACGATTTAGCGGTGCTCTTCGCCTTTGAAGCGCGGGTTATCCCGCAAATCGAGCATCTTATTGCCCGCTACGATCGCCTGTATCTGACTATCGATCTCGACGTGCTGCCCGCGTGTGAAATGCCCGCAGTGTCCGCGCCGGCCGCGCTCGGCGTTCCGCTGGCGACGCTGCTGCGCATCGTCGAGCCGCTGTGCCGCAGCGGTAAGCTCCAGGCGGTTGATCTGGTCGAGTTTAACCCGCAGTACGATATTGATAGCCAGGGAGCCCGCGCGGCAGCGCGTCTGGCGTGGCAAATCGCCCATTGGTGGCAATAGCGATTCAGTATATTCTGGACGTTTCGCTGCCCATTAGCACAAGGAAGCCCGGCCATGTTCTCATCGCAACCTCGTTCCGCGCCTGCGCCATTCTATGAAAAGGTGAAACAGGCTATTAGCGAAAAGATCCACAGCGGCGTCTGGCGGCCGCACGATCGCATCCCCTCGGAGGCGGAGCTGGTGGCGCAGTTTGGCTTTAGCCGCATGACCATTAACCGGGCGCTGCGCGAGCTGACCGATGAAGGCCTGCTGGTGCGATTACAGGGAGTGGGAACGTTTGTTGCGGAGCCAAAAGGGCAGTCGGCGCTGTTTGAAGTGCGCAGCATCGCTGAAGAAATCGCTTCTCGCCATCATCAGCACCGCTGCGAGGTGCTGCTGCTGGAGGAAACTCAGGCTGACCTGATTCAGGCCGCAGCGCTGAACGTAGCTGCCGGAACGCGCATTTTCCATTCGCTGATGGTGCATTTTGAAAATGAGATCCCGGTACAGATTGAGGACCGCTGCGTTAACGCCGCCGTGGTGCCGGACTATCTGCATCAGGACTACACCGTCACCACTCCCCACGACTATCTGTCGCTGATCGCCCCCTTAACCGAGGGAGAGCACATTGTTGAGGCAGTGCAGGCTACGGCGGAGGAGTGCGCGCTGCTGCATATTCATGCCCACGACCCGTGTCTGCTGATCCGCCGCCGTACCTGGTCCACCACCCATATTGTCTCCCACGCGCGCCTGCTTTTCCCCGGCAGCCGCTACCGTCTCCAGGGCCATTTTGGCTCCTGAACGCTCTGCGCGTCGGCAAAACGTGATTGCTGACGCAATATAACAAAAATGTATCATTTCTGTTAAATCCTGTCTTGCGCATGCTTGTATAGACAAGTATATGTATTTACGTACACAACGTAAATTGTCAGGAGAACCCCCGATGTCGCAAAGCAAATACCGCCAGCAGGACGTACGTGCACCGCGTGGCACGACGTTAAATGCGAAGAGCTGGCTGACCGAAGCCCCGCTGCGTATGCTCATGAATAACCTCGACCCGGATGTCGCCGAAAACCCGCATGAGCTGGTGGTGTACGGTGGTATTGGACGCGCGGCGCGCAACTGGGAATGCTACGACGCCATCGTGAAGGCGTTGAAAAACCTCGAGAGCGACGAAACATTGCTGGTGCAGTCCGGCAAGCCGGTGGGCGTCTTCAAAACCCATGAAAACTCGCCGCGGGTGCTGATCGCTAACTCCAACCTGGTGCCGCACTGGGCAACCTGGGAACACTTTAACGAGCTGGATGCCAAAGGGCTGGCGATGTACGGCCAGATGACCGCCGGCAGCTGGATCTATATCGGCAGCCAGGGCATCGTGCAGGGCACCTATGAGACCTTTGTTGAGGCCGGTCGCCAGCACTATCAGGGTAGCCTGAAGGGCCGCTGGGTACTGACCGCTGGTCTGGGCGGCATGGGAGGCGCGCAGCCGCTGGCCGCGACCTTAGCGGGTGCCTGCTCGCTGAATATCGAATGCCAGCAGAGCCGCATCGATTTCCGCCTGCGTACCCGCTACGTTGATGAACAGGCGACATCGCTGGATGACGCGCTGGCGCGCATTAAAAAATACACCGCCGAAGGCCGGACTATCTCTATCGCGCTATGCGGCAATGCGGCGGAAATCGTGCCGGAAATGGTGAAGCGCGGCGTGCGTCCGGACATGGTGACCGATCAGACCAGCGCCCACGATCCGCTGCACGGCTATCTGCCGAAAGGCTGGAGCTGGGAAGAGTATCAGGCTAAAGCCGAGTCTGACCCGCAGGGCACTATCCTGGCGGCAAAACGCTCAATGGCCGACCACGTGCAGGCGATGCTGGCATTCCACGAAATGGGCGTGCCGACGTTTGACTACGGCAATAACATTCGCCAGATGGCTCAGGAGATGGGCGTTGACGACGCGTTTGCTTTCCCGGGCTTCGTTCCCGCCTATATCCGCCCGCTGTTCTGCCGCGGCATCGGTCCGTTCCGCTGGGTTGCCCTGTCCGGCGACCCGCAGGACATCTATAAAACCGACGCGAAAGTGAAAGAGATCGTTAAAGACGATAAGCACCTGCATCACTGGCTGGATATGGCCCGCGAGCGTATCAGCTTTCAGGGACTACCGGCGCGTATCTGCTGGGTAGGACTGGAGTGGCGGCAGAAGCTGGGGCTGGCGTTTAACGAAATGGTGCGCAGCGGCGAAGTCTCCGCGCCGATCGTCATCGGCCGCGACCATCTTGACTCCGGCTCCGTCGCCAGCCCGAACCGCGAAACGGAAGCGATGCGCGATGGTTCCGACGCCGTTTCCGACTGGCCGCTGCTCAACGCTTTACTGAATACCGCCAGCGGCGCGACCTGGGTGTCGCTGCATCACGGCGGTGGGGTCGGGATGGGCTTTTCGCAGCACTCCGGCATGGTTATCGTCTGCGACGGTACAGATGAAGCGGCGGCGCGTATCGCCCGCGTTCTGCACAACGACCCGGCGACCGGCGTCATGCGTCATGCCGATGCGGGTTACGACATCGCCATTGAGTGCGCGACAGAACAAGGTTTGAATCTTCCGATGGTAGCAGCAACGCAGGGGCACGCTAAATGAACGCTTTAACACTGATTCCGGGCCAACTCAGCCTGTCGCAGCTGCGCGACGTCTACAGCCAGCCGCTGAACATTACGCTAGACGAAAGCGCGTTCGCGGCGATTGATGACAGCGTTGCCTGCGTCAACGCGATTCTGGCGGAAGGCCGCACCGCCTACGGTATCAACACCGGTTTTGGCCTGCTGGCGCAAACCCGTATCTCCACCGAAGACCTGGAAAATCTCCAGCGCTCACTGGTATTGTCGCATGCGGCGGGGATCGGCGAACCGCTGGATGACGATCTCGCGCGTCTGATTATGGTGCTGAAAATTAATAGCCTGTCGCGCGGCTTTTCCGGCATTCGCCTGAGCGTGATTCAGGCGCTGATCGGCCTGGTCAACGCCGGGGTAACGCCGTGGATCCCGGCGAAGGGATCGGTCGGCGCGTCCGGCGATCTCGCGCCGCTGGCGCATATGTCCTTAACCCTGCTTGGCGAGGGGAAAGCGCGGGTGCGCGGCGGGGAGTGGCTACCGGCGACGGAAGCGCTGCGTCAGGCGGGGCTTGAGCCGATTACTCTGGCGGCAAAAGAGGGGCTGGCGCTGCTCAACGGCACGCAGGCATCGACGGCGTTTGCCCTGCGCGGGCTGTTCGAAGCCGAAGACCTGTTTGCTTCCGCAGTGGTCTGCGGGGCGTTAACCACCGAGGCGGCGCTTGGATCGCGTCGTCCATTTGATCCGCGTATTCATGAAGCGCGCGGCCAGCGGGGACAGATTGACGCCGCGGCGCTCTATCGCCACCTATTGACCGATGACAGCGCAATTTCCCAATCACACCATAATTGCACCAAGGTGCAGGACCCGTATTCTCTGCGCTGTCAGCCGCAGGTGATGGGAGCCTGCCTGACCCAGCTTCGCCAGGCGGCGGAAGTGCTGCTGGTTGAAGCCAACGCGGTCTCCGATAACCCGCTGGTATTTGCCAGCGAGAACGACGTGATCTCCGGCGGCAACTTCCACGCCGAACCGGTGGCGATGGCGGCGGATAATATCGCGCTGGCGATTGCCGAAATTGGCTCGCTGTCCGAGCGCCGAATCGCCCTGATGATGGACAGCCATATGTCGCAGCTGCCGCCTTTCCTGGTGAAAAACGGCGGCGTCAACTCCGGCTTTATGATCGCCCAGGTGACGGCGGCGGCGCTGGCCAGCGAAAACAAAGCGCTGTCGCATCCGCACAGCGTGGACAGCCTGCCGACCTCCGCTAACCAGGAAGACCACGTCTCAATGGCGCCAGCCGCCGGTCGCCGGCTGTGGGCGATGGCGGAAAATACCCGCGGCGTGCTGGCCGTAGAGTGGCTGGCTGCCGTGCAGGGTCTGGATATGCGTGAAGGCCTGACCAGCAGTCCGCTGCTGGAAGAGGCGCGCCACCTGCTGCGCGAGCGGGTGACCCACTACACCGAAGACCGCTTCTTCGCTCCGGATATCGAAAACGCCATTGCGCTTCTGGCCGCACGTCATCTTACGCGGCTGCTGCCTGCCGTGCTCTCAGACCAACGCTAAACCATCGCTGTTCTCTGTACCTGCGCCGGGAGGATATCTTCCTTCCGGCCACCCTACACGCATATTTGTCGTCGTATAAAAACTATCAGGACACTTGCATATGCAACAACAAAACAAGCCACACCTGCTGCGCGGGCTGAATGCCCGTCACATTCGTTTTATCGCGCTCGGTTCCGCCATCGGCACCGGGCTGTTCTACGGCTCGGCATCGGCGATCAAGGCCGCAGGCCCGGCGGTACTGCTGGCCTATCTGATTGGCGGCGCGGCGGTGTTTATCGTGATGCGGGCGCTGGGGGAAATGGCGGTACGCAACCCGGTTTCCGGCTCCTTCAGCAGCTACGCGCGACAGTATCTTGGCCCGCTGGCGGGGTTTATTACCGGCTGGACCTACACCTTTGAGATGGTGATCGTCGCCCTCGCGGACGTGACCGCTTTCGGCATCTACATGGGGCTGTGGTATCCCGATGTTCCGCGCTGGATCTGGGTGCTGAGCATTATCTTTTTTATCGGCGCCATGAACCTGTGCAGCGTGCGCGTTTTCGGCGAGATGGAGTTCTGGCTGTCGCTAATCAAAGTGGTGGCGATTATTGCCATGATTGTGGCGGGCGGCAGCATTATTTTCTTCGGATTCGGTAACGCCTTCCCGGCAACCGGGCTGGATAACCTATGGAGTCACGGCGGCTTTGCCCCTAACGGCTGGGAGGGGATCGTGGCTTCGCTCGGAATCGTCATGTTTGCCTTTGGCGGCGTTGAGATCATCGGCGTCACCGCTGCGGAAGCGAAGAATCCGCACAAGGTGATCCCGCAGGCGATCAATACGATTCCGCTGCGTATCGTGCTGTTTTATGTCTGCACCCTGGCGATTCTGATGGCGATTTTCCCGTGGAACAGCTTCGGCGAGCGAGGTAGTCCTTTCGTACTGATCTTCGATGGCCTGGGCATTCCGGCAGCGGCCACCATTCTGAATATTATCGTCATCAGCGCCAGCATTTCGGCGATTAACAGCGATATTTTTGGTGCGGGGCGCATGATGTACGGTATGGCGAAAGAGGGGCTGGCGCCGAAGAGCTTCCAGCGCATCGCCAGCAACGGGGTGCCGTGGATGACGGTGGTGGTCATGGGCGTGGCGCTGCTGGCAGCGGTGGTGCTGAATTATCTGATGCCGGAGCAGGTGTTTGTGCTGATTGCCTCGCTGGCGGCCTTCGCGACGGTATGGGTCTGGTTAATGATCCTGCTGGCCCACTTTGCGATGCGTCGCGGTCTGTCCGCTGAGGAGCGTAGCGCTATCGCGTTTCCGGTGCCGTTCTGGCCGGTTGCGCCGCTGCTGACGCTACTGTTTATGGGACTGGTTATTGCGGTGCTGGGGATGGTGGAAGAGACGCGGATTGCGCTGATCGCCGGTTTGGTGTGGCTCGGCCTGCTGACGGCGGTGTGGTTTGCGCGGGTGCGCAAAAACGCCGTGCAGGCGGTGACGGAGTCGTGATTGTTTTGGTTTACCCGGGTTGCGGCTGACCCTTACCCGGGCTACCCAATCGCACTCACCTGTAGCCCGGATAAGGCGTTTACGCCGCCATCCGGGGATTAGCTAAACAGGGCGGTAATCGACGCGCTGCCGAGGCTGTGGAAATGGACGTTAAAGCCGACCATCGCGCCGCTTGCGCCCTCATCGACTGCAATTTTTTCGACGTCCAGCGCGTGGACGGTAAAGATATAACGATGGGTCTCGCCCTTCGGCGGCGCTGCGCCGCCGTATCCGGTCTGACCGAAATCGGTACGAGTCTGAATCGCCTCTTCGGGCAGTTCGGCCTGGCCGGAACCGGCTCCCTGCGGTAACACGCGGGTATCGGCGGGAAGGTTGGCCACCAGCCAGTGCCACCAGCCGGAACCGGTCGGCGCATCGGGATCGAAACAGGTCACCACAAAGCTTTTAGTGCCGGCCGGCACCTCATCCCACGCCAGGTGCGGTGAAATATTATCGCCATCGTAGCCCATGCCGTTGAAGACATGGCGATTAGGCAGCTTCTCGCCGTCCTGCAAATCATGACTGATTAATTTCATCGTCTCTCCTCGCATTAATTCACTGATTAGCAAAGAAGTGTAGCGCGTGCGCCGCGCCTTTACCGTCTCTTATTCGCTAAAAAATGTTTCATCCTGAACGGCGATGTTAACCACCCGCGTCAGGCGGCTTAGCTGCTCCGGCGTAATGATGTACGGCGGCATCAGATAGATCAGGCGACCGAACGGGCGTATCCACACGCCTTGTTCGACGAAGAAGCGCTGCAGGGTAGCCATATTAACCGGTCGATGCGTCTCAACCACGCCAATCGCCCCTAAGACCCGCACGTCGGCAACCTGTTCAGATTCGCGCGCCGGGGCCAGCTCGGCGTTGAGCTGCACTCCGATCCCCGCCACCTGCTGCTGCCACTCGCCGCTTTCCAGCAGACGCAGACTCTCGGTCGCCACCGCGCAGGCCAGCGGATTGCCCATAAAGGTCGGTCCGTGCATAAAGCAGCCCGCTTCACCGTCGCTGATGGTTTCCGCCACCTGACGCGTGGTGAGGGTGGCGGAGAGCGTCATGGTGCCGCCGGTCAGCGCTTTGCCAAGGCACAGAATATCCGCCGTAATCCCCGCGTGCTCGCAGGCAAACAGCTTACCGGTGCGGCCGAACCCGGTGGCAATCTCATCGGCGATCAGCAGGATACCTTCGCGATCGCACATTCTGCGGATCCGCCGGAGCCACTCGGGATGGTACATCCGCATTCCGCCCGCGCCCTGAACAATCGGCTCGAGGATCACCGCGGCGATTTCATGACGATGGGCGGCCATCAGTCGGGCGAACGGCGCCATATCCCGCTCATCCCAGTCGCCGTCGAAGCGGCTCTGCGGCGCCGGGGCGAAGAGGTTATCCGGCAAATAACCTTGCCACAGGCTGTGCATTGAGTTCATCGGATCGCAGACCGACATGGCGCCGAAGGTATCGCCGTGATAGCCGTTGCGGAAGGTAAGAAAGCGCCGGCGCGGGTCGCCCTTCGCCTGCCAGTACTGTAGCGCCATTTTCATCGCCACTTCGACGGCAACGGAGCCGGAATCGGCGAGGAACACGCACTCAAGGCTTTCCGGGGTCATCGCTACCAGCTGGCGGCACAGGGCCACCGCCGAAGGGTGGGTTATCCCACCAAACATGACGTGCGACATCTGGTCGATCTGCGCTTTCATCGCCGCATTCAGGCGCGGGTGATTGTAGCCATGAATCGCCGCCCACCAGGACGACATGCCGTCAACCAGCTGCTCGCCGCCGGCGAGGGTCAGCTCGCAGCCGTGGGCGGCCACTACCGGATAGACCGGCAGCGGTGAAGTCATTGAAGTGTAAGGGTGCCAGATGTGGCGCCGATCGAAAGCGAGATCGTCCGTTGTCATAATCGACTTGTAAACCATTTTGAAAACATTTAGGTTTACAAGTCTACACTGAACTTACAATGAATCGTACACAAAATATTTCGCGCTGCATCGAGGCGGCAAACGAGAAAACCCCCATGAGCAAAGTTCACTATGTGACTGGGGTGCGCGAGTGCAGCCAACAAAGAGGCTGTGTGAAATAGAACGTGTACGACTTTTGGAGAGGCTAATGGCTCACCACCCACGTTGGACAATGTCGCAAGTCACTGAGTTATTTAATAAACCATTTCTGGATCTGCTGTTTGAAGCGCAGCAGGTCCACCGTCAACACTTCGACCCGCGCCAGGTTCAGGTCAGCACGCTGCTGTCGATTAAGACCGGCGCCTGCCCGGAAGATTGCAAATACTGCCCGCAAAGCGCGCGCTATAAAACCGGCCTTGAATCCGAACGCCTGATGGAGGTTGAGCAGGTGCTGGAGTCGGCGCGGCAGGCGAAACAAGCCGGTTCAACCCGCTTCTGTATGGGCGCGGCGTGGAAGAACCCGAACGATCGCGATATGCCGTATCTTGAGCAGATGGTAAAAGGGGTGAAAGCGCTGGGGCTGGAGGCATGTATGACGCTTGGCACGCTGAACGAGAGCCAGGCGCAGCGTCTGGCAGGCGCCGGCCTGGATTACTACAACCACAACCTCGATACCTCGCCGGAGTTCTACGGCAATATTATTACCACCCGTACTTATCAGGAGCGCCTCGATACCCTCGACAAAGTGCGCGATGCCGGAATTAAAGTGTGCTCCGGCGGTATTGTCGGGCTCGGGGAAACGGTCAAAGACCGTGCCGGGCTGCTGCTGCAGCTGGCCAATCTGCCGACGCCGCCGGAAAGCGTGCCGATTAATATGCTGGTAAAGGTCAAAGGCACGCCGCTGGCGGATAATGACGACGTTGATGCCTTTGATTTTATTCGTACTATCGCCATTGCGCGCATCATGATGCCGACCTCGCACGTGCGCCTTTCAGCCGGTCGCGAACAGATGAACGAACAGACCCAGGCGATGTGCTTTATGGCCGGGGCGAACTCGATTTTCTACGGCTGCAAGCTGCTGACCACGCCAAACCCGGAAGAGGATAAAGACCTGCAGCTGTTCCGCAAGCTGGGGATCAACCCGCAGCAGACCGCGGTGCTGGAAGGCGATAACGCCCAACAGCAGCGCCTGGAGCAGGCATTGATGAACCCGGATACCGAGGAATATTACAACGCGGCGGCGCTATGAGCTGGCAGCACCGTATCGAACAAGCGCTGGCGGAGCGGCAGGCGGCGGATGCGTTGCGCCGTCGCCTGCCGGTGACCCAGGGCGCAGGACGCTGGCTTATTCGTGAAGGGCAGCGCTGGCTCAATTTTTCCAGCAACGATTATCTGGGTCTCAGTCAGCATCCGGCTATCGTCAAGGCCTGGCAGCAGGGCGCGGAGCGCTACGGCGTCGGCAGCGGCGGTTCCGGCCACGTCAGCGGCTACAGCGAGGCGCACCGCGTGCTGGAGGAGCAACTGGCCGACTGGCTGGGCTATCCGCGCGCGCTGCTGTTTAATTCCGGCTTTGCCGCGAATCAGGCGGTGATTGCCGCTCTCGCGGGCAAAGAGGATCGGATTGTCGCCGATCGTCTCAGCCACGCCTCGTTGCTGGAAGCCGCCAGCCTTAGCCCGGCGCAGCTGCGGCGTTTTCAGCACAATGACTCCCGACATCTGCGGGATCTGCTGGCGAAACCGCTATCCGGTCAGCAGCTGGTGGTGACTGAAGGCATTTTTAGCATGGACGGCGATAGCGCGCCGCTGGCGGAGGTTCAGCAAGCGTCGCGGGTGGCCGGGGCGCTTCTGCTGGTTGACGACGCGCACGGTATCGGCGCGCTCGGCGAAGAGGGGCGGGGCAGCTGTTATAGCCAGCAGGTTCATCCGGATTTGCTGATCGTCACCTTCGGTAAAGCGTTTGGCGTCAGCGGGGCGGCGGTCCTCTGCAGCGAAGCGCTGGCGGATTATCTGCTGCAGTTTGCCCGCCATCTCATTTACAGCACCGCCATGCCCCCGGCGCAGGCAGTGGCGCTCAGCGCCGCGCTGGGGGTGATACGTAGTGACGATGGCCGGCAGCGGCGGGAAAAGCTGGCTGGCCATATTGCAGATTTTCGCCGCGAAATGACCCATTATCCCGGCGAACTGACCCATTCTGACAGCGCGATTCAGCCGCTGATCGTCGGCGATAACGCTCGCGCGCTGCGGCTGGCAGCCTGTCTACGCGAGCGCGGCTGCTGGGCGACGGCAATCCGCCCGCCGACGGTTCCCGTCGGTAGCGCCCGCCTGCGCCTGACGTTGACCGCTGCGCACGATTCCGCCGATATTGCCCGGCTGCTGGAGGTACTGCATGACGGTGGTGAATAAACGCGCGGTAGCGGCGGCGTTTGGCCGCGCGGCGGGACAGTACGCCCGGCATGACGAATTACAGCGGCGTAGCGCCTCTCTGCTGCTGGCGCAGCTCGATATTAAAACCTTCCCCGAGGTGCTGGACGCGGGCTGCGGCCCCGGTAGCATGAGCCGCTTCTGGGTTGATGCGGGGAGTTGGGTGACGGCGCTGGACCTTTCCGTCGACATGCTGGCAGAAGCCCGCCGCGGCGGCTGCGCGCATCGCTACGTCGAAGGCGACATCGAAGCGCTGCCGCTGGCGAACGGCTGCGTCGACCTGGCGTGGAGCAACCTGGCGGTGCAGTGGTGCGACAACCTCGTCACCGCCCTTGACGAACTTTCCCGGGTGGTGCGGCCCGGCGGACGCGTGGCGTTCAGTACCCTACTGGCGGGCTCTTTGCCAGAGCTGAACCAGGCCTGGCGCGCTATCGATGAGCAGCCGCACGCCAACCGTTTTCTCAGCGAGCAGGCGGTGCGTGATGCGCTGGCCGGTCGCCGCGCGACCGGCCGCGTCCATGCCATTACGCTGCCGTTTACCGATGCGCTCAGCGCGATGCGCTCGCTGAAAGGCATCGGCGCTACCCATCTGCACCACGGACGCAGCCCTGCGCCGCTCAGCCGCGGTAAGCTGCGGCAGCTTCAGCTCGCCTGGCCGCAGCAGCAGGGACAAAGTCCGCTGACGTACCAACTTTTTACAGGAGTCATCGAACGTGATTAAACGTTTTTTCGTTACCGGTACCGACACCGAAGTGGGGAAAACCGTCGCCAGCTGCGCGCTGCTGCAGGCGGCTAACCGCGCGGGATTTCATAGCGCGGGCTATAAACCGGTGGCCTCCGGCAGCGACCATACGGCGCAGGGATTGCGCAATGAAGATGCGTTGGCCCTGCAGCGCAATAGCCGCGCGGTGCTGCGCTACGAACAGGTTAATCCCTTTACCTTTGCCGAGCCGACCTCGCCGCATATCATTAGCGCCGATGAAGGGAGGCCGATTGACGCCGCCGCGATCTCTGCGGGTCTGCGCGAACTGGAGGAATGGTCTGATTGGGTACTGGTGGAAGGGGCGGGGGGCTGGTTTACGCCGCTGTCAGAAACGCTGACCTTTGCCGATTGGGTACAGGCGGAGCGGCTACCGGTGATTCTCGTCGTCGGGGTCAAGCTGGGGTGCATCAACCACGCGATGCTGACCGCTCAGGCGGTGCAGCAGGCCGGATTGCCGCTGGCGGGATGGATCGCTAACGATATCCAGCCGCCGGGCAAGCGTCACTCTGAATATCTGGCAACGCTAGAGCGCGTACTGCCCGCGCCGCTGCTTGGAGAAATTCCGTGGCTGGCGAATGCGCAGCAGCGCGAGGATCTCGGCCAGTATCTCGATCTCAGCGCGCTGGATCCGGCGTCATCCATTTTGCCAGCAGCGGCGCATCCAACTGCATAACGTCGCCCTGGGCCACGCTGCGTCCGCAGTGCAGGAGACAGAAACGATCCGCCACCCGACGGATAAACGGCAGGTGTTGTTCGGCGATCAGCACCGTCAGGCCAATATCGCGGTTCAACCGTACCAGTAAATCCCCGAGCTTGTGTAAAAAGCGTGGGCCGCCGCCGCGTGAGGGTTCGTCGAGGATCAGCAGGCGCGGGCGGGTTATCAACGCCCTCGCCAGCGCCAGCTGGTACTGGTCGTCGGCGGTCAGGGTAATCCCTTTACTTTGGCGCAGCGCGTAAAGCTCCGGAAAGAGCTCATAAATCTCTCCGGCCATGCCCGATGCGGATTCGCCGCCCGCAGCAAGGGCTATATGCAGATTTTCCTCAACGCTTAGCTGCGAAAAAATACGTTTATCCTGCGGGACGTAGCCTATGCCGATAGCGCTGCGCGACTGGGCGGAGAGCGGCATCAGGTCATAAGGAGCCGCCCCCGCGTCCTGCCAGGTCATACTGCCGCTGGCGACCGGCAGATGCCCGGTAATACAGTTAACCAGCGTGGTTTTACCCATGCCCTGACGCCCCATCACGCAGGTGCATTTCCCCGGCCAGAGTTCAAGGTCAACATTCCACAGCGTGTGCTGGCTTCCGTAATAGTGATTCACGGCACGTAGACTCAACATAGACGTTTTCTCCTTTCCTGAGATATCAGGCGACGAGAAGATGCTGCAAATCTCTTGCCAGGAAAAAGAACTCTCGGTTTTTGCCGTTGAATGCAGGCGGCGGCGTCAGAAAGCGGACGGCGCTTGCACTTTCCCGGTGCCCGCGCGCTGGAATGTGGTGCAAAAAATAATAAAAAATCCAGCTAATCTTTGCCGATAAACAGCAAAAAAAATTCAATAAATTTTTTTCGCAGCGGGTTTTGCCGGTCCGCTCGGTTTTGTTCGGGTGGCTTGGGTCAGGGGCTGCAGACAGTTATCCACTATTCCTGTGGATAACCTTGTGTATTAGAGTTAGAAAACTTGCGGTAAGCTAGAGACTACGCGGCCTGCGGGCGAATTGACGCGAAACCCGTCTTTTATTAAATTTCATTAAATTTCAAATGCTTAAATAAAAGCAATGCCTGTAAGAAAAGTGTCACCGGCTGCCATAAAACATTCATCCACTCGCTTGACAAATGTTAAATGTCAATACTTTCTGGGGATAACCCCACAGAGTGGTGGATTATGCGCAAAAGCGCTATTTATTCGTCTATTCTGACGGCAAAAAGGGCTGATTCGCCCGGATACGATAATAGGATACTGTTTTTATATCCAGTATTTTTTATTGGCAAAAGCTGTGCTGGCGAGTAGAATTAAAAACCTGCCGTTCAACCCTTCTTCAGGTCCTGATAGATGAGTAAACCGTTCAAGCTGCATTCTGCTTTCCGTCCCTCCGGCGACCAGCCGGAAGCCATTCGTCGCCTGGAAGAGGGGCTGGAAGATGGCCTGGCGCATCAAACGCTGCTCGGGGTGACCGGCTCAGGTAAAACTTTTACCATCGCCAACGTCATTGCCGACCTGCAGCGCCCGACGATGGTGCTGGCGCCGAACAAAACGCTGGCGGCGCAGCTATACGGCGAGATGAAAGAGTTCTTCCCGGAGAACGCGGTGGAGTATTTCGTCTCGTACTACGACTACTATCAGCCGGAAGCCTATGTGCCAAGCTCGGACACCTTCATCGAGAAAGATGCTTCGGTAAACGAACATATTGAACAGATGCGTCTGTCGGCAACCAAAGCGCTGCTGGAGCGTCGTGACGTGGTGGTGGTTGCCTCGGTCTCCGCCATCTACGGCCTCGGCGATCCGGACCTCTATCTGAAGATGATGCTGCACCTGACGGTCGGCATGATCATCGACCAGCGCGCCATTTTGCGCCGCCTGGCTGAACTGCAGTATACCCGCAACGATCAGGCCTTCCAGCGGGGTACCTTCCGCGTGCGCGGCGAGGTGATCGATATCTTCCCGGCGGAGTCTGACGACGTCGCGCTGCGCGTAGAGCTGTTCGATGAAGAAGTCGAGCGCCTGTCGCTGTTCGACCCGCTCACCGGCCACATCGAGTCGACGATACCGCGCTTTACCGTCTACCCGAAAACCCACTACGTCACTCCGCGCGAACGTATTGTCCAGGCGATGGAAGAGATCAAAACCGAGCTGGCGGAGCGGCGTAAGGTGCTGCTGGAAAACAATAAGCTGCTGGAAGAGCAGCGCCTCAGCCAGCGTACCCAGTTCGATCTCGAAATGATGAACGAGCTAGGCTACTGCTCGGGGATTGAAAACTACTCGCGCTATCTGTCAGGGCGCGGGCCGGGCGAGCCGCCGCCCACGCTGTTCGACTACCTGCCGGCGGATGGTCTGCTGGTGATTGATGAATCCCACGTCACGATTCCGCAAATCGGCGGCATGTACCGCGGAGACCGGGCGCGTAAAGAGACGCTGGTGGAGTACGGTTTCCGTCTGCCGTCCGCGCTGGATAACCGTCCGATGAAGTTTGAAGAGTTTGAGGCCCTGGCGCCGCAAACGATCTACGTTTCGGCAACGCCGGGCGCCTATGAGCTGGATAAATCCGGCGACGAAGTCGTCGACCAGGTTGTCCGCCCGACCGGGCTACTGGATCCGGTCATCGAAGTGCGCCCGGTAGCCACTCAGGTCGACGACCTGCTGTCGGAAATTCGCCTGCGTACCGCGATCAACGAGCGCGTATTGGTCACCACGCTGACCAAACGGATGGCGGAAGACTTAACCGAATATCTGGAAGAGCACGGCGAGCGGGTGCGCTATCTGCATTCGGATATCGATACCGTCGAGCGTATGGAGATTATCCGCGATCTGCGCCTCGGCGAGTTTGACGTGCTGGTAGGGATCAACCTCCTGCGTGAAGGTCTGGATATGCCGGAAGTCTCGCTGGTGGCGATCCTGGACGCCGATAAAGAAGGCTTCCTGCGCTCTGAACGCTCGCTGATTCAGACCATTGGCCGCGCGGCGCGCAACATCAACGGTAAAGCGATTCTCTATGGCGATAAAATTACGCCGTCAATGGCGAAAGCGATCGGTGAAACCGAACGTCGCCGCGAGAAGCAGCAGGCCTATAACGAAGAGCACGGTATTGTTCCGCAGGGGCTGAATAAGAAAGTGGTCGACATTCTGGCGCTCGGTCAGAATATTGCCAAAACGAAAACTAAGGGGCGCGGCAAGTCTCGCTCGCCGGTTGAGGCGGATGTCGTGGCGCTCACGCCGAAGGCGCTGCAGCAGAAGATCCACGAGCTGGAAGCGCAGATGATGCAGCACGCGCAGAATCTGGAGTTCGAAGAGGCGGCGCAAATTCGCGACCAGCTTCATCAGCTGCGCGATCTGTTTATCGCCGCTTCGTAGCGGAGTTGCCAGATAAATATCGCCCGGGCTTTACCGGTGCTTCAGGGGGGACGGGCGGTGTTTTTCGTGGGGCGGGTAAGGCGTTAGCCACCACCCGAGAGAAAAGCGAGCGCATGAGCCAAAACGAGGCGCAACACGTTTTGTCTATTTATTGCCCCTCTGTCGCGATTTTCCGTGATGCTTAATGTTGGCTTAATATTGTTTGGCGAAACTATCCTCAATCTACTGAGGATAGCGCCATGCAAAAATTAACCTTCCGCGAATATCTGGCAGTCACCTGCGCTTTTGTTATCGTCGTTGCCTTTTTTCATCAATGGGTGCTGACGTTCTGACGGACCGTGTCGGGAAAAAGCACCCACGCGCGAACGCCGGGCCCGGGCTGACGGTTATGTAAAAAGAACTGGGCGTCGTGCAGCTGGGCGATGCGGGTGACGATGCTTAACCCGAGCCCGATACCACCGTAGCGGCTGTCCATGCGGACGAACGCTTTGCTCAATTCACCGCTTTTGGCCTCATCAATGCCCGGACCTTCATCTTCTACCGCCAGAACCGGCGTGGAGCCGGGGGCTATCGACACTTTAATCGTCGAACCCGTCGGGCTGTAACGATGCGCGTTTTCTACCAGATTGCGTAAAATCACCTGCACCAGCGTGGCGTCACCTGACACTATCGCTTCACCCTCTTTGTCGCTGACCACCAGCTTTTGCTGACGCTGTTCCAGCATCGTCTCCAGTTCGCTGCGCAGCGGCTCGATCACATCTTCCTTCAGCCTGACCTGCTGATAGCTGCCGGCGGAGAAAGACTGGCCGACCCGCGCCAGCTGAAGCAGTTGATTAATGCTGTTGGTCATCTGATCGAGGCGCTGGATCAGCGGGGCGACGCTAACGCCATGCACTTTCGCCAGCAGCTCCAGATGCAGACGCAATCCGGCCAGGGGCGTGCGCAGCTCATGGGCGACGTCGGCGGTAAACAGGCGCTCGCGATCGAGCGTTAAGTTAAGGCGGGAGACCAGCTGATTAATCGCGGTAGTGACCGCGGTGACTTCGGGCACCGACTCTTGCAGGGCGATAGGCCGCAGGTTATCCGGGGTACGGCTTTCAAGTTCCTGCTGGAGGCGGGATAGCGGCCTGGTGATTTTTTTCACCGCCAGCAGGGAGATATAGAGCGCCAGGCCGATAATCAGCAGGCTCGGGATCAGCAGACTGGCTACCGCTTCACGAACCTCATGCTCAATATGCTTCTGATTATTATGACCTTCGATGGCGCTGGCCACCAGCAGCTGAATCTGTTCCTGGCTTTCATGCCACAGCCAGAACACGCTGATGAGCTGGCAAACCGCCAGTATCGCGCCAATGGTCAGCAGCAGCCGATGGCGCATGGTCCAGTTTTTACTGACAAACAGAGCCATAGCGTTATTCGGCTCCTGTATTATCGACCAGCATATAGCCGAAGCCGCGGACGGTGCGGATCCGCGATTTACCCACCTTATCGCGTAAATTATGGATATGCACTTCCAGCGTATTAGTGGCCGGTTCGTTGTCCCAGCTGTAGATATCGTTATAAAGAATTTCGCGGTGTACCGGACTGCCCGCCTTCATCATCAGGCGGGAGAGCAGCGCGTACTCTTTCGGGGTTAGATCCAGGGACTGTTCGCCGAGCCAGACCAGCCGCCGGGTGACGTTCAGGCGCAGGTTACCGATAGTCAGCTCGTTATCGCCCTGATTGTTGTGGCGACGCAGCAGGGCGCGGATGCGCGCGTTAAGCTCTTCAAGAGCGAAGGGTTTAACCAGATAGTCATCCGCGCCGGTATCCAGGCCGCTAATACGTTCATCGACGGTATCGCGGGCGGTGAGGATCAGCACCGGCTGGCTAAACTTCTCTCGCCGCATGCGTGCCAGAAAGTGCAGGCCGTCCTCATCGGGCAGCCCGAGGTCAAGCACCATCAGACTGTAGTGGTTGCTGGCCAGCGAGAGCGCGGCTTCGTGGGCGGTAGAGACGCCGTCGCACACGTAGCCCTCGCTTTGCATCGCCAGAATTAATCCTTGTAACAGGAGCGCATCGTCTTCAATGACTAAAATTTTCATCGGCCTGCCTCTCTACATGGCGTTAAAATATCGTCTGTTGCCTGGTACTCGTGAGTGCTGACCCCGAGCAGACCGAGCAGGGTGGAGAAAAGGTTATCCTGCGAATACGTTTGGGTTTTCGCTTTTTGCTGCAAACACTGGCTGGAGACCCCATAGCGCTGTTGATAATCCGCTGACAACCACAGCAGCATGGGCACATGTTTTTGCGTATCCGGCGCAATGGACCACGGCAGCCCGTGCAAATACACCCCATCCTCGCCAAGCGACTCTCCGTGATCCGAGAGATATACCAGGCTGGTGGTAAATTTATCCTGCTTCGACTGCAGTAATTTTATCGCTTTGTCGACCACATAATCGACATACAAAATCGTGTTGTCGTAGGTATTAGTGAGCTGTTGCTGGGTGCAGCTCTGGATCTCATTGGTATCGCAGGTCGGCGTAAACTGTTTAAACTGCGCCGGATAGCGATTGTAGTAGGTCGGCCCGTGGCTGCCGATGGTATGCAGAACGATAATCCCGTCCTGCTGTAGATTATCGATATAGCTATCCAGATTATGGAACAGCACTTCGTCGTAGCACTCGCCGTCGATGCACTGGCCGCTCAGCTTAAGATCGGTGACGTTTTCGTGCGGCACCCGGTCGCAGGCCCCTTTACAGCCGCCGTCGTTGTCATTCCACTGCACTTTAATTCCCGCCCGTTGCAGGATATCCAGCACGCCTTCCTGATGATGCGCCAGCTCTTCATCATAGTGGGCGCGCGGCATATTAGAGAACATGCAGGGGACGGAAACCGCGGTAGCGGTGCCGCAGGAAGTCGTATTAGCGAAATAGATCACGTTATCCTGCTTCAGACGCGGGTTGGTCTCGCGAGAGTAGCCGTTCAGGGAGAAGTTGGCCGCCCGCGAAGTTTCACCTAACACTACAATGGTCAGATTTTTCCGCGGTCCGCTGCGCATCTGCGGCTTCTGAACGGCGTCTTCGCCAATTTTGACCAGCGGAAGATTGTCCATTCTGTTATGCGCATACCATGAATTCACCGCCACAATGCTGTTTGACGGGCTCAGGGACTTTACCAGCTCTTTGTTGTTGCGAAACAGCGAAGCGTAATCTTTATAGAAGAGGGCGGCGACCAGAATAATCAGCAGCGCTGAAACCGCGATGCTCACCAGCCGTACGGCAAGACTGCGCCAAAGCGTCTGCGGTTTGCGAATTTTGATCCACCATGCCGCGACGACGGCCAGAATGCCGGAAAGCCCCAGTATCAGCACCATTTTCCCGGAGAGCAGCGCAAAGCTCTCCGCGGGCGTGGTATCGAAAATATTGGTAATCATCGCCCGATCGATAACCACCCCGAAGGTCCAGATAAAATACTGGGCCGAGGCGCTGAGCAAAATAAACAGGCTAACCACGAGGCGGTCGAGCTTCAGGAACGAGGCGAGAGTGGTGATGATATTCATCACGCTGATGGCCACTATCGGCATACTGAGGAATACCAGCCAGTTATGCAGACCGTTAACCGGCAGCAGGGTAAATGCCTGGCGATAGAAAGCAAGATTCAGCGCGAGGCCGATATAGCAGGCGAACAGAAGCAAATAGGCCGTACGGCTGAGTACCGGCCGACGTAAAGAAAATAACGACATAGCGAACGTCCACATGAAGAGATGTTCGCTATCCTGCCGATTCTTTTTTAAGACAACCTTAAGATTTTAAGCCAGCCAGCTTTTGCCGCCACAATTAAGCCGCTTGAGGATTAACCTAACGCCTGAATGGCCTGTTCCAGCGCGTTGCGTAATAGCTGCCGATCGTGGCGATAGGGCACATCGCTGGCGTCCAGCGGCGTCTGAATGATGACCCGCTGTTCAACCCCTGCGGTATCGGCTTTCGGGCCGACAACCAGCGCGTCAATTACTCGTTTGCCGATTTGTTGCTCCATAATGGCGACCCTGTCGGCCAGCGTCAGGCTGGCCGCCGGGCTATGCTCTTTGCCGAGGTTATCGATAAATACCATTGGCGCGGGCGTGCGGCGCAGCGCTTGCGCCAGTTCATCAAGCAGCAGAATCGGCATCAGGCTGGTATAGAAACTGCCGGGGCCAATGAGGATTAAATCGGCTTCGGCGATAGCTTCTAGCGCCTCCCGGGTTGTGGGCACCGGCGGGGAGAGCATAAGCTCGCGCGGTACGCAGGCCAACTGATCGATATTGACTTCGCCGTAAATTTCGTGCCCGTCCTGATCGATAGCCATCAGATCGACCGGCTGTTCCGACATCGGGATCAGAAACGCATCGACCTTCAGTAAATTGCGGATCAAATTGATCGCTTCAAGCGGCCGAACGCTCAGATGATCGAGGGCCTTAAGCATCAGGTTTCCGAGGTTATGCCCGGAAAGTTCGCCGTTACCGCTAAAACGGTATTCAAACATCGCCGAGGCCACGCTGGGTTCAGCAATTAACTGATTAATACAGTTGCGCATATCGCCCCAGGCGATGCCGCCTTCCGCGCGGCGAATACGTCCTGTTGATCCGCCGTTATCGGTTGTAGTCACAATGCCCGTCAGGCGCGAACCCAGCGAAGAAAGTGATGACATTACCCGTCCCAGCCCGTGTCCGCCGCCGAGAGCCACAACGCGATCAAGATCGGCGAAAGTACGATTGCGCATAAAAATCCTTATCTCAATTAATCGGGCTCACAGTAACTGATTTCACCTTAAAAAACGATGTCCGTTCTCTCCAGGTATGAAGGATATTTTAGCGTGGCAATGGCGAGAATATCAGCGTACTGGTGAATTCCCGCCGATTGCCAGGGTGATATTTTTAGAGCTTTTGCGCTCCAGATAACCTACTACGCGGGAAAAATAAAATACTCAACGGGTCTGTTACCGCCCGAAGGCAAAGAAGGGAGGGATAAATTACGCTGCTTTCTCACACGCTTAGTCGTAAAAAAGCGAGATAAATCCGTTATATACATCGTTACATAACGAAATGTGGGTATGGCATAACCCTGGTTTCCGCGCTACTATTCGGCGTAACCCACTAACACTCTAGCCTCTGTGCCTGTGTCGAAAGATATGGTGCTTTGGCCGTGACAACTTCGGTTGCCACCAGGGCGCGAAAAGAAATGACCGCGTCTCCCGTATTTGGAAAGGTGTCTATGGCTTCACAGCTTACCGATGCATTTGCGCGGAAGTTTTACTATCTGCGTTTGTCGATTACCGACGTATGCAACTTTCGTTGCACCTACTGTCTCCCCGATGGCTATAAGCCCGGCGCCGTCACCAATAAAGGCTTTCTCAGCGTCGATGAAGTGCGTCGCGTCACGCGGGCTTTCTCCGCTCTGGGAACCGAAAAGGTGCGCCTGACCGGCGGTGAACCCTCTCTGCGACGCGATTTTACCGACATCATCGCCGCCGTGCGGGAAAACCCCTCTATTCGCCAGATTGCGGTCACCACTAACGGCTACCGGCTGGCGCGGGATGTTGAAAGCTGGCGCGATGCCGGACTGACGGCGATTAACGTCAGCGTGGATAGCCTCGACGCCCGTCAGTTTCATGCTATAACCGGCCAGGACAAATTTCGTCAGGTGATGGACGGCATCGATGCCGCATTTGCCGCTGGCTTCGAAAAAGTGAAGGTCAATACCGTGCTGATGCGCGATGTTAACCATCATCAGCTTGATACCTTTCTCGCGTGGATCCAGCCGCGCCGCATTCAGCTACGTTTTATCGAATTGATGGAAACCGGCGAAGGCAGTGAACTGTTCCGCCGCCATCATATATCCGGCATGGTGCTGCGTGATGAATTGCTGCGCCGCGGCTGGATCCATCAGATCCGCCAGCGTAGCGATGGTCCGGCGCAGGTGTTTTGCCACCCCGACTATGCCGGGGAAATCGGCCTGATCATGCCTTATGAAAAAGACTTCTGCGCCACCTGCAACCGTCTGCGCGTCTCTTCCGTAGGAAAACTGCACCTGTGCCTGTTTGGCGAAGGCGGCGTCGATCTGCGCGATCTGCTTGCCGATGAGCAGCAGCAGCCGGCGCTCGAAGCGCGGATTTCCGAAGCGTTAACCCATAAAAAACAGACCCATTTCCTGCATCAGGGCAACACCGGTATTACCCAGAACCTGTCGTATATTGGCGGATAATGCATTTTAAGGAGCGATCTAATGAGTCAGGCCAGCGCTGAGTTTATCCCGACCCGTATTGCTATTCTCACCGTTTCCAGCCGACGCGGCGAAGAGGACGACACCTCCGGCCACTGGCTGCGCGATGCCGCCCAGGAGGCGGGGCACGTCATCGTCGATAAGGCGATTGTTAAAGAGAACCGCTACGCCATTCGCGCCCAGGTATCGGCGTGGATTGCCGGCGATGAGGTGCAGGTGGTGCTGATTACCGGCGGTACCGGCTTTACCGACGGCGACCAGGCGCCGGAAGCGCTGCTGCCGCTGTTTGACCGCGAGGTGGAAGGCTTCGGTGAGGTATTCCGCATGCTCTCCTTTGAGGAGATTGGCACCTCGACCCTGCAATCCCGCGCCGTTGCCGGGGTAGCCAACCGCACGCTGATTTTTGCCATGCCTGGTTCAACCAAGGCCTGTCGTACCGCATGGGACAATATCATTGCGCCGCAGCTCGATGCGCGCACGCGCCCTTGCAACTTTATCTCTCATCTTAAGAAGTAGTTTATGTCACAGCTGACCCATATTAACGCCGCCGGCGAAGCGCACATGGTCGATGTCTCAGGGAAAGCGGAGACGGTTCGCGAGGCGCGCGCCGAGGCCTATGTTGAAATGCAGGCGACGACGCTGGCGATGATTATCGACGGCAGTCATCACAAAGGCGACGTCTTCGCCACCGCGCGTATCGCCGGGATTCAGGCGGCCAAACGCACCTGGGAGCTGATCCCGCTTTGTCATCCGCTGATGCTGAGCAAAGTCGAAGTGAATCTGCAGGCGCAGCCCGAGCACAACCGGGTGCGTATCGAATCCCTGTGCCGTTTGACCGGTAAAACCGGCGTCGAGATGGAAGCTCTGACCGCCGCTTCCGTTGCCGCGCTGACCATTTACGATATGTGCAAGGCGGTGCAGAAAGATATGGTGATTGGCCCGGTGCGCCTGCTGGCGAAAAGCGGCGGTAAGTCCGGCGATTTCAGAGTGGAAGCTAGCCATGATTAAAGTTCTTTTTTTTGCCCAGGTGCGCGAACTGCTCGGCACCGACTCCCTGACTCTCGAACCGAACGGGCTGACCACGGTTGAAGCCGTTCGCCAGCAGCTCATCGCCCGCGGCGACCGCTGGGCGCTGGCGCTGGAAGAGGGCAAACTGCTGGCGGCGGTAAATCAGACGCTGACGACCTTTGATCATCCGCTGGCGCCCGGGGATGAAGTGGCATTTTTCCCGCCGGTTACCGGGGGCTAATATGACGCAGACGCGTATTATTGTCAGCCATGACCGCTTTAAAGTCGGCGAGGAATATCCCTGGCTGGCCGAGCGCGATGAAGACGGCGCGGTGGTGACGTTCACCGGTAAAGTCCGCAACCACAACCTTGGCGACAGCGTCAAAGCGCTGACCCTTGAGCACTATCCGGGAATGACGGAAAAATCGCTGGCGGAGATCGTGGAACAGGCGCGCGAGCGCTGGCCGCTGGGCCGGGTGACGGTGATTCATCGTATCGGCGAAATGTGGCCCGGGGAAGAGATTGTCTTTGTCGGCGTCACCAGCGCCCATCGCGGCAGCGCGTTTGCGGCGGGAGAGTTTATTATGGATTACCTGAAGACCCGCGCGCCGTTCTGGAAGCGCGAGGCGACGCCGGAAGGCGAGCGCTGGGTGGATGCGCGAGATAGCGACCGCAAGGCGGCAGAACGCTGGTAGTGTGGTACGCTTAGAAGATAAATTTCGTTAATCAGGAGACAGTCATGGACAGATATCCTCGTTCCGGTACCATCGTCCAGGGGCGCAGCGGGCTACAAACTTATATGGCGCAGGTATACGGCTGGATGACGGTCGGGCTGCTGCTCACGGCGTTTATCGCGTGGTTTGCCGCTAACACCCCGGCGGTGATGATGTTTGTTTTTTCCAGCAAAATTACCTTTTTTGGGCTAATTATCGCCCAGTTGGGGTTGGTGTTCGTGCTCTCGGGCATGGTGCAGCGCCTCAGCGCCGGTATGGCGACGACCCTGTTTATGCTCTATTCGGCGCTAACCGGACTCACCTTATCCAGTATATTCCTCGTCTATACCTACTCATCGATCGCCAGTACCTTCGTGGTTGCCGGCGGGATGTTTGGCGTGATGAGCCTTTACGGCTATACCACTAAACGCGATCTGAGCGGCTTCGGCAATATGCTGTTTATGGCGCTCATCGGTATCGTGCTGGCGTCGCTGGTTAACTTCTGGCTCAAGAGTGAAGCGCTGATGTGGGCGGTGACCTACATCGGGGTGATCGTATTCGTCGGCCTGACCGCCTATGACACCCAGAAGCTGAAAAATATCGGCGAGCAGATTGACGTTCGCGATACGTCGACGCTGCGCAAATACTCGATTCTCGGGGCTCTGACGCTGTATCTGGACTTTATCAACCTATTCCTGATGCTGCTGCGCATTTTCGGCAACCGTCGTTAATTCGTTCCCGGAGGCGATGCTGCGCATCTGTCCGGGCTACCGGATTTCAGACGGTGGTGAACTTGTAGCCCGGTCAGCGAAGCGCCTCCGGGCAAGTTCATCAACGGAGGAGTGGATAAAATAGCGGCAGATATCCACGATATCTACCAAACCGCATGAAACTGCAGCCCCGGTCAGCATCCGCGACCGGGGCTTTTTTACTTCTCACCCGCCAGCTTGCGCTGGTTTTTCGCCCGCAGATGCTTTGCCCGGCTCTCCAGAATCAGGTAGCCGATGGTCGCCAGCAGCAGCGGCAGGAAGTAGTACAGCGCGCGATAGGCGAGCAGGGCGGCGATGATCGCGCCGCGCGAAATCTCTTCGCCGGAAAGCATGGCGATAAACACCGCCTCAAGCACGCCAATCCCTGCCGGAATATGCACGATAACTCCCGCAATGCTGCTGACCAGCAGCACGCCGAGCACGAGGAAATAGTCCACCTGCGGCCCCAGCAGTAGCCAGATAATCGCCCCCATCGCCATCCAGTTCAGGCTGGAAACCGCCATCTGCAATATCGCGAAGCGCCAGGAGGGCAGAACCAGCCGCTGGCCTTTTATCGTCAGATGGCGCTTTTTAGCAAAGGCGCAGGCCCATAAATAGAACGCGGAAATCAGCAGCAAAATGACGCCGAGAATTTGCAGCGACGACTGACTGATATACCAGCGCTCGGGCACCTTCACCATGCCGGAGCTAAAAATGATGCCGCCGAGCAGAATATAGCCCAGCCAGTTGGTGGTAATGCTCAGCGAAAAAATTCGGGTAATGGTTGCGCCGCTCAGGCCGAGGCGCGAGTAGAGCCGATAGCGCATACCAATCCCACCCACCCAGGTGCTGAGCGTCAGGTTAAAGGCATAGCAAATAAACGACACCAGCATCACCTGGCGTTTAGCCAGCTTGTGGCCACAGTAGGCGCGTCCCAGCAGGTCGTAGCAGCCATAGATCAGGTAGCTGGCGATAACCAGGCCTATGGCGCTGAGCAGCGCCGTACGGTTGTAATCACGAATCACTTTCCACACTTCCTGCCAGTCGATTTTCTGTGCGTAAACGACCAGCAGCACAACGACGGCGATAAAAAAGAGCACCGTCAGGATTTTTTTCGCCATCCGCCAGCGAGGGTGAGATTTCGCCATCAGGATTTGACCTCCTGGTTTTCCGGGTCCACGCGATCTTGGGTTTCAATTTCTGGCTGAACCGGAGGCTGAACGCGCGACAGCAGGGGCGTATGGGCCGGAAGCCATCCGACCCACGCGGGGAAGTGGCGCAGGAAGTGGAACGCCAGCACGCTAATCCCGAGCCGCCACCAGGTTCGTTTCGACAAAATGCGCTTATCCACTTCGCGGCAGTCGTTGGCGATTAAGCCATTGAGATTATCGCGCAACGTCTGGTTGAATTCGCGGTCGTGTATCACCAGGTTGGCTTCCAGATTGAGTGACAGGCTGAGCGGGTCGAGGTTGCTGGAGCCGACGGTGGCCCAGTGGTCGTCCGCCAGCGCCACTTTGCCGTGCAGCGGACGGCGGCGATATTCAAAAATCTGCACGCCGCCTTTGACCAGGTAGTGGTACAGCAGACGTGCGCCGAATTTAACAATCGGGATATCCGGTTCGCCCTGGACAATAAGCTTGACGCGTACGCCGCGGCGGGCAGCGTTGCGCATCGCATGCAGCAGCCGATAGCCGGGGAAAAAGTAGGCGTTGGCGATAATCACTTCCCGGCGGGCGGTGGTCAGCATTTTCAGATAGTGGCGTTCGATATCATCGCGATGATCCTGATTATCCCGCCAGATAAACAGCGCTTGAGCCTCGCCGGGATTGCGGTTGACTTCGGGCTTATGCCGACGGCGGCGCCACCAGCGGCGGGTGGCTTCGCTGGTGGGCAGGTTTTCCAGTTCAAACTGCAGAATGTCGAGCACCACCGGCCCTTCAACCTGCACGGCGTAGTCCTGTTTGGCCTCGGGACCGTAATCGGTCATATGCTCGGCGGAGTAGTTAATTCCGCCGACAAAGGCGGTAACGTCGTCGATCACCACGATTTTACGATGCATGCGGCGGAATAAATTGGTGCGCATGCCGAGCAGCCGCGGGCGCGGATCGTAGTAGCGAAAAATCACCCCGGCCGACGTCAGTTCGCCCACAAAGCTTTCGCTCAAATCCGGAGAGCCGTAACCGTCCAGTAGGACTTCTACGCGCACGCCGCGCTGGGCCGCTTTGAGCAACACGGCATGCAGCTGCTTGCCGACGTCATCCTCGAACCAGATAAAGGATTCCAGAATCACCCGCTGCTGCGCGCGATCAATAGCGGCAAATAATGCCGGATAATAGTTATCGCCATTTTCTAATAGCCGAATGCGGTTTCCTTCCTGCCAGCTGCATTTCACAGATGTATCTCCACGCTAAGCGGTGCATGATCGGACAAATGACGCCACTGTTTTAACGCCAGCGCTTTGGGCTGGCTGGCATGGGCGTTTTTTACGTATATGCGGTCGAGGCGCAGCAGAGGGAAGCTGACCGGGAAAGTTCGCGCCGGGCGCCCTCTGGCGCGGGTAAAAATCTCCTCCAGCCCGGCCTGGGCTTTAAGCTGGCGGTTAGCCTGCTGCTGCCAGTCGTTAAAATCACCGGCCACTACCACCGGCTCGCCCGCGGGCAAACCGTTTACCCAGTCCGCCAGCATCGTCAGCTGGGCCTGGCGCTGATGAGAACGCAGACCCAGATGCGCGCAGATCACATGGATAGCGATCCCGCTTTCGGGCGGGACGATGCGGCAATAGAGCAGGCCGCGCTTTTCGCTGTTGCCGACCGAAACATCCAGATTTTGATAATGTTCTATAGGAAAGCGAGAAAGTACCGCGTTGCCGTGATGCCCTTCCGGATAAACCGCATTGCGACCGTAGGCGTAATCGCTCCACATGGTATCGGCAAGAAATTCATAGTGGGTCGTATCCGGCCAGTTTTCGATATGCAGCGGATGAATTTCGTGCGCACCCATCACCTCCTGCAGGCAAACAATGTCGGCGCTGACGCTACGCACCGCTTCGCGCAGCTCGGGTAAAATAAAGCGGCGATTGAAGGCAGTGAACCCTTTATGAGTGTTAATTGTCAGCACGTTTAGCGAAAATCGCGGCATTTGGTTGTCCTTATTTCTCTGGGCAATGTCACTTTCCTGTAGGAAATAGTGTAGTAGAGGTCACAAAAAGATGCGGTGATACGGAATTTTCCGTAAAGTGCGGTACTCTGAGTAGCAGAGAAAAATCCTTCAGGAGAGAAGCCATGAAGTGGCAACAACGTGTACGCGTCGCAACGGGTCTTAGTTGCTGGCAGATTATGTTGCATCTACTGGTCGTGGCAGTACTGGTGATGGGTTGGATGAGCGGCGCGCTGGTGCGCGTCGGATTAGGTTTGTGCGTGCTGTACGGCGTCACGTTACTGTCGATGCTGTTCTTGCAGCGTCACCACGATGAGCGCTGGCGCGACGTCGGTGATTTCCTTGAGGAGCTCACCACCACCTGGTACTTCGGCGCGGCGGTAATCGTGCTGTGGCTGCTGTCGCGCGTGCTGCACAACAACCTGCTGTTAGCCCTCGCCGGGCTGGCCATACTGGCAGGTCCGGCGGTGGTTTCACTGCTGGCGAAAGATAAAAAACTACGCGATCTTTCTTCGGAACATCGCATACGCCGCTGAGCCGGTGGTGGCCGCTATGACCAGTAGCGGCCACAAACTTCCCCACACAATTTCCAGACTCGCATCCTTCAGATAGATCTGCTTGGTGATATCGGTAAAGTGACGTATCGGGTTTATCCACGTCAAATCCTGCAGCCATTGCGGCATATTCTCCACCGGGGAAACGTAGCCCGAGAGCAGAATTGCCGGCATCATAAAGACGAACACGCCGATAAACGCCTGCTGCTGCGTGGAGCACAGTGACGAAATCAGCAGGCCGAATCCTACCAGCGACAGGCCGTAGACAATTATCGTAAAGTAAAACAGCAGCAGCGAGCCGGCAAAGGGGATTTGATAGGCCCAGATACCAATTCCCAGCACGATGGTGGCCTGCAGGGTCGCGACGATTAGCGCCGGCACCGCTTTACCGATAAAGATCTGCCAGGTTGCCAGCGGCGAGACCAGCAGCTGATCGAGCGTACCCTGTTCGCGCTCGCGGGCAACGGAGAGCGAGGTGACGATCATCACGCCGATGGTGGTGATCATGGCGATTAGCGACGGCACGACGAACCATTTGTAATCGAGATTCGGGTTATACCAGTTGCGTACCACCAGCTCGCTGTTGTTTGGTTTGGCTTTGCCTTCCATTAACGCCTGCTGATAGTTTTTGACGATCTGCTGGAGATAGTTCGCGGCGATCTGCGCGCTGTTGGAGTTGCGCCCATCAAGCAACAGCTGGAGAGGGGAGGTCTGCCAGGTATCGAGGTTGCGCGAAAAATCTGCCGGGAATCGCACGACCAGCAGCGCCTTTTGTTCGTCAATGGTCGGTCTTATCTCCTGAGGGCTTTTCAGCAGCAGGACGTGGGTGAAGGCTTTAGCGCGGGCAAAGCGCTGGGTCAGCTCCACGGCGTGCTTGCCGTTGTCTTCGTTATAGATGGCGATGGTGGCGTTAGTCACCTCCAGCGTGGCGGCAAAGGGGAACAGCAGCACCTGAATGAGTACCGGCATGATTAAAATCGCCCGCGTCTGCGGTTCACGCAGCAGCGACTGTAGCTCTTTGCGGATTAACGTCCATAAGCGATGAAACATCTCATATTCTCTCTTTGTGATCCCCGGATTGCGCTGCGCTTATCCGGGCTACCCGTTTGCCAGCCCTTGTACCGGGGGGCGCGCAGGCAAATTAATCCAGACGTCGTTTGGTTTTCAGCCACGTCAGGCCGATAAACATCACCGCCGAGGCGATCAGGAACAGCACGTTCACCAACAGCACCACCGGGATATTGCCCGCCAGAAACAGGCTTTGCAGAGTGCTGACAAAATAGCGCGCCGGGATCACGTAGGTCACGGCGCGAATTATCGCCGGCATGCTGTCTATCTGAAAAATAAATCCGGAGAGCATGATTGACGGCAGGAACGCGGCATTCAGCGCGACCTGCGCGGCGTTAAACTGGTTACGGGTGATGGTGGAAATCAGCAGCCCCATGCCCAGGGTACTCAGCAAAAACAGGCTGGTAATAAAAAACAGAATCACCAGCGAACCGCGGAACGGCACGCCGAGAATAAACACCGCCACCAGCATACACAGCAGCATCGCCAGCATGCCGAGGAAATAGTAGGGGATCAGCTTGCACAGCAGCAGCTCGGCGCGGGTAATTTCGGTCGACAGCAGCGCTTCCATCGTGCCGCGTTCCCACTCGCGGGCCACCACCAGCGACGTCAGGATCGCGCCGACCACCGTCATAATGATGGTAATCGCGCCGGGGATAATAAAATGCTGGCTGATGGCGGCCGGGTTAAACCAGTAGCGCATCTGCACGTCGATCAGCGGCTCGAAGGTTTCACCGCGATCTTCCGCCCGCTGCTGCTGCCAGATTTGCCAGATGCCTTCGACGTAGCCCTGGGCGAAGTTAGCGGTATTGGGTTCGCTGCCGTCGGTGATGAGCTGGATCGGCGCGTCGTCGCCGGGACGGGCCATCTTCTGGTCGAAGTCCACCGGTAGGGTGACCAGGGCGCGAATGCGTCCCGCCTGCATCATCTGCACCAGTTCCTGGCGGTTATCGCTGATGGTGGCGTCAATATAGGGAGAGCCGGTCATGGTATGGACAAAATCCAGCGCCTCTTCGCTCTGCTGCTCCAGCAGCACGCCCACCCTCAGCTTGCTGGAGTCGAGGTTAATCCCGTAGCCAAAAATGAACAGCAGCAGCAGGGGGATCACCACCGCAATCAGCCAGCTGCTGGGGTCGCGGACGATCTGCCGCGTCTCTTTCACGCACAGGGCGCGTACGCGCCGCCACGATAGCAGTTTAGCGCTCACCGGCGTTCTCCTTATCCCAGTCATGGATGAGGGTGATAAATGCCTGCTCCATCGTCGGGTCTGGCTGTTTTTCATCCGCCGCCAGCGCCTTCAGATCGTCCGGCGTGCCGCTGGCGATCAATTTGCCGTGATAGACCAGACCGATACGATCGCAATACTCCGCCTCATCCATAAAGTGGGTGGTCACCATCACCGTGACGCCTTTATCGACCATGCTGTTGATATGCAGCCAGAACTCGCGGCGGGTGAGGGGATCGACGCCGGAAGTGGGTTCGTCAAGAAACAGGATATCCGGCTCATGCATCAGCGAGCAGGCCAGCGCCAGGCGTTGTTTATAGCCAAGCGGCAGATCGTCGGCGGCCTGCCTGGCGATGCTTTTCAGGCCGAACGCCTCGCTCATGCTGGCGATTTTGTCGTTCTGCGCCCGTCCGCGCAGGCCGTATACGCCGGAGAAGAAGCGCAGGTTCTGCTCAACGGAAAGGTTACCGTACAGCGAGAACTTCTGCGCCATATAGCCCAGATGCTGACGCGCTTTGCCGGAGCTGACCTTCAGGTCCATCCCCAGAACCAGCGCTTTACCGGAGGTGGGGACCAGCAGGCCGCACATCATCTTAAAAGTGGTAGACTTACCCGCGCCGTTAGGCCCGAGAAGACCGAAAATCTCCCCACGTTTAACCTGAAAATCGACGTGATCGGTAGCGGCGAAATCGCCGAATTTCTTGGTCAGGGTCTGCGCTTCAATCACCGTGTCCTCATGGGAGCCTTCCACGGTATGGATAATTTTGCCCAGCGGCGATTCGGCGGTACCGGCACCGCCGAGCAGGTCGATAAAGGCGTCTTCAAAACGCGGCGCGGTTTCAGCGACCTCCAGCGGCGGCATATCGGCAGCGTTCTGTACTTCGCTGATGCTGGCCTCTTTTTTAATGATCAGGCGTACCGATTTACCCTGAATGACGCCATCGCTGACCTGCGGCAGCTTCAGGGTGCGCTGGAGCAGGCGGCGGTTATTCTCCCGGGTACTGGAAATCAAAAAACTGCGTCCCGCCATGGTCTGCGTCAGCTCTTTTGGCGCTCCCTGGTAAAGCAGCTGGCCCTCGTTCATCAACAGAACGTCCCGGCACTGCTCGGCCTCGTCGAGGTAGGAGGTGCTCCAGAGGATCAGCATCCCGTCGCCCGCCAGCTCGTGTACCATCTGCCACAGCTCGCGGCGTGAGATGGGGTCGACGCCGACGCCGGGCTCATCCAGCAGCAGCACCTTCGGCTCGCCGACGAGGGTACAGGCCAGGCCGAGTTTCTGCTTCATGCCGCCGGAAAGCTTACCCGCCAGCCGGCCGGTAAAGGGGCCGAGAGAGGTAAACTCCAGCAGCCGGGCGAAGGTTTTCTCCCGCGCCTCGCCGGTCACGCTGCGCAGGTCGGCGTAGAGCGTGAGATTTTCCATCACCGTCAGATCTTCATACAGACCGAATTTTTGCGGCATATAGCCGAGCACAGCGTGCAGGGCGCTATCGTCAGCAATCGGGTCGAAGCCGATCACCTTTGCGCTGCCTGCGTCGGGCTTCAGCAGCCCGGCGAGCATGCGCATCAGGGTGGTTTTTCCGGCGCCATCCGGGCCCACCAGACCGGTCACATAGCCGGAGTGAATGGTGCAGTCCAGCGGCGCGACGGCCGGGCGGTCCATCCCGGCAAAGCTCCGGGTCAGGCCGCTCAGCGTAATCACGTCTTCGCTCATTGGCCGTTTCCATGACTGAAGGCGACGGTGACCGGCATCCCCTGACGCAGCGCGTCGTCGGCATCGGTGACCACAATTCGCAGGCGATAAACCAGATCGGTGCGCAGGTCCGGGGTTTCCACGGTTTTCGGCGTGAATTCAGCGGTAGGGGAGACGAAGCCGATTTTGCCGCGATAGGGTTTATCCGGGCGACTATCGGTGTAAAGCAGCACTTCGCGCCCCGGCTGGGCCTGGCCCAGGTTGGTTTCATCGATGTAGGCGCGTACCCATACCGGATGGGTTAACGACAGCGTCATTACGGTACCGCCCGCGCTAAGCATGCTGCCCGGCTCGACGGCGCGGGTCATCAGCGTTCCGTCGGACGGCGAGGTCAACGTGGTATCGTGCAGGTCCAGCTTCGCCTGCGCCAGCGCGGCCTGCGCCTGTTCGAGGCTGGCTCTGGCCTGGGCGATTTCCTGCGGACGGTTCCCCGCGCGATACTGGCGCAGCTTATCCTGCGCGGATTTCAGCGTCGCCTGGGCCTGATCGCGCGAGGAGCGGGCGTTTTCCAGATCGTTCGCGGAGATGGCGCTGCTTTTGCGTAGCCCCAGCTGGCGCTGATAGAAGTTCTGCGCATAGTCGTAAGCCGCCTGCGCCTGGTTGACCGCGGCGGCGGCCTGGGCAATCTCCTCCGAGCGATATCCCGCCATCATCAGGTCGTACTGCGCCTGGGCGGTGGAAACGTTGGCTTGCGCCTGCTGCAGGGCGTTTTCGTAGGGCGCGCGATCAAGCTCGCCCAGCGTCTGCCCGGCTTTTATCGCATCGCCCTCGTCGACGCTGAGCGACGCCAGCCGTCCGCCCACGCGAAAGCTCAGGTTAACGGTGCGAATATCCACGTTGCCATAAAGCGTGAGCTCTTTTTGCTGGCTGCTCTGGTACCACCACCAGCCTCCGCCAATGACAGCGGCCAGCAGGAGAAGCAGCACAACGACGATGAGCGGTTTTTTCATGACTCCAGACCCCTTTGCGATAATCCTTCCAGAACGAAATCTATATGGCAGGTAATAACTTCAAAAATTTGCTCGGTTTTTTGCCGATCGAATTCAGCCCAGCCCGCGCGGCGCAGCACCGTTTCCCGACCAAGACGAAAGGCGAGCACTTCGCCAAGTAGCGCGTGCGTGTGCAGCACCATCTGCGTGCTGTCAGCGTTAAGGCCGGTATAAGCGGCGATTAAACGGGTCAGGTAGCAGTGTAGCGGAGCAATGACCTGATCGTGGATAAGCCGGTAGGCCGCAGTCGGCGATAGCTGTTCGCGGGAGATAAATTTGCTCAAGTTAACCGTATCATCCTGGGTCAGTAGCAAAATCATATTCTGACAGGCGCGCAGAATCAGAGTGCGCATGGCGGCTTTGTCCGGAACAGGCTGAGCGAATAGCGCTTCCGCCGCCTGCGCGTGGGGACGGAAATTGTGCTCGATAAAATCGGCGATCCACTGGGCGCAGGCGAGATAGAGATCGTCCTTAGAACCAAAATAGTAGGCGATCGCAGCGATATTCTGCCCGGCCTGGGCGGCAATATCGCGGGTCGTGGCGTGCAGGCCGTATTCGCCGAACTGGGCGATAGCGGCGGCGATGAGCTGGCTTTTCGCCTGCTCTCCCTTGCTGGTAGTCGGTGTGGTGGTCATCACGCGGAAAGAGTTAATCAATCGATTGATTAACTCTAGGCGCAGGTTGCCGCTTTGTCCAGCGTCGACGGTTAGATATGAAATCCCTCATGACTGAGCTCTTCGGCAACCCAGTTAAAAAAGATCTTCACTTTCTCTTTTTGCTCGTTAGGGTGCGGCAAAACGAAGTGATGGGCGTTAACCGGCATACTCGCGTCGCTGGAAAAAACCGGCTCGAGGTGCCGTTGCCGAACGCTCTGACCGGCCAGCAAATTACTTTCAAGAACAATGCCCATACCCATGCGTGCGGCCTCAATGCTCATATAGGAACGGTCAAAATTAAAAATAAAGCTCTTATTCCAGCCGCGAACCTTGTGCCAGGATAACCAGTTGCTCCAGCCGATCAGCGTGCTGTCGGAGTGGATAAGATCGCAGGCCAGTAAGTCTTCAATAGTCTGAACTTCGCGGCTGGCTAAATAAGTTGATGAGCTATAGGGGAGCATGCGTTCATTTTTTATGGTTTTGACCACCAGAGTCGGCCATTGTGAGAGCCCATGGCGAATATCGATATCAATATTATCGCGGGAGAACTGGATACTTTCATAAGAGCAGGTCAGGCTAATTTTAAGCTCGGGCCAGGCCTGGCGAAATTTGTTCAGGCGGGGCATCAGCCACAGGAGCCCAAAGCTGGGCGCGGAGTGAATGCGTAAATAATCCTGATGGATATCGTTAATCACCTGATTGGTGGCCTGGCCAATAATATTTAACGCTCCGGAAACCTCTTTAAGATATTTTTCACCAATTGCGGTTAACACCATGCCTTTACTGCTGCGGGAAAATATTTTCTTTCCGAGATACTGTTCCAGGCTGGCTATCTGATGGCTGACCGCTGAGGCCGTAATATTGAGATGCTCTGCGGCCAGATTGAGACTGCCGGTATCCGCCACTTCAATAAATGCCTGAATATTGCGTAAGGAGGGCATCGGTAAACTTTTATTTTGCAGCGGCTGATTCATCATTTCTCCAGCAAATAGAAAATGTCTGGTGGTATTATTTTTACTTCGCAAGAAGCTACGCTCGCCCTTATCTCCACAATGGCACATCAGCATAACATAGAGACAAAATAAGTAATGGCGTAATTCGTGATGAAGTTAACAGTTTTAGGGCGAGGGATGCCAGGCAACATAATTCGCAGGAATTTGCGTGCAGTCACGAAGCAAATTTTTCTCACTCATAATTGAGGTTTTTTGAATACCCTTTCTTTTTTGGGTTGTTATATTGCAACCACAGGCCTGATACCAAGGCGCGATGCGGTAAGGTTCGCGACAAAAACATAAAACAATAATGAGGATACCCTATGTCACGTATAGATACTGTTGTCTGTACTGACGCCAGGAAAACAAAATATCGTTCCGTGGTTTTGACGATGATTTTTCTGGTGTATGCCATAAATTACGCTGACAGAACGAATATCGGCGCGGTGCTGCCGTTTATCATTGATGAGTTTCATATCAATAACTTTGAAGCCGGGGCCATCGCCAGCATGTTTTTTTTGGGCTATGCGGTAAGTCAGATCCCGGCAGGATTCTTTATTGCCAAACGCGGTACCCGGGGGTTGGTTTCGCTATCCATTTTCGGCTTTTCCGCTTTTACCTGGCTGATGGGCACCGTGAGCTCCGTTTTTGGTCTGAAAATGGTGCGTCTGGGACTGGGTCTTAGCGAAGGGCCGTGCCCGGTAGGACTGGCTTCAACCATTAACAATTGGTTCCCGCCGAAAGAGAAAGCCACGGCGACGGGCGTTTACATTGCAGCTACCATGTTTGCGCCGATCATCGTTCCGCCGCTGGCGGTGTGGATTGCGGTAACCTGGGGGTGGCGGTGGGTCTTTTTCTCCTTTGCGATACCGGGGATTGTGGCGGCGATAGCGTGGTACCTGTTGGTTAAGTCAAAACCCTCGGAGAGCGGATTTGTTTCACCAGCCGAACTGGAAGAGATCAATGCCGGGCGTGAAACCGATGATAACCTTGTGCGCGAAAATATCTTAATTGCCAATCGTTTTACCTGGCTGGATAAAATTATTCGAGTGAAGAAAATGGCGCCTATCGATACGGCGAAAGGATTATTTACCTCAAAAAATATTCTCGGTGACTGTCTGGCCTATTTTATGATGGTTAGCGTACTGTACGGATTATTAACCTGGATCCCGCTGTATTTAGTCAAAGAGCGCGGTTTTGATGTGATGAGCATGGGCTTTGTGGCAAGTATGCCGTGCATCGGCGGTTTTATTGGCGCGATCGCCGGAGGGTGGATTTCAGATAAAGTATTAGGCCGTCGGCGTAAACCCACCATGATGTTTACCGCTATTTCAACGGTGGTCATGATGTTAATCATGCTGAATATTCCAGCGAGTACCCTGGCGGTCTGTATTGGTTTGTTCTTCGTCGGCTTTTGTTTAAATATCGGCTGGCCGGCTTTTACCGCTTACGGTATGGCCGTTTCGGACAGTAAAACCTATCCGATCGCCTCTTCTATTATTAATAGCGGTGGCAACCTTGGCGGATTTGTTGCCCCGATGGCTGCGGGATTTTTACTGGACCAGACCGGCAGCTTTAATTCTGTATTTACTTATTTTGGTATCTGCGCAGCAATTGGTTTGCTGGTTATTCTCTTTCTCGATGAGCCACAATAACGGAAATATATCCTGTTAATTAATATGACGTAATGTCATGGAGTAAAAATATGTTATTAAAAGATAAAGTCGCCATTATTACTGGCGCGGCCTCCGCACGCGGTTTGGGTTTTGCTACCGCGAAGTTATTTGCCGAAAACGGCGCTAAAGTGGTCATTATCGACCTCAATGGCGAAGCCAGCAAAGCCGCGGCGACGGCATTAGGCGAAGGCCATCTCGGGCTGGCGGCAAACGTCGCCGATGAAGTTCAGGTTCAGGCGGCAATGGAACAGATTCTGGCGAAATATGGTCGGGTAGACGTGCTGGTGAATAACGCCGGTATCACCCAGCCGCTGAAGCTGATGGACATTAAACGTGCCAACTATGACGCGGTATTGGATGTCAGCTTGCGCGGTACGCTGCTGATGTCGCAGGCGGTTATCCCGGCGATGCGGGCGCAAAAATCGGGCAGCATTGTCTGTATCTCGTCGGTTTCCGCCCAGCGCGGCGGCGGTATCTTCGGCGGCCCGCACTACAGTGCGGCAAAGGCCGGAGTGCTTGGTCTGGCGCGAGCGATGGCCCGCGAGCTGGGTCCGGACAACGTCCGCGTCAACTGCATTACCCCGGGGCTGATCCAGACCGATATCACCGCCGGTAAGCTGACCGACGAAATGACGGCCAACATCCTCGCCGGAATCCCGATGAACCGCCTCGGCGATGCGGTTGACATCGCGCGCGCCGCGCTATTCCTCGGCAGCGATCTCTCTTCCTACTCTACCGGTATCACTCTTGACGTAAACGGCGGCATGTTAATCCACTAAGCGAGGCAAGCAGATGAAGATCACCGAAGCACAAAAAGTCGCCGCGGCGGCGTGGCGGATTCGCCGCTATGCCCTGCGCATGGGGGAGGTTCAGGGTCAGGGCTATATCGGCCAGGCATTAGGCTATGCGGATGTGCTGGCCACCGCGTTCAGCCACGCGATGACCTACCGTCCGCAAGAGCCGCGGTGGGAAGGGCGCGACCGCTTCCTGCTCTCTCACGGCCATTACGCCATCGCCTACTATGCGGCGCTGCTGGAGGCGGGAATTATCCCGGAAGAGGAGCTGGAAACCTACGGTTCTGACGACAGCCGCCTGCCGATGTCGGGAATGGCGACCTACACCCCGGGTATGGAGATGTCCGGCGGCTCGCTGGGGCAGGGGCTCTCTATTGCCGTCGGGATGGCGCTGGGGCTGCGGCAAAAAGGGAGCGCATCCTGGGTCTACAACTCCATGTCGGATGGGGAGTTGGATGAAGGTTCCACCTGGGAAGCGGCGATGTCGGCGGCGCATTACGGCCTGACGAACCTGATCAACATCGTTGACGTGAATAAACAGCAGGCGGACGGCGATTCGCGCAAAATTCTCGGCTTTGAGCCGCTGCATGAAAAATGGGCCGCCTTCGGCTGGTACGTGCAGCGCGTCGACGGTAACGATCTGGCGGCGGTGATGGCCGCCTTTGATAACGCGAAAAATCATGCGGGCAACCAGCCGCGGGTCATCTTATGCGACACATTGATGGGTAAAGGGGTCCCGTTCCTCGAAACCCGGGATAAAAACCATTTTATTCGCGTCGATGCGGATGAGTGGCAAAAAGCGATTGCGGTGCTGGACGCCAACAAACCGGAAGGAGTGCTGTAATGAGCCAGAGTAAACCACGTTTAAAAACGTCCGCGATGATCGCTTCTATTGCTGACGAAGGTCAGGCGACGATTCCGGCACCGTTTGGCGTTGCGCTCTCGAAGCTGGCGGCGCAGCGACCAGAAATCGTTGGTATGACCGCGGACCTGTCAAAGTACACCGATCTGCACATTTTCGCGCAGGCTTTCCCGGATCGCTTTTTCCAGATGGGAATGGCGGAACAGCTGCTGATGGGGGCGGCGGGAGGAATGGCGAAAGAGGGATTCATTCCCTTCGCCACCACCTATGCCGCTTTTGCTACCCGCCGCGCCTATGATTTTATTCATCAGGTCATTGCCGAGGAGCATCTCAACGTGAAGATCTGCGCGGCGCTCCCGGGCCTGACCACCGGCTACGGGCCGAGCCATCAGGCAACGGAAGATCTGGCGATCATGCGCGGCATTCCCGGCATGGTCATCGTCGACCCATGCGATGCGCTGGAGATAGAGCAGGCGGTACCGGCGATTGCCGACCATAACGGTCCGGTATATATGCGCCTGCTGCGCGGTAAGGTGCCGTTGGTGCTGGATAAGTACGACTATCAGTTTGAGCTGGGCAAGGCGAAGCTGCTTGAAGATGGCAACGATGTGCTGATTATCTCTTCCGGGCTGATGACCATGCGCGCCCTCGAGGCGGTCGAAAAGCTGCGGGCCGATAATATCAGCGCAGCCGTACTGCACGTGCCAACGATCAAACCGCTTGATGAAGAAACGATTATTGCACAGGCCTCGAAGCCCGGTCGCCTGGTGGTTACTGCCGAGAACCATACTTCGGTTGGCGGACTGGGGGAGGCGGTTGCCGCGTTGCTGATGCGCAAAGGCGTGCGCTGCGAGCTGGATACCGTTGGCTTGCCTGACGAATTCCTGCTGGCCGGCGCGCTGCCGACCCTGCACGATCGCTACGGTATTTCCACCGCGAGGATGGTCGAAAAAATTAAGTATCGCCTGCGTTAATTGCTTTCGCCGCCGCGTCCTGCGGCGGCGCTTCTCTGCTTTTGTTCGCGGCTTCCCTGTCGAGGCATTAAACGTGCTATTTCGAGGACGCCTGGCGCGAAGCGCCATCGCCGCTTCTCATCGACAGAACGGGGAGCTGTCGTTTGTGAGGCAGAGGATTCTTTTCGGCAGATTTTATGCGGTTCGTCACAAAATCTGCTAGACTGCGCAACTTCATGGCATTGTGGTTTTTGCCATCTCTTTCGCAATAATCTCCCTGAAAACTACGCCTGTGACGGGCCGGGGCGGTTCGGAGTTGTTATGTCTTTTGATTCCCTTGGCCTGAATCCTGAAATCCTGCGCGCCGTCGCTGAGCAGGGCTACGTAGAGCCAACCCCTATTCAGCAGCAGGCTATCCCGGCAGTATTACAGGGCCGCGATCTGATGGCCAGCGCCCAGACGGGTACCGGCAAAACGGCGGGATTTACGCTGCCGCTGCTTCAGCACCTGATCCAAAAAGAACCCCACGCCAAAGGTCGTCGCCCGGTGCGCGCCCTGATCCTGACCCCGACGCGCGAGCTGGCGGCACAGATTGGCGAGAACGTCCGGGATTACAGCAAATACCTTAACGTTCGTTCGCTGGTGGTTTTCGGCGGCGTAAGCATTAACCCACAGATGATGAAGCTGCGCAGCGGCGTCGATATTCTGGTGGCAACCCCTGGCCGTCTGCTGGACCTTGAGCATCAGAACGCCGTGAGCCTGGACAAAGTCGAAGTGCTGGTGCTGGATGAAGCCGACCGTATGCTGGATATGGGCTTTATTCACGATATTCGCCGGGTGCTGGCGAAGCTGCCGGCAAAGCGGCAGAACCTGCTGTTCTCCGCAACTTTCTCCGACGACATTAAATCACTGGCGGAAAAGCTGCTGCATAACCCGCTGGAAATCGAAGTCGCCCGCCGTAACACCGCTTCTGAGCAGGTGAGCCAGCTGGTGCATTTTGTCGATAAAAAGCGCAAGCGCGAGCTGCTGTCGCAGATGATCGGCGAAGGCAACTGGCAGCAGGTTCTGGTCTTTACCCGCACCAAACACGGCGCAAACCACCTGGCGGAACAGCTCAATAAAGACGGCATCCGCAGCGCCGCTATTCACGGCAACAAGAGCCAGGGCGCGCGTACCCGAGCGTTGGCTGATTTTAAATCCGGCGGCATCCGCGTGCTGGTCGCAACCGATATCGCCGCGCGCGGTCTGGATATTGAAGAGTTGCCGCACGTGGTGAACTACGAGCTGCCAAACGTGCCGGAAGATTACGTGCACCGTATTGGTCGTACCGGGCGCGCTGCGGCAACGGGCGAAGCGCTGTCGCTGGTCTGCGTAGATGAACATAAGCTGCTGCATGATATTGAACGCTTGCTGAAGAAAGAGATCCCGCGCATCGCCATTGCGGGTTACGAGCCGGATCCGTCGATCAAAGCCGAGCCGATTCAGAACGGTCGCCAGCAGCAGCGCGGCGGCGGTCGTGGCGGTCAGAGCCAGGGCCGGAGCGGCCAGGGACGTGGTGGTCAGGGACAGGGTCGTGCCCAGCAGGCTGCTCCGCGTCGCACCGATGGCGAAGCGTCGAAAGCGCGCACTCAGGACGGTAAGCCTCCTCGCCGTCGCCGCCCGCGCAAACCTGCTGCGGCTGAGTAAAGTTGTTCTGGCTGCGGTGGGGAAATCTACCGCAGCTTGTTCCTTTCAGAACACATCGCGATTAAAATTTAACACTCTCCCGCTAAGTCTGACTTCAATGTTGCCGCTCGCTATTTATCTTTTATGAGATCTTACTTTTGGCAATGAACTATTTTTACGATTTTTGCAATAACTAACAAAGTTATAACCTGCAACTATCAAAAGAATGACAGATACTAATAACATTAAAAAAGCAACCATATATACCCTCAATAATTTACAGACCCTGCGGGTTCATAAAGCAGTATACGGATTAGCGTTTAAGATATAATGTATTATGAGTTTAGATATTCTTAATATATCTGAAATTAAAGGATTAATTTTAATTTCACGGTCTTTTTGACGATATTTTTCGGAATTCGTTTAGATGATTTTAAACATCTTCATGTTTTTTTGAATGCCCATAAAGTTAAATTGATAGCGATTTTGGTGACTGTGCTGGTATTTTGAAAATTATATTCAGCCCGGATAAAATAACGTTATGACACATTATTCATTAAGTGGATGTCGAGCGTTGGTTGTGGCTGCATAAACCGACTTCAACCTGATTCTGCGAGACCGCTTCCTGTTTGCCGAAAAAGGGATACCTCCCTCCCGGCAAAAATGGCACAATAGTGGCTGTTTATACAGTATTCAGGTTTTCTCATGGCTTTGACCGCAGCGCTGAAAGCGCAAATCGCCGCCTGGTATAAGGCGCTTCAGGAACAAATTCCTGACTTTATTCCCCGGCCTCCGCAGCGGCAGATGATCGCCGATGTGGCGAAGACGCTCGCCGGAGAAGAGGGGCGGCACCTGGCGATTGAAGCGCCGACCGGGGTCGGCAAAACCTTGTCGTATCTGATCCCTGGCATTGCTATTGCCCGCGAAGAGCAAAAAACGCTGGTGGTCAGTACCGCCAACGTTGCGCTGCAGGACCAAATCTACAGTAAAGATCTGCCGCTGCTGCGCAAAATCATCCCCGATCTGCGCTTTACCGCCGCCTTTGGCCGCGGGCGCTACGTCTGCCCGCGTAACCTGGCCGCGCTTGCCAGCACGGAACCGACGCAGCAGGATTTGCTGGCCTTTCTTGATGACGAACTCACGCCTAACAACCAGGCGGAGCAGAAGCTGTGCGCAACGCTGAAAGCGGATCTCGATAGCTACAAATGGGACGGCCTGCGCGATCATACCGACAAAAACGTGGATGATTCTCTGTGGAGCCGCCTGAGCACGGATAAAGCCAGCTGCCTGAATCGAAACTGTCACTATTATCGCGAATGTCCGTTCTTTGTCGCCCGACGGGAAATCCAGGAAGCGGAAGTGGTGGTGGCGAACCATGCGCTGGTGATGGCGGCTATGGAGAGCGAAGCGGTGCTGCCGGAGCCGAAGCATCTACTGCTGGTGCTTGATGAAGGCCACCATCTGCCGGAGGTCGCCCGCGATGCGCTGGAAATGAGCGCTGAAATTACCGCCCCGTGGTATCGCCTGCAGCTGGATTTGTTCACTAAGCTGGTTGCGACCTGCATGGAGCAGTTTCGCCCTAAGACCACGCCGCCGCTGGCGAATCCCGAACGTCTGACTGGACACTGCGAGGAGCTGTTCGAGCTAATCTCCTCGCTGAATAATATTCTCAATCTCTACATGCCGGCCGGCCAGGAGGCGGAGCATCGCTTTCCGATGGGGGAACTGCCGCAGGAAGTCATGGAGATCTGCCAGCGGATGGCGAAACTCACCGAAACGCTGCGCGGCCTGGCGGAGCTGTTCCTTAACGATCTGGGCGAAAAAACCGGCACGCACGATGTGGTGCGTCTGCACCGGGTTCTGCTGCAGATGAACCGCGCGCTGGGGATGTTTGAAAGCCAAAGTAAACTGTGGCGGCTGGCGTCGCTGGCGCAGTCCTCCGGCGCACCGGTGACTAAATGGGTCACCCGCGATCTGCGCGATGGTCAGATGCATATCTGGTTCCACTGCGTGGGGATCCGCGTCAGCGATCAGCTGGAAAGGCTGCTCTGGCGCAGCGTCCCGCATATCGTCGTCACCTCTGCGACGCTGCGTTCGCTGAACAGCTTCTCTCGCCTGCAGGAGATGAGCGGGCTGAAAGAGAAAGCCGGAGATCGCTTTGTGGCGCTGGATTCGCCCTTCAACCACGTCGAACAGGGTAAAATCGTCATTCCGCAGATGCATTATGAACCGCTTATCGATAACGAAGAGCAGCATATTGCCGAAATGGCCGCCTATTTCCGTGAACAGGTCGAGAGCAAAAAGCATCTCGGCATGCTGGTGCTGTTCGCCAGCGGACGAGCGATGCAGCGTTTTCTCGAGCACGTGACCGATCTGCGCCTGCTGCTGCTGGTTCAGGGCGATAAGCCCCGCTACCGACTGGTGGAGCTGCACCGCAAACGCGTTGAAGGCGGCGAGCGCAGCGTACTGGTTGGGCTGCAATCCTTTGCGGAAGGTCTGGACTTAAAAGGTGAGCTGTTAAGCCAGGTGCATATCCATAAGATAGCTTTCCCGCCGATAGACAGCCCGGTGGTGATCACCGAAGGTGAATGGCTCAAAAGCCTCAACCGCTATCCGTTCGAAGTCCAGAGCCTGCCCAGCGCGTCATTCAACCTGATTCAGCAGGTGGGGCGCCTGATCCGCAGTCATAGCTGCTGGGGAGAGGTGGTGATTTATGATAAACGTCTGTTAACCAAAAATTACGGTAAGCGCCTGTTGAACGCATTACCCGTATTTCCGATAGAGCAGCCTGCCGTCCCTGAGGTTATAGTAAAAACGAAAGCAAAACCGACGCGTCGCAAGCGGCGATAGTGGTGCAATGTCGACGATGTGAGAAGCTCAGAGGAGCCTGCAATGGACTACAGCAAGATTATTAAAGAAGTCGGGCGCGGAAAGAACCACGCCCGCGACCTGGATGTGGAGACAGCCCGCGCGCTCTACTCGCGGATGCTTAACGGCGAGGTGCCTGAGCTTGAGCTCGGCGGCATTCTTATCGCTCTGCGCATTAAAGGCGAAGGCGAAGCGGAGATGAAGGGCTTCTATGAAGCGATGCAGGCGCATACGATTAAGCTGACTCCGCCGGTCGCCAAACCGATGCCCATTGTGATCCCCAGCTATAACGGCGCGCGTAAACAGGCAAACCTGACCCCTCTGCTCGCCGTCCTGCTGCATAAGCTCGGCTTCCCGGTCATCGTCCACGGCGTGAGCCACGATCCGACCCGCGTGGTGACGGAAACGATTTTTGAACTGATGGGTATCCCGGCGACGCTTCACGCGGGTCAGGCCCAGGCGCGATTGGATAGCCATCAGCCGGTTTACGTTCCGGTCGGCGCATTTTGCCCACCGCTGGAAAAACAGCTGGCGATGCGCTGGCGCATGGGCGTGCGCAACAGCGCCCACACGCTGGCCAAGCTGGCGACACCCTTTGCGGAAGAGGCGGCGCTGCGCCTGTCGAGCGTTTCACACCCGGAATACGTCGGCCGGGTAGCGAAATTCTTTGCCGAAATCGGCGGGCGGGCGCTGCTGATGCACGGTACCGAAGGGGAGGTTTACGCCAACCCGCAGCGCTGTCCGCAGATTAGCCTGATTGATGCATCTGGTATGCGGGTGGTAAATGAACGACAGGATAGCGTAGCCGCGCAGGCACTCGCCCTGCCGGAGTCAAAAGATCCTGAAGTCACCGCCCGCTGGATTGAGCGCTGCATCGTCGGGAGCGCACCGCTACCGCAATCATTGCGAATTCAGTTGGCCTGCTGTCTTGTGGCCACCGGCGCCGTTCCGTCTCTTGAACAGGGCCTGGCAAAGGTGGCTGAGCGCTGGTAACCGTAGCGGCAGGCAAAAAAAAGCCCGTCCAGTGGCGTGGACGGGCAAGGCAAGGGTATTAAAGGATCTTACAGGGTTAAAACAGTGGCATTACAGGATGTGGCTACAGGAAATAGCGGCAAGTCGCGGCGATTATTTGTAGATAACCGCGGTACCGCTAAGTTTGTTGTTGCTGTTAGCTGAGGTAATGCTATAACCGGTCGCGCCGGCAGCCTCTGCTTTTTCAGCCAGTTTAGCTTCCAGTCCATCCAGCGTCGTCGCGCCTTCAGCGGAAACTACACCAATTTTATTCATGCTTTCTGCCTGAGCCGAGGTCACCGGCTGGGCGGCGAATGCGCCAAAAGAGAAAGCGGAAAGGGCGATGGCAGCGGCAGCAAATTTCATGTTTTTCATAGTTAATCTCTCGCAGGTTGTTCTGTTCAGGGGACGATGTTGCGTCGATGTGATAAGTATCACGGTTTTTTACGGGAGATAAAATCGAAGGAAATTAACAGTGTCCATCTAATTTTTTGAATAAGTATTAATTTATTGAATATTAATAAATTATTTTGGCCGGGAAAAGCAAAACCCGTGAGGATGAAGTTCAGAGGGCTTTAAGGGCACATATTGCCACGCCGCTTGCCAAAAAACGTGCGCGAAAAGATAACGCGATATGCGGTAATGAACGGTAAATATCGGTCAACGAAGCTGGCTATCTTTGGAACCTCTACGATTATATCCTGAAAATGTATTGTTATGTAAATCTTTCTCCTGCTGGCATTTTATGCAGTATTTCACGCCCGCGACCGCGCGCTGACGCGCTTCGGGGATCGGTTCTCCGCATTCTTCACAAAATTTGTTGCTCTCACCCGATGACAGCTCATTTCGCGCCCGTGCAATCGCGTCATTGATAGTGCTATCGATTTGTTCCTGCACCGCGTCGTCATTTGCCCAGCCTGAAGCCATAGTCCACCTCGCTATCTCGTCTTTCTTTAGTATAGGAAATATGGGGGCAAAAAATGACCAGACAAGGAGTCATGTTCACTGCAGAGAAAATCCAGGGGTGAGGCAGTGGAGAGAGGGATACTGAAGGGCGTTTGCGCGCAGGCCTCCGCAGGGGAGGTTAAAGGGATGATAACAGGCGGATAAAAAGCTGCTTCCCGACCAGCCCGGCGGGGAGCTTGCCGGTCGGGGGAGTCGGAATAAACGTCTAGCGGGCGTCCGGACGCACAAGGTCAAAGCGCAGGCTTTCATCAATGGCGTAATAGGCGCTGGGACCGCCCGCGCGCAGAATCGGCTGAGCCCTGGCGGTCTGGTAAATCCCGTCCTCCAGCAGCGACTCATCAATATGCACTGCCACAACTTCGCCCAGCACCAGCCAGGTATCAACCGCCAGCCCTTCGGCGGTGGTTAACTGGATGCATTGCGACAGGCGACACTCAAAATTGACCGGACTTTCGGCTACCCGGGGGGCGCTGACGAGGCGGCTGGCGGCGGGAGTGAGCCCGGCGCGGACAAATTCATCTTCGTGACGCGGGATACTGGCAGAGGTTTCGTTCATCGCGACCGCCAGGGGGCGGGTGGCGAGGTTCCAGACGAACTCTTTGGTCTCAACGATATTCTGCACGCTATCTTTCCAGCCGCTGCTGGCGAAGCCAATAATCGGCGGCCGATAGTTAAAGCAGTTGAAAAAACTATACGGCGCAAGATTATGCTGGCCGCTATTATCCACGGAAGCTATCCAGCCGATAGGCCGTGGTCCGATAATCGCGTTAAGCGGGTCGTGCGGCAGCCCGTGTCCTTGCGAAGGTTGGTAGAAGTACATACGACACTCGTGACAAATAAAGAAGATATCCAGACTCACTTATTTACCGCGCCGCCGTCAACGGGTATCTTACGCGGCTGTTCAAAGGAGAATGCCATGAAAGCCCAGAAACCGGGGTTACACCCGCGTAACCGTCACCATCAACGCTACGATCTGCCCGCGCTGTGCCAGGCCCATCCTGAGCTGCAGGCCTTCATCACCCTTAATCCGGTGGGTGAGCAGACCATCGACTTTGCCAACCCGCTGGCGGTGAAGGCGCTGAATAAAGCGCTGCTGGCGCATTTTTACGCGGTGAAACACTGGGATATTCCCGACGGCTTTCTCTGTCCGCCGGTGCCGGGCAGGGCGGACTACATCCATCACCTCGCCGATTTGCTGGCGCTGGATAGCGGGACGATCCCGGCTAACGCCAGCATTCTTGATATCGGCGTGGGCGCAAACTGCATCTATCCGCTCATTGGCGCGCACGAGTACGGCTGGCGCTTTACGGGTAGCGAAGTGAACGCCGAGGCATTCGCCAGTGCCCAGGCTATCATCAACGGCAATCCGGGGCTCACTCGCCAGATCCGCCTGCGCCGTCAAAAAGATGCCAACGCGATTCTGAACGGCATTATTCATAAAAATGAACACTACGATGCGACCCTCTGTAACCCGCCGTTTCATGATTCCGCTGCCAGCGCGCAGGCGGGCGGCGAGCGTAAACGTCGCAATCTTGGGCTGGGCGAACAGAGCGTGCTGAACTTTGGCGGTCAGCAGCAGGAGCTGTGGTGCGAAGGCGGCGAGGTGGCCTTTATTACGCAGATGATTGAAGAGAGCAAGCCCTTTGCTCGTCAGGTTAAATGGTTTACTTCGCTGGTTTCTCGCGGCGACAACCTGCCGCCGCTATATCGCGCGCTGACCGACGTCGGCGCGGTGAAAGTGGTGAAGAAAGAGATGGCCCAGGGGAATAAGCAAAGTCGCTTTATCGCCTGGACCTTTATGGATGAGGCCAAACGTCGCCGCACGCTATAACGTGGGCTCGGCGGGGGCAGGCGGTCCTGCGGGTGCGGGCATCGGCAGAACCTGATAAGTTTGTACCGGCGCCCGCACGCCTGCGAGGTCAAAATGCCTTTTCACCTGCGTATCGAGGGCGAATCTGACCGTCCACTGCTTGAGCGGCAGGGTGGTAAAGGTGACGCGCAGGGTGAAGGCGGTATTGCTTAAGCCTACCACGCCGGTGAAGGATGGCTCGCCAATGATCAGCCCGCGAATCTCTTCCTGCGCCATCACTTCCGCGACCGCATCCTTCAGCGCCTGGTTAGCCTTATCCAGATCTTCATGCCGGTCAACGTCATAGTTGGCCACCACCGAGCCGATACCGCGAACGAAGTTGGCGAAGGTGGTTATCGAAGACCACGGAATAATATGGTAAGCGCCGGTATCCTGACGGACGCCGACGGAGCGAATCGACATGCGCTCCACCGTCCCGGTGAGCGGCCCTATCGTCACCAGGTCGCCGGTATTCATACCGTTCTCGAACTGAATAAAAATGCCGGTAATAATATCTTTGACCAGGGTCTGCGCGCCAAATGAAATTGCCAGGCCCAGCGCGCCCGCGCCAGCCAGCAGCGGGGCGATATTCACCCCCACTTCCGAAAGCAGGATCATAATGGTAATAGTGCTGATCACCACCGCCAGCGCGTTGCGAAACAGCGTCAGCAGCGTTCGGGCGCGGGCGCTGGGCAGCGGGCGACCGTGAATGTCCGATGCCAGCCGGTTTTCAATCAGGCTGGCGAGCAGCGTCCAGCCAATCGCCGAGAAGAACAGGATCAGCGCGATACGAATCAGCACATCAACCGCTTTTTGCCCGCTGCCGTTATGCATCCACTGCCAGAAATCGAACAGCCCCCATGCGCTGAGCAGCAGCATAATCGCCACGCAGACCGTCAGGATGCGCGCGGCCTTCAGCGATGCGGAGATCCAGCCGTTAAGTCGTTTTTGCAGTTCAGGATAGTTACGCTGGGTTTCCGGCGACAAGGTGATGGTTTTCGCAATCCAGCGCGACAGAATACCGGAGACCAGCGCGGCGGCGCCGACGATGGCCAGGCTGCGTAGGGTCGCGCCCATCATAAATTTCAGGCTGTTACCGGGGTCGAACAGCGAGAAGAAAAACAGCACGATGAAATAGGCGCAGGCCAGCCAGTGCCACACCAGAGCAAAGGCGCGGATAAACAGGCTAAAGAAGGCCAGCGATCGGTCGGCAAGATGGATAAGCCCTTGGGTAATTAACTGCTTATTGTGGAATATCAGATACAGGGCCCAGAGCGTAATGCACAGCATAATGACCACATTGGCCAGCGCCCCGAACTGCACGTTGACCTGGTTGGAGATAATTGGCACCGCAACGATCAGCCCGTAGCCAATCAGGCTGCTGAGCGCGCTGAGGCGCAGATTCCAGTATTTTGCCGCTTCATCGCTAAGGTTAAACGGGCGTAGCTCCGGGATGCGTGGGCAGAAAATCAGCCGCAGAATGGCTTTGAAAAACTCGATCAGCGCAAAGGCATTGAGAAACAGACTTTGCTGGAAGGCGATAGTGGGATTATTACCGTTCAGGCGATCGCTTAATAGCTGGCCAACAAACAGCGTCAGGGCCAGCAGAAGCAGGTCGAAAATAAATGCGCCGGCAATCGTGGCCGGCAGCTGTAGCCAGTTGCTGCGGTCGCGGTTTTTATGTCGTCCCCAGTGCCCCATTTTGCGATACAGCGGCAGGGCAGCCAGGCGTACCAGCCACCAGAATGCAAAGACCAGACCACCAAGCAGCAGGAAATGCCAGGCGGCGCTGATGAACGATTGCGAATTAAATGGTTTGTGCGGAGAGCCGGTGATGTTGCGCCATAGCTGAGAGAAGCGCGACGAAAGCTGTTCGCCATATTCACGACTGATCTGAGTGACGTTTTCCAGCACCGTCGTTTCGTCTTTAATTTCCGGCGGCGTCAGCGTCGGGGTACTGTCCGGCGGCGGCGTGGCGGCGGCTTTACGCAGCTGATCGATAAGCTCCTGGCGGGCATCGGCGTTTTCAAGCACGTCGGCCAGCGCGCCGTAGGCCGCTTTTTTCTGCGCCAGATCGGGTTCGCTACTGCTGGAGTGGTCCGTTGTGGTTGCCGGAACGCCGGGCAGCGTCGCGGCCCATAGCGGAGCGGTGAAGAGTAAAGCGAGCAGGAACAAAATCCGCGGCACAGGCACCTCCATTGCATCTCAAACCGTTAAGTATAGAAGACGAGATCCGGAGCGCGAGGTTGGGATGATTCTGGAAAGCGGCTCTCCCGCGAAGGGAGAGCCGGGCTGGGGTCAGGCGACGTGCTGTAAAAACTCCCGCAGACGCGGGCTTGGCGGGTTGTTGACCAGCACCTGCGGATCGCCATCTTCGGCAATGCGCCCTTTATCGATAAAGATCAGGCGGGAAGCCACTTTTTCGGCGAAGCCGATTTCGTGGGTGACGATGACCATGGTCATGCCTTCTTCAGCCAGATCCTGCATCACTTTCAGTACTTCATGACGCAGTTCGGGATCGAGCGCGGAAGTTGGCTCATCAAAAAGCATCATTTTAGGTTTAACCGCCAGCGCCCGGGCAATAGCTACGCGCTGCTGCTGGCCGCCTGAAAGCTCGGAAGGGTAGTGGTGCGCGCGTTCCGCGAGGCCCACTTTCGCCAGCAGATCCTTCGCCAGTTTTTCCGCCGCCGCTTTATTGGCGCCGCGTACGCGCAGCGGGCCAAACATCACGTTTTCCAGCGCGGTCAGGTGCGGGAACAGATAAAACTGCTGGAACACCATCCCGGCTTCCTGGCGAATCAGCCGCTCATCAACCTTCGGGTCGTTGACCTTCAGACCATCGACGATCAGCTCGCCGCTGGTAATCTCTTCGAGTTTGTTAATACAGCGCAGCAAGGTCGATTTACCGGAGCCGGACGGCCCGATAATCACCACGACTTCGCCCTGGTTGATCTTCAGATCGATATCATGCAGCACTTTGGTTGGGCCAAAGTGCTTGGAAACGTTTTTAAATTCAATCACAGGATTTTCATCCTTCTTTCAAGACGACGCAGAACAAAGCTCAGCACCAGGGTGATGATCAGATAGATAACCGCAACGGCGCTCCAGATCTCCAGCGCGCGGAAGTTACCGGCAATAATTTCCTGGCCCTGGCGGGTCAGCTCGGCTACGCCGATGACAATAAACAGCGAGGTGTCTTTAATGCTGATAATCCACTGGTTGCCCAGCGGCGGCAGCATACGGCGCAGCGCCAGCGGCAGGATTACGTAGCGAATAGTTTCGCGACGAGAAAGACCCAGGGCGAGGCCGGCTTCCCGGAAGCCTTTGTGAATCGACAGCACCGCGCCGCGGGTAATTTCCGCAATATAGGCGCCCGAGTTGATCATAATGGTGACTACCGCCGCGGAGAACGGGTCGATACGTAAATCGCTAAAGGCCATCGGCAGAGCGAAGTAGATGAACATGACCTGCACCACAATCGGGGTGCCGCGGATGATTTCAATAAAGACCAGCGCAATGTGGTTGGCAATCCAGCCGCCGAAACAGCGGGCGAAACCGGCTACCAAACCGATTATCAGACCGCCGACCAGGCCGAGAACCGAAATCCACAGCGTCATTTTGGCGCCTTCCAGCAAAATGGGGATGGCGGGCCAGATGGCACTCCAGTCAAACTGCATAATATGTTCCTGTTACCGTGTCGAAAACAGAGGAAATTCCTCTGAGAAAACTATTCAGGCCTGCTGACGGGTAGCCCGGAAAGCTCCAGGTCTACCAGACCACAGCAGGCCTGGAAGAGAGCATCGCTAATTATTATTTAGGTTCAGTACCGAACCATTTTTTATAAATTTCGTTATAAGTGCCGTTTTCACGCAGAGTTTTCAGCGCGCCGTTCACTTTTTCACGCAGCTCGTCGCTACCTTTCGGAAAAGCGATACCGTAGTTTTGCGCTTCCAGCGAGTCGCCTACCGCTTTGAACTTACCGTTACCTGCGGTTTTGATGAAGTAAAGGATGTTTGGCGTATCGTGCAGAACCGCATCGGCGCGCCCGGTACCGAGTTCCATATAGGCATTATCGATGTTCGGGAACTGGCGCAGATCTTTGGTTTTGATATTGGCTTTCGCGTAATCTACCGAGCCGGTACCGCCCTTCACGGCAACCACTTTACCGTTCAGGTCTTTGACATCCTTAATTTCGTTATTATTTGCGTTCACCATCACCAGAAGACCGCTTTTGTAGTAGCCGTCAGAGAAGTCGATGGCTTTTTTACGCTCGTCAGTGATAGTGATCCCCGCCAGCGCGAGGTCGATGTTTTTCGTTTGCAGCGCCGGAATAATACCGCTGAAGTCCATTGGCTTCAGGGTGTAGTCAAGCTTCAGCTCTTTTGCGATGGCAGCCCACAGGTCAACGTCGAAACCGACGTACTTATCGCCCTGTTTAAATTCGAACGGAACAAACGCCGTGTCGGTAGCGACAACCAGTTTTTTATCAGCGGCGTGAGAAGAAACCGCAAAAGCCAGGGTCAGTGCAGCCAGTGAAACTTTAAATACAGACTTCATAGCATTTCCTTTTATATCCACGGGACGATCCCCTGCGAGAACGAGTTGCCTTATGAAAAAATCATGCCAGTTTTACAACCTGTTGTTTTATAACAACCAGGATAATTCCTGCTGCACGATTTTGATAAGGGATAACGTTAAACGCACCGATATGGGGCGCTATTTTGGTGCGTCATAAGCGCATCGCATAACAAGAGCATTTTTAACGCAAACCCTGATGTTAAAACAATCTTGATGTAACGATTGTGTGAGGTGATTATTACAATTGATTTACTTTGGCGCGTATTTTGACCAATCTCATGCACTAATGTGGTGCGAAGCGGGGCGTGGGGAAAAGAAATAAAAAAGCCGCCAGCGTGGCTGACGGCAGTTGGCTTACTCGATATTCGCTTCGATGAACCACAGGAACTGATCCAGGTCGCGGGAAGCGGCGGTAAAGATATCAGCGGTATCTTCATCTTTTGCTTCGTCGATGGCTTTACGCACATCGTTGGCGACGATGGCATAGCGGTCGGCCAGCTCTTTCAGGTGGTCCTGGACGCTATGGATATCCAGCGGATAGCTTTTCAGCGGGCTCTTGCTGTTGATGACCTGAGTGGTACCCAGCGCCACGCCGCCAAGCTGGACGGCACGTTCAGCCATGGTATCAAGGTGGTTGACGAGCGCGGTGCGGAAGCCGTCCAGCATCTCATGAACGGCAATGAAGTTTGCACCGCGCATATTCCAGTGAGCCTGTTTAGTAATCAGAGACAGGTCAATGAACTGGATCACCTGGCGATTCAACAGCTCAACGGTCGCTTTCTTCGCGCTATCTGCGACGTCGTTACGGGTATAGAGCAGATTCGTTGCTTTAGTTTTAACCAGTTTTGCGGTACTCATAATGTCATATCCTCTTGATATTTGTACTCGTCATACTTCAAATTCGAATTATTCGGAGCGTCTCATCCCAATAACTTGCGGAATTAAGTATAGCAACGGATTTGAGCTTTGCAGCGGCGGTAGTCTCTATCGGTCTGATAGCGCAGGGCTGTTGGATTGGCAAAAATCTTTATGAATCAAAGGCCCTGACTGGTTTTCTTGCTCAGGGCCTGTTCTTTAACTGATGTCGACTTTCTGAATTTTTGTCTCCCGGCGCATTGTCAGCGTCGAGCCCATTGATGCCAGAATGATCGCCCCGAGCGCCAGGGTCTGGGTTGCAGTTAGCGTTTCACCAAGAAACACCATGCCGGAAAGCGCGGCCAAAGCGGGCTCCATGCTCATCAGGGTGCCAAAGGTCTTGCTGGGCATGCGGGTGAGGGCCACCATCTCCAGAGAATAGGGCAGAGCAGTGGATAAAATGGCGATCCCAAGGCCTGGTAACAATAGCCCCCACTGAAATAGCGTATCGCTGGCCTGAATCATCCCCATCGGCACGAAGACCACCGCAGCAATCAGCGATCCCATGGCGACCGTGGCAGGACCATGCTCTTCCCCGGCGCGCTGGCCGGTGAGAATGTAGACCGCCCAGCAGGCGCCGGCGCCAAGCGCCAGCAGCGCGCCGATGGGATCGATCTGGGCAACGCTTTGCCCCAGCGGCAGCAGAAACCAGAGTCCAAGCACCGCCAGCGCTACCCAGACGAAATCCAGCGGGCGGCGGGAGCCAAAGAGCGCCACCGCCAGGGGGCCGGTAAATTCCAGCGCGACGGCAACGCCTAGCGGAATGCGCTGAATTGATAAATAGAACAGGTAGTTCATCGCGCCCAGCGACAGGCCATAGAAGAGTAGCGGCAGACGCTGCTCCGGCGCAAAGCGAAGACGCCAGGGTTTGAAAATAACCACCAGGATGAAGGTACCGAGAGCCAGGCGCAGGGCGGTAACGCCGGGCGCGCCGACGAGCGGAAACAGTGATTTGGCCAGCGATGCGCCACTCTGAATGGAAATCATGGCGATTAAAATAACCAGTATCGGCAACCATGCCGGTACTTTACGGGACGAGCCGGGCATCCTTTCTCCTGTCAATTTTGTCAAATGCGGTAAAGGTTCCAGTGTAAATGAATTACCCCGCGCCGGTTGAGCTATTGTTGAAAAAAAGGGGAGTGAAAGCAGTACAATAGCGCGGGGGCGAAGATAAATTCACCAGAAGATTAGGAATAATCTGGATACACGTCGGGTGCTTTATAGGCCTTAATAGGTCTATATTTGTAAAAAAGGTTTGTTTTCCAGTTTGTTATAGAAACGTAGAAACCTTTAGTTACATGAAAAAGTACGTTAGACAATGTAAAGTGAAAAGAGTTTCCCAAAAGTTTTTGTTATATTTAAGACTTAGGACTTATTAGAAACACATTTGAGGTGGTTATGAATAAAATTGCACGTTTTTCAGCACTGGCCGTTGTTCTGGCTGCATCCGTAGGCACCACTGCTTTCGCTGCGACTTCTACCGTTACCGGTGGTTACGCTCAGAGCGACATGCAGGGCGAAGCTAACAAAGCAGGCGGTTTCAACCTGAAGTACCGCTACGAGCAAGACAACAACCCGCTGGGTGTTATCGGTTCTTTCACCTACACCGAGAAAGATCGTTCTGAGTCTGGCGTTTACAAAAAAGGCCAGTACTACGGCATCACCGCAGGTCCGGCTTACCGTCTGAATGACTGGGCAAGCATCTACGGCGTAGTAGGTGTTGGTTACGGTAAATTCCAGAACAACAGCTACCCGAACAAAACTGACATGAGCGACTACGGTTTCTCTTACGGTGCTGGCCTGCAGTTCAACCCGATCGAAAACGTTGCTCTGGACTTCTCCTACGAGCAGTCTCGCATTCGTAACGTTGACGTTGGCACCTGGATCGCTGGCGTAGGTTACCGCTTCTAATCACTTCGGTGATATAAAAAATCCGCCTCAAGGGGCGGATTTTTTTTGCCTGCGGTTCACGCAACCGTGTTAATTGACGGTGAACGCGTCGGTCCCCAGATGGGTGTAGTCGACCTTCTTCAGCTGGAAGTTGGTGATGTAGATAGGGCCAGCCTTCTGCTCTGAGATAAAGCGATAGCGCGGGGTGATCTCCTGAGCGCTGATACCGGTCCACTGCGAAAAGAAGCTGAGAAAGTCGTTGGCGGAACGTCGCGCTTTAATGATCTTATGCGCTTTATCATCGCTGGAGATCACCATAAACGGCACCTGGAAATTCTGCTGGTACTTATCGTCGTGTGCCAGATACTGCACCTCTTTCCCGCGCTCCTTAAAGGCCAGACCGTGATCGGAAAAATAGGTCATCGAGAAGGTTTCCCCCGAATTTTGTAGCTGAGTATAAAGATTGCTCAACAGCGTATCGGTTTGCGTCATGGTGTAGAGATAGCAGGAGGTCTCTTTCGACTGCACGAAAACGGCGTATTTGCCTTTGGTGCGATCGCAGGCCTGCGGGTGTGAGCCCATCAAATGCAGGACGATTAGCTGCGGCTGGGTACGGCGGGTGGCAAGCACCTGCGCGGTCAGCTTTAATAGCTGCTCATCCTGAGTGTTTTTGTTGGCCTCAAAATCGCCGTTTTTAAGGAACTGAACTTCGTCTGCGCGTTTGGCGATACTGGCAATCGCCGTATCATATTCACCAATTTGCCCCTGATTTGAGAACCACCAGGTTTGAAAACCGGCACGGTTGGCGAGGGTGACAAAGTTATCCTGAAACTGCGGTTTGTCGTCGACCACCCGGTTCAGGGTCAAACCGAGGGATTTCTGCGTTGAACCGCTGGCGGCGATATAGTCGTTGAATAAATAGCCTTTGACCGAGCTGGCGAACGGCGTATTGTCCCAGTGGCCGCCAAAGGCGCCGAGCGCATCACGGCGCGCGCTCTCTCCGATAACCACCACGTACAGATGATACTTTGGCTTTACCGCCAGCACGTGCCAGCTGTCTTTCATATTCGCCAGCTGCGCCATCCGCGCCTGCTCATCTAGTACTTCACTATTATTCACGACCACATCTTTAACGAAGCGGACGGCAGGGTAGCCGGTATCGATGACCTTAAAGACGCCGCCCCAGGCAAGGTTTTGCACCGGTTGCAGAAAGAAAATAGCGATGCAGAACAGCAGTCCCAGCGTATCTGTTTTCCCCCAGCGCGCCGGCGCTTCCGGTTTGCGGCGCACGGCAATCACCCCGAGCGCAAAGATAAACACGGCCAGCAGATAGCTGTACCACGGGAAAATGGTGAGGATTTCGGTGGACTCTTCGATGTTCGTGGCGTGCAGCGCCAGCAGCGTGTTGAAATTCGGCGCGCCGTAGGCCTGGCCAAACGGATAGTACATGGCCGCCAGCAGTGAATAGACGCCAACGACTACTTTTTGCGCGCGCGGAAAGCTCCGCCACAGCAGATGCAGCACGCAAGTAAAAGCAACGGTATAGAGCAGACTAAACTCATAGCCCAGCGCCAGGTTAATAAACAGCGATTGTAAAAAGTAGAATCCTGTCCATGGGTTCAGTACCGGCCTGCGGGCGACCAGCGTTTCTTTCAGCGTGACATTCATAGTAAACAATCAAAAAGAGCCATGTGTATCCCCTGGCATCAAGGGGTAAAACCTGCTGGACAGTGCGTGAAGAGGGTCTCTGCGAGCCGCAGTAGTGGCAGGGCTGACAAAAGATAGGGCTTGCAAATGGTAAGGTCAACAGTCCATAACGGATTGTTTTGGGAGAAAGCTTACAAAACTTGAAAAAAGTCGCTGAAGCGCTGAGTAATCAGCCAGTGTGGCAGGAATTTGTGGCAGAAAAATGAAGCGGCGTACCGCGACGCCGCATTAGTTGTTGGGTTTATCCTGCTGCGGTTTGCCGTTGATCAGATCGCACAGCATCCCGACAAGCATTAACCGCACTTTAAAAGGAGAATGGGTAAACACGTTTAAGCACCTCTTGAATTCATTCATATCGACCTCCTGTAACTTCGTCCTTCGCTCCTTGAAGGATGTGTGTATTACATACAGATATAGCACAGGCTATATTTTATAGCTATGGCTAAAACGTTAATTTTTTGTTCTCTGTGCGCGATCCATTACAATGGGGATCCTTTTATATGATGCTTGATGCGTCACAGGAATGAGGAAGCACAATGAACCGTCGCGCAGGTAAGCCAATAACAAAAAAAGTGACGCAGCTAGTGAATGTCGAAGAACACGTTGAGGGATTTCGTCAGGTACGCGAGGCGCATCGTCGGGAGTTGATTGATGACTACGTGGAGCTGATTTCCGATCTGATAATGGAAGTGGGCGAAGCCCGCCAGGTGGATATGGCCGCGCGGCTTGGGGTGTCGCAGCCAACAGTTGCCAAAATGTTAAAAAGACTGGCCAGCGTTGGGCTGATCGAACAGATCCCCTGGCGGGGGATCTTTTTAACGCCTGAAGGCGAGAAGCTGGCGCATGAAAGCCGCGAACGTCACCAGATCGTTGAAAACTTTTTACTGGTGATTGGCGTTAGCCCGGAGATTGCGCGTCGCGACGCCGAAGGTATGGAGCACCACGTCAGCGAAGAGACGCTGGCGATGTTTAAACAGTTTACCCTCAAGCAGGGGCCCTCGGGAGAATGAACCTCGTCTTTGTTCAGTCGCTGATCCGCGACCGCTTTCTACACCTGCTGCTGGTTGTCGGCGTTGTTTTAAGCTTCTTTGTACCGTTTGCCCCTGCAGGCTGGCTACACGCCATTGACTGGCATACGATTATCACCCTTAGCGGGCTGATGCTACTGACCAAAGGCATTGAACTGAGCGGCTATTTTGACGTAATAGGGCGCAAAATGGCGCGCCGCTTCGTCACCGAGCGCCAGCTGGCTATATTTATGGTGCTGGCGGCCGCGCTGCTATCCACCTTCTTAACCAACGATGTGGCGCTGTTTATCGTTGTGCCGCTCACGCTGACCCTGAAAAAATGGTGCGCTATTCCGACCAGCCGGTTAATCATTTTCGAAGCGCTGGCGGTGAACGCCGGGTCGTTGTTAACCCCTATCGGTAATCCGCAAAATATCCTGCTATGGGGGCGCTCCGGCCTCTCATTCCCGGCCTTTATCGGCCAGATGCTGCCGCTGGCAGCAGCGATGATGATGACACTGCTGGCGCTGTGCTGGTTCTGTTTCCCCCCCAGGCATCTCAATTATCAGAGCAGCGACAGGGCGCCCTCCTGGCGGCCAAAGCTGGTCTGGAGCTGCCTGGCGTTCTATGTCGTCTTTTTGACCGCCCTGGAGCTAAAACAGGAGCTGTGGGGACTGGCGCTGATCGCGCTGGGTTTCCTGCTGCTCGCGCGGGCGGTGATCGTTAACGTCGACTGGACGCTGCTGCTGGTGTTTATGGCGATGTTTATCGATGTTCACCTCTTGACCCAGCTCCCCGTTCTACAGCATGCGCTCAACGGCGTTGGCCAGCTCTCGGCGGGAGGGTTGTGGCTGACCACGATTGGTCTGTCGCAGTTCATCAGCAACGTTCCGGCAACTATTTTACTGCTCAACTACGTTCCACCATCGGCGCTGCTGGCCTGGGCGGTTAACGTCGGCGGATTTGGCCTGCTGCCGGGCTCCCTGGCAAACCTGATTGCGCTGCGCATGGCTGGCGATCGTCGCATCTGGTGGCGCTTCCATCTCTATTCGCTCCCCATGCTGCTGTGGGCGGCGCTGGTGGGATACGGCCTGCTGCAGCTCTGATATTCAGAGAATTGGGCAAGAAACGGACAGAAACGCCACATTCGCGTTCTCCTTTTCCGGGGTATAACTCTCTTCACGGCAGTGAATCACCCTGATTGAAGGAGAGTCCTATGCGTTATCAAAAATTGGGTCATACCGGCCTTTTTGTCTCTGAGCTGTGCCTGGGCACCATGACCTTCGGTGGTGAAGGGGCCTGTGGGGGAAAGTGGGGCAGCTGCGCCAGGCGGAGGCAGAGCAGTTGGTGGGCAACGCGCTGGATGCGGGCATTAACTTCATCGACACCGCTGATGTCTATTCAGAAGGACGCTCGGAAGAGATTACCGGCCAGGCGCTAAAGAATCTGAAAGTGCCGCGTGAAAACGTGGTGGTGGCGACTAAAGTCTTTGGCGAAACCGGCACTGCAGGCGTGAACTCGCGCGGCAGTTCGCGCTATCACATTATCAGCAGCGTCAAAGAGAGCCTGCGTCGTCTGCAGCTCGATCATATCGATCTCTATCAGCTTCATGGTTTCGATCCTGCGACTTCGATCGAAGAGACGCTGTATGCGCTGGATAATCTGGTGCAGCACGGCCACGTCCGCTATATCGGGGTGTCGAACTGGGCGGCATGGCAAATAGTGAAAGCGCTGGGCATTTCCGAACGCCTTGGGCTGGCGCGCTTTGCCTCTTTGCAGGCTTACTACACGCTTGCCGGGCGCGATCTGGAGCGCGAGCTGGTGCCGATGATGCAGAGCGAAGGGCTGGGCCTGATGGTCTGGAGCCCGCTGGCGGGAGGTCTGCTCAGCGGTAAGTACGATCGCGATGGGCAGTCGGCGAGCGGCGGCCGTCGTCAGGAGTTTGATTTCCCGCCGGTGAACAGAGCGCGGGCTTTTGACTGTATTGATGTGATGCGCGAGATTGCCGAGGCGAAGGGCGTTTCGGTGGCGCAAATCGCGCTGGCCTGGCTGCTGCACCAGCCGGCGGTGAGCAGCGTGATTATTGGCGCGAAGCGGGTCGAACAGCTTACCGATAATCTGGCGGCGACCCGCATTGCCCTGAACGATGATGAACTGTCGCGGCTTGATGCGGTCAGCGCGCTGCCGCGGGAATATCCGGGCTGGATGCTGGAGCGTCAGGGCGAATATCGCCGTAATCAGCTCGCACAGCAGTAATTTCTTTTCCTCTAAGCCGGATCGCCCGCGTCGTGATCCGGCTTTTTTTATCCGTGGCGCTCACAAAAAACGATCCTCGACTTTGCCTGCTAATGAAAATTCGTTTATATGACTAGTCATGAAAATTATATGACTAGTCATAGGGGCGAGAGATGAACAGAACACTGCCGGCAGATTTTTTATGGGGTAACTCGGTTTCCAGTATGCAAACCGAAGGGGCGTGGAATGAGGGCGGAAAAGGGATGTCGGTTTACGATATTCGTCAGCCGGCGGAATTTGCTTCCGACTGGAAGGTGGCGACCGACTCCTACCATCGCTATCGGGAAGATTTCGACCTGATGCAGGATTTGGGCATGAACTGTTACCGCTTCCAGATTGCCTGGAGCCGCGTTTGCCCGGAAGGCGACGGTGAGTTCAATGAAGAAGGTATTGCTTTCTATCACCAGTTTATCGACGAGTTAATTGCCCGTGGCATTGAGCCGATGATTTGCCTGTATCACTTCGATATGCCGCTGTCGCTGGCTGAACGCTTTAATGGTTTTACCGACCGTCGGGTAATGGAGGCCTTTATTCGTTACGGGCAGAAAATGATTGACTGCTTTGGCGACAAGGTGAAGTGGTGGCTGACCTTTAATGAGCAGAATCTTTACCATATGCCGGACGCGTTTCTGATTTCAGGCTATATGCGCGGCGAGAAGACCCTGCGCGAGCTGTATCAGATCCAGCATAACGTGATGATGGCCCACGTTCATCTGACGCAGTATCTGCACCAGGCTAAGCCGCAGTGTTTGATGGGCGGGATGCTGGCCCATGCGCTGGTCTATCCCGCCACCTGCAAACCGCGCGATATTCTTTGCGCCCAGCAGCTGGACGAGTTTTTAAACCAGAACCTGCTGCGCGCCTTTGCCGGGGAGGGCTACAGCCCTGAGGTCATGCACGTGGTCGCCCGCGAAGGCCTGGAGGATATCTACCGAGCAGAGGATCTGACGCTGATGGCGCAGGTTAAAATCGACTATCTGGCCTTTAGCTACTATGCCAGCAAAGCGCTGGATAGCGACCCGATCCCTCCGGGCACGCCGGTCAACTATTACATGCAGTTTGGCGATAAAAAGAATGACTATCTGGAGGCCACCGAGTGGGGCTGGCAGATTGATCCGCTGGGCTTTCGCACCATTATTACCCGCTACTACAACGACTGGCGTCTGCCGGTGTTCCCGATAGAAAACGGCATTGGGGTGATTGAGTCCTGGGACGGCGTAAACCAGGTGGCTGACGACTACCGCATTGCCTATCATCGCGACCATATCAACGCCATGAAAGAGGCGATATTTGACGATGGCGCGCAGGTGATTGGCTACCTGGGCTGGGGGTTGATCGATATCCTCAGTTCGCAGGGCGATATGCGTAAACGCTACGGAGTTGTCTACGTGAACCGGGAAAACCACGACCTCAAGGACCTTAAGCGCGTACCGAAGAAAAGCTATGCCTGGCTGAAACGGGTCATCCATAGTCATGGCGCAGAGATGTAGCGGCGCCTCGCGCGGGCAGATGGTATATTCTGCCCGCCAGCCACAATCAGTCACGTAAAAGGATCGGGGAATGACGGCCAAATATCTGAGTATCGCGCGGGAAATCAAAAAACGTATTATCAGCCGCCAGTATCCCGCCAGCGCGCCGTTACCCGATCAGTTCGCCCTGGCGGCAGAGTTCAGCACCAGCAGGATGACCATTCAACAGGCGATGCGCCAGCTGATTGTCGAAGGCCTTATCTACACCCGTAAGGGGCAGGGGACCTTCGTGCGCAAAAATTTCCTCCAGCTTTCGCAGTGGGAGCTACCCGGCAGCGACTATTTTGGCGCCACCAAAACCTGGGAACATTTAGGGGAAGTCACCAGCCGGGTGATTCGCTTCGAGCTGCGTTTCCCCACGGAAAAAGAGCAAAGCTCGTTGCTGATTGACGCCGATGCCCCGGTCTATGATTTTGTCCGTCTGCGGTTGCTCAATGAGGAGCCCGTGTCGCTGGATCTCACCGTGATGCCCGTTGCGCTGGTGCCCGGCCTGAATAAAACGATTCTGCAAAGCTCGGTGTTTCGCTACGTACAGGAGACGCTGGGGCTTAAAATGATGGGCTCGTATCGGGTAGTGCGGGCGATGAAACCGCAGGCGCTGGACAGAGAACATCTCAACTGCGAAGCGACCGACCCGGTGCTGGAGGTCGAACAGGTGATCTATCTGGAGGATGGTACGCCGCTGGAGTATGCCCATTGCCACTATCGCTACGATCACGGCGGAATCATTCTGGTCAATAACGGTTAAAAAAATGGCGGGCACCGGGCCCGCCACTCTCTGCATTATGCGCGTTTAGTTCAGACGCACCGGCATACCGGAACGGTTCTGAATCGCCTGATCGAGCACGCTCTGGTCTACGTCAGTCTGGCTGGTAATCGCCTGCACTGATTTGGTCAGATTAATCGGCACGATTTCACCGCCCTGGAACTGCTCTTCGGTCGTGGACAGCGGGTTGTGAACTTCAATGAAGCGGCTGCCGTCTGGCTCAGTCGTCGCTTTTACCGGCTCATCGATAAACTCAACGCGGGTGCCGACCGGCACGTTTTCGAACAGGAATTTGATGTCGTCGTTACGCAGACGCACGCAGCCGTGGCTGACGCGCAGGCCGATACCAAAGTTGGCGTTGGTGCCGTGAATGGCGTACAGGCGGCCGATATACAGGGCGTACAGGCCCATCGGGTTATCAGGACCGGCCGGAACAACCGCTGGCAGCGGTTCGCCAGCCGCGCGGTATTCCGCATGCATTTTGGCGGTAGGGGTCCAGGTCGGACCGGCTTTCTTACGCTCAACTTTGGTGACCCAGTTGACCGGCGTGTCTTTACCTAACTGGCCGATACCGATCGGCAACACGATAACGGTGTTGGTGCCTTTCGGGTAGTAGTAGAGGCGCATTTCCGCGCTGTTGATGACGATACCTTCATGCACGGTGTCCGGCAGGATCAGCTGCTGCGGGATGTTTAGCACGGTGCCGCCTTTCGGCAGGAAGGTGTCCACGCCCGGGTTGGCTTCCAGCATGTTGGATAAACCCATCTGGTATTCGGCGGCGAAGTATTCCAGCGGCTGCTTGTTGCCTTCCGGAATGGTGATCACCTGGTTCTGACCAATCAGACGGCTGCCGTCGGTGGGCAGAGGATAAGTTACAGCAGAAGCTGTGTTGCAAAAGCCCACGATGGCGAAGGCTGCCGCGAAGAGTGTTGATAATTTCATAATCTTTATGTCGTGGGCGATGTTAATGCCGCACAGGCCTTTGTCAGTTTAAACAGGGAGTCGATGGGAGCGCATTATATGTGCTTTCCGCCAAACAGGTAAATGAGATGTGTACGAAATCACATTTTTTTCCTGTGACCGAGAGTGTAGCCCGTCAACGCTGGCCCTGCCGCCTGAAAACGGGAGGGGATTACCCCTCCAGAAGCCGCGACTGGAGCGCTTCACGCGCCTGCGGCGTAAGCTGATACTCTTTCTCCAGCCAGGCATCGACGCTGGCGTAGCGGTCGTCGATTTGAGAAAGCGCGGCAGCAAGATAAGACTCATGAACCGTCATGATTTCCGCCAGGTTCTGCCGGCCGCGAGCGGTCAGTTCATCGCCGAGGGAATCGAGCATGAAATTCTCGACCTCAGTCAGCATGCCCTGGGTCAGCAGATACTCTTCCATCACCGTATGGCGATCGCAGCCGAGGGCGAACAGCGTCAATGCGCAGCCAACGCCGGTGCGGTCTTTGCCCACCGCGCAGTGCTGCAGCAGCGCGCCGTCGAAGGGTTCCATCAGCCAACCGGCCAGCTGGCGATAAGCGGCGTTGTTGAACGGCAGCTGGCGATAGAGCTCCAGCATAAACTGCTCGCCGTTAAGGGCGTTGAGCGTGGCGGCGCTGAGCTCGGTGACTTTAGCGTTGACGTCGCGAACGTGCGGATTCGCCGGGGCGTTGAGATAGTGGGCCGTTTCGTTCAGCTTATCGGGGCTGCGATGCACTTCTCCCGGATCGCGATAATCTATCACCCGGCTGAGCGGGATAGCGTCCAGGTGGGTTAAGTCAGCGGTCGTCATCATATGCAGCGAGCCGGAGCGGAAAAGCTTCCCCGACCGCACGCGGCGGCCGTCGGCGGTACGCTGGCCGCCCAGGTCACGAAAGTTGATACCGCCCTGCAGCGATAAGAAGGCCGGATGGCGGGAGATTGTGGTCATAGGTTCCTTCCAGATTAGGGTAAAAAATTACGCACTGAGTAGTATAACCGCGCAAGGTGACAACGACCCTAACACAGGCGGCAGTGATGATTTTATAACGGCCCGTGAAAAGTGAAGCAATTGCTGGCATAATGTCTGGTTCATCACACTTCTCATTCTCTATTTTCAGGATAACCCCGTGCTAGTATCCAGCAACGTCACCATGCAGTTCGGCAGTAAGCCGCTGTTCGAAAACATTTCCGTCAAATTTGGCGGCGGCAACCGTTACGGCCTGATTGGCGCCAACGGTAGCGGCAAATCGACCTTTATGAAGATCCTCGGCGGCGATCTTGAGCCGACGCTGGGCAACGTCTCCCTCGATCCGAACGAGCGTATCGGTAAGCTGCGCCAGGATCAGTTTGCGTTTGAAGAGTTCAGCGTGCTGGATACGGTGATTATGGGCCACGGCGAGCTGTGGGAAGTAAAGCAGGAGCGCGATCGCATCTACTCACTGGCGGAGATGAGCGAAGAGGACGGCTACAAAGTGGCTGACCTTGAAGTGCTATATGGCGAGATGGACGGCTATTCCGCTGAGGCGCGCGCCGGCGAGCTGCTGCTCGGCGTGGGGATCCCGGTTGAACAGCATTACGGTCCGATGAGCGAAGTCGCTCCCGGCTGGAAGCTGCGCGTGCTGCTGGCGCAGGCGCTGTTCTCTAATCCGGACATTCTGCTGCTCGACGAACCGACGAACAACCTGGACATCGACACCATCCGCTGGCTGGAGCAGACGCTCAACGACCGCGATAGCACCATGATCATCATTTCGCACGACCGTCACTTCCTGAATATGGTCTGTACCCACATGGCGGATCTGGATTACGGCGAACTGCGCGTTTATCCTGGCAACTACGATGAATACATGACCGCGGCGACCCAGGCGCGCGAACGTCTGCTGGCTGACAACGCCAAGAAAAAAGCGCAGATCGCCGACCTGCAATCTTTCGTCAGCCGTTTTAGCGCTAACGCCTCTAAATCTCGCCAGGCGACCTCGCGCGCCCGTCAGATTGACAAAATCAAGCTGGACGAAGTGAAAGCCTCCAGCCGCCAGAACCCGTTCATTCGCTTTGAGCAGGATAAGAAGCTGTTCCGTAACGCCCTGGAAGTGGAAGCGCTGGCTAAAGGTTTTGATAACGGCCCGCTGTTTAAAAACTTCAACCTGCTGCTGGAAGTGGGAGAAAAGGTTGCCATTCTGGGCGCCAACGGCGTGGGTAAATCCACGATGCTGAAAACCCTGGTCGGCGATCTGGCGCCGGACAACGGTACCGTTAAATGGTCTGAGAATGCGCAGATTGGCTACTACGCGCAGGATCATGAATATGAATTTGAAAACGATCTGACGGTATTTGAGTGGATGAGCCAGTGGAAACAGGAAAGCGACGATGAGCAGGCGGTGCGCAGCATCCTTGGGCGACTGCTGTTCAGCCAGGACGATATCAAAAAGCCGGCGAAAGTACTCTCCGGGGGCGAAAAAGGCCGTATGCTTTTCGGTAAGCTGATGATGCAAAAACCGAATATTCTGGTGATGGATGAACCCACCAACCACCTGGATATGGAATCGATCGAATCGCTGAACATGGCGCTGGAGATGTATCAGGGCACGCTGATTTTCGTTTCCCACGACCGTGAGTTTGTAAGCTCGCTGGCGACCCGAGTGATTGAAATTACGCCGGAGCGCGTTGTGGACTTCACCGGTAACTACGAAGATTATCTGCGCAGCAAAGGTATCGAATAATTTTCCTGTTGTTTGTCCCGGATTGCGGCGCTGCTGCGCCTTATCCGGATACCTCCCACAGACGGCGATGAACCTGTAGCCCGGGCAAGGCGCGTTAAGCGCCGCCCCCGGGATCTGTTCGCAGAGTGGTTGAATGCCCCGGAGGCGCTGCTGCGCCTTATCCGCACTACACCCGCCACTCGCTCTTTTCTTCACCATTCACCAGCAGCCTGCGGGTTTCCCCTGCCGGTAACGACACCTTCAACGCTTTCCACGCCGGTCGATAATCGCCGCGCGCGTTGACCTTCAGATTGATGCTGGCGCTATCGCAAACCATTTCCCACTCTACCCACAGCGCATGGCCATTCTGGTAACCCCAGCTTTCGCCATCATCCTCAAACAGCAGGCCGCGGCGGGTCCCCACGCCTTTCAGCGGGAACAGTTTCAGCTCACGACGATCGTCTTTTTGCGCATCGACGTGACGGATGCGTTCGCTGAGCGGCAGGCCTGCTCCGGCACGAACCAGCAGCGGCAGCTTTTCCAGCGGCGCATCAAGGACGATCCACTGCCCGCCGGCGAACCACTGGTGGCTATCAAAGTCGTACCAGCCGTCCTGATTAGCCGGCAGCCAGACGCGGCGCTGACGCTCACCGGGCTCGACGACGCTGGCGACCAGCAGATCGCGACCCAACAGGAAGTCGTCGCATTCGGCAAACGTCTGCGGATCGTGCTCGTGATCGAGGAAGGTCGGGCGCAGCATCGGTTCATCGTCGGCGTGAGCCTGCCAGAGCAGGGTATAGAGGTACGGCAGCAGACGATAGCGCAGCTCAATGGCCTCACGGATGGCCGGCGTGATTTCCGGATACATCCACGCTTCATTAACCGTCTGGTCGTCATTCCATGAGTGAATGGTAAAGCGCGGATGCATAACGCCGTTTTGCACCCAGCGAACGAACAGTTCCGGGTCCGGTTTATCGCCAGAGAAGCCGCCAACATCGTGGCCGACGTTGAACAGTCCGGAGAGGCTCATTCCCAGCCCCATCCGGGTGTTGTAGCGCAGCGTATCCCAGTTAGTACGGTTATCACCGCTCCAGGTCTGAACATAGCGCTGCATCCCGGCGCAGCCGGAACGAGAGATAAGATACGGACGTTTGTGCGGCGCAAAGCGCTGCTGAGCCTCCAGCGACGCGCGCATCATCAGCAGCGGCATGACCGGGCGAATATGTTTAATGGCAATCTCCTGGCCAAACCCATAACAGCGGGCTTCGCCGTCCCACACTTCATACTCGTTATTATCGTTCCACGTGGCGTCGATACCCATCTCCAGCAGCTGGGTTGTCACGCCTTCCTGCCACCAGGCGACGGTCTGCGGGTTGGTAAAGTCGAGGTGCGACCCTTCGTCGTCCCAGAAGCTGGAGCGCTCGGGGGCATCGGCCTGTGAATCACGAATAAATAGCCCGCGTTCCGCCACTTCGTTATAGCGCGGATGGTCCTGCAGCAGGCAGGGCTTAATATTGGCGGCGAGCTTCAGCCCGGCATCGTGGAAGGCCTGGCTCATCACCTGCGGCTGCGGCACTTTATCGTAGTTCCAGTTAAAGACATAGCGTTTGCCATTAATCGAGGTATAGCCGGATGAGAGCTGAAACGAATCGCACGGAATGGCGTGTTCATCGCACAGACGGATAAAGTTCATCAGCTGGTTTTGCGCATCCGGCGCGTCGGTGTAATGCATCGTCGAACCGCTATAGCCGAGGCTCCATTTTGGCCCAAACAGCGTTTTACCGGTCAGGCGAACGAAGGCTTTAGTGATATCCAGTACGCGCTTGCCGGTGAACAGATAGTAATCGATGTCGCCAGCTTCCGCCTGCCAGCGGCGATAGGCGGTATGGTAATTATCGATTTCGTTACCGAGATCCAGCCAGCAGCTGCTCAGGTTGTCGTAAAACAGGCCGTAGCTGACATCGCTACGCTGCGCGATGGTAAATGGAATATGTTTATACAGCGGGTCGGTGCTCACCGCGTTATACCCCATCGCGTCGAGGTTACGCATCTCATAGCGTTTGCCGGTACGCTGCAGATCGCCCGCCTTCTCACCCAGACCGTAGAAGCGCTCATCTTTACGTCGGCTCAGGTAGTGGGCAACGCCGTCGCCGTGCGCATTCGCCAGATAGGCGCTGGTCGGGCGGTCGTTCGCCAGCGGCTGCCACTCGCCGGCTTCATCGCGATAGCTCCATTCCAGCCACAGCGGCTGGTGGACGATAACGCGCAGCTGTTCGGTGACGATACAGAGGGTGCCTTCCTGTTCCGTGAGCTGCCAGGCGGGGAGGCTAAAGCCGCTTAGCTCTTCGCGCGGACGGCCTTCCCACGGCACATCCTGTCCGGGAGCGATACTCCAGGTGCGATCCACCGCCAGCTGACCGTGCCGTTTCAGCAGCACGCGGAACATATTCTCTTCCAGAACGTACAGACACAGGGTGTGTTGGCCGTCGACGGTCAGCTCAACGTGGTGCTCCAGCCGTTGGCGTAAAGTCCAGTTTTTCAAAGTCTTCATTTTTTACATCCACTCTCAGGCGCGTTTTGCGCGACGTTCAGCAATAAATGCCACCAGGAATACCGCGCCAATCAGGTCAAAGAACCCCATGGCGATAAACAGCGGGTTGAAGCCGATTTTGTCGGCGGTGACCCCAATTAACAGTGAGAACAGAAAGCTGGCGATCCACGCGGCGGATCCGCGCATGCCGTTCACGGTCGCCATCTGTCCTTTATCGAACGACTCCACCACCAGCGCGCTGAGCATGCAGGAGATAATCTGGTGACCGAAGCCGCCTATTGAAATCAGTACGATGGTGATATAGGGATCGCGGGTGATCGCCACGGTGGCGAGCGAAATCATCAGGAAGGCGCCGGTCACGGAGCTGGCGACCACCGAGTTCACCCGTGAACAGCCGAACCAGCGGGTATACAGTTTGGTCAGATAGCCGCTGGCGACGCTGCCGAGGTCGGCCGCCAGAAACGGTAGCCAGGCGAACATAGCGATTTGCTTTAAATCCATTCCGTGCTCTTTTGCCAGATAGAGCGGTACCCAGAAGCTCAGCACCGCCCAGGCGGGTTCCGCCATAAAGGCCGGAATGGCGATACCGTAGAAGCGCTTGTTTTTTGATACGGTTTTCAGCGCGGTAAAGAAGGGCAGTTTGACCGGCGGTGCTTCATTATCCTGCTGGATCAGCGCCAGCTCAGCTTTCCCGAGGTTAGGGTGCTTCTCCGGATTATGATAAAACGCCCACCACAGCACGACCCACAAGAGCGCCAGCGCGCCGGTGAACATGAATGCGCCCTGCCAGCCGAACGAGGCATGCGCAAAGTAGATAATCGGCGGCGCCAGCATGGCGCCGACCGAGAAACCGACGCCAGCCCAGCCAGCCGCTATCGGCCGCTCGGATTTTGGAAACCACTCACCCAGCGTTTTGGCGTTGGCTGGCGTCGCCGCAGCCTCAGCGCCGCCCATAAAAAAGCGCAGGATCGCCAGGTGCAGCCAGCTTCCCGCACCGGCATGGGCAATGCAGGCGACGGCCCACAGCGTGGCGCAAATCATAAAGCCGAGCTTGAGGCCGATTACGTCGATGAGCCAGCCGCAGAGCGGCTGGAAAATGGTATAGGCCAGCTGAAATGCGCCGACTATCCATGAATACTGTTCGGTGGTAATACCCAACGAGGTTTTTAATTCCGGGGCGATAATCCCCAGCGAGTTGCGCGTAATGTAGTTCACGGTCACGCCCAGCAAAAACAGCACCAGTATCTACCAGCGCAGATTTTTTACTATGCGGCCTGATTTACTCACCGCCATATCATTATTGAGACCTTGGCTCATAGAACTCTCCACGAGACATGTAGTAGGGAAAATTGACCAGCCTGATTCCTGAGTGGTCGCTAAAATTTTCTGTTTCGTTGTTCGATAATGCTGCTGTTCCGCCACGATTGGTTGACTTATTTGATTTGTGGTGGACCAATTCAGGCTAAGGGAGAAAAGAGGTGGACCCTAGCGGCAATTCTGCAAATTTTTTCATGAGCCGATCGCGATCGCAGTAAGAAGCGGGCAATTCCCTTAAAAATATTCATATTCTGAATATGAAAATTTTTTCATCAGCAAATTAGAGCGCGATCACAAAATGGATAAAAAGCTAAAAGTGAGCGAAATAGCGGGCCGCACGGGGCTCTCTGTCAGTACGGTATCGCGAGTGCTGGCAGGGAAAGCGAATACCAGCGCCAGAGCCCGCCAGAGGGTTCTGGAGTGCGCTCGCGAGCTGGGCGTCATGGACGGTATCGCCGCCGGGAGAATGCTGCTCAATAATCTGGTGGTCTTTGCCCCTCAGCGGGCGTTCGATGAGCGTACAGATATTTACTACTATCGCGTTATTCAGAGCATCAATTCGGCGTTGGTGCCCCATGAGGTGCATCTGCGCTACTGCGCGCTGGAGGAGAATGACAGCGATGCCAATTTGTTTTTGCAGCGTATGCATGAAACATCGACCCAGGCCGCCATCTTACTGGGAATCGACGATCCGCATATTCACGATCTGGCGGCGGACCTGGCTAAACCCTGCGTGATGATTAACTGCCACGACGCCGGAATGCGCCTCCCTTCCGTCGCGCCGGATCATCGACTGATCGGTCAATTCGCCGCCCGCTATCTGTTTGAGATGGGGCACCAGGCGATCATGAACGTGATGTGCCTGCGCCGCTATACCATGGAACTGCGTTTACTGGGGATTAAGCAGGCGTGGCGTGCGCGGAATCTGCGCTTCGTCGATAGCATGGATTTAATCGACGTCGCCAATTTCAGCGCCCGGGATACTGAGACAAAAGTGGGCGAGTGGCTGGATCAGCGCGGTGATGGCCCGCTGCCAACGGCGTTTCTGGTAGGCGGTGATTTTATGGCGGCAGGGACGATCGCTGCTCTGCAGAAGCGCGGATTACGCGTGCCGCAGGATATTTCTATCATGAGTATCGACGGCTTTAACCTGGCGGCGATTCAGGATGTGCCGTTAACCGCTGTCCACGTCCCGCGCGATGAATTAGGCGTTGAAGCAGTACATTTGTTGCAGCAGAGGCTGATTCGTCCCGATGCACCGCACGGCTCACTATTATTGCATGGTACGCTGGCGGTACGTGATTCGGTGCGGCGGATACGTGCCGGTAACCGCCGCACCGCCGTTGAGCCTAAGGGGTTATACGACGATTAATCCGCCATCCCCAGCGCCCGCTTGCCGTGGACATTTAAATCCTCCAGCGTGAAGCGGCCTTCCCAGTCGGTTTCATAATCTTCACGCGGGAAATCTCCCGGCGAAGCGCCGCGCGCCAGCGCGGCTTTAACCTTCTGCGCGTAGGCGAGGTTTTTCTCACACATCGGCGCGGCGGGAATATACATGACGTTGCCCCAGCCTTGCTGATTTTCCACCGGCGCGACTGAGTGGATGACGTCGCAGTGCCACCATACCGAATCGCCCGCATTGAGCGCCGGAATAGAGCTTAAGGCTTTGATCAGCAGCGGGTGCCATTTTTCCGAAATCGGCAATACCTTGCCCGGCGCGACGCCGCACAGTTCATCCTCCGGCACATCGTCGAGCAGCGGACGCAGCAGCACGTAAGCCATAGCTTCCGGGATCGGCACGACGTGCAGCAGGCCCTGATCGGGGATCATATCGGAGAGCGCGGTCCAGCCCTGGAAGGTACGGAATACCGAGCATTTGGTGGTATTGTCGACCGTGTACTCTTCGACGTCAGTACGGTGCGCCGCGTCCCACGGGTCGTAAGCATCAATATTGCCGTTAAACACGTCGGCAAACACTTTCTGATAGGCCGGTAGCAGCCAACGTTCCAGGGCACCGGAATCGGTATGCGCGCCCAGACCTTTCGAGGTGGTTCCCGGCGGGCGGCGGCGAATGCGGTCCGGGTAAATAACGCTGATATCCGGGTTAAACCACTGCTTGCCGTCGTGGTTAAACGTCCACAAGCGGTTAAGAAATGACTGTGCGGCGGCCATTTCATCGCTCTGGCGCGCCTGCATCTGCGCCTGGGACCAGTAAATCGGATAGATTTCCGGGCGCGACGCTTCCAGTGAACCGAAAAAAGTATCGCCGGGGCCTTTGTAGACCTCATCGAAATGGTTGCGGTCCAGATACGCGAGCATCGAGTTATCCCATCCCAGCGCCTGTTCGCGGGGAAAATGGCTCTTGATCACCACGCAGCCGCGACGCTTGATGAGCTCGCGCTGGGCTTGCGTAACCCGATCCCGGGCAATATCGGCGAACGGGATCGTCGGCCAGACGTCCTGTCCGCTGGTTTTAAGGGCATCAATCTCTTCCACACGCGCAGCGATTCGCGCCGTCAGCCGATCGAACACCGCCTGCACGTCGCCAATTTGCGCCCGCAGCTCTTGCTTGATCTGGCGGATGGCCGCTTTTGGGTCGGCAGGTAAAGTTTCACAGGTACAGGTAATAGCCATAATGACCTCTCATCTTTCATTCGAAAGTATTAAATCTTACATACGATAATTTAAGTTAAAATTAAGTTAATGCAAGTTTAAAATTATGCGGAGATGCACAAAATGGAAAATCGGGGCGGTAAGCCCCGGAGAGGCGCTACTCGTCGAACGGGGTGGCGTGGTCGAGGACGGCCTGAATCACCTTCAGCGCGCCGTCGTGGTTGTTGTCATCGGTAGCATAACGCGATACCGCTTTAATGCTTTCGGCGGCATTGGCCATTGCGAAAGAGTATCTCACCAGCTTCAGCATTTCCGTGTCGTTCGCGCTGTCGCCGATGGCTACGCACGCCTGCGGCGAAATGTTCCAGCGCTTAAGCAAGCGGCTGATACCGTTGGCTTTATGCAGGCCGGGGATGATCAAATCGACGAAGCCAAAACCGCTGGTGACCGGCTTCATAATGCCGTCCAGCGAGACGTGCAGTTTGTCGATAAGCTGCGGAATTTCGCTATCCGGCAGGTTAAGGGAAAACTTAAACAGCTTATCGTCGATGTCATGGTAGCTGCCAATACGCTGCAGACGATGGTAGTGCTTTGACATCAGCGCGACAAAGGCGTCGGGCGCGCGATCGCTGACGTAAGCGCTCTCGAGGCCGCAGGCGACAAAGTTGAGCTGCGGGTCTTTGAGCAGTTCGCCAATCACCACCTGGGATTCATGGCGGGTAAGTTCACCGTGGAACAGCTGTTGACCGTGTTCGAAAACCAGCGCGCCGTTCTCGGCAACAAAGGAGATTTGGTCGCGGATTTCCGGGAAAAAAGAGATCAGCTGATAGTACTGGTTGCCGCTGGCGACCACAAATTCAATACCCTGCTGCTGGAGTTGCGCGAACTGCGCAAGAAAACGCGAGCGATCGTACTGCTTGGCGTCATTGAGAAAAGTTCCGTCCATATCGGTGACGATAACTTTAACGGTCATAACACATGCTCCTGGCTTAACTTCGACCAGTAACATTCTAATTACAATGTGATGGGGAGCACAAATTTATTTCGAATGAAAGTTTGTGTTCACCCTTGTGCAGCATAAAATCCCGGATTGCGGCGTAAACGCCTTACCCGGACTACCGGCCCGCAAACGGCTTCGAACCTGTAGCCCGGCTAAGCGCAGCGCAAGCCGGGGGATGTGGCTTACAGCGTATGCTCGGTACGGGCGATAATATCGTCCTGAGCATCCGGCGACAGGGCGGTAAAGAACGCCGAGTATCCGGCCACGCGGACCACTAAATCACGATACTGGTCAGGATGTTTCTTCGCTTCCAGCAGCGTTTCGCGCGACACGATGTTGTACTGAATATGCCAGCCTTTGTGCACCTCGAAGAAGGTGCGCAGCAGCACCATCAGTTTCTGCTTATCCGACTCATTCTCCAGCGTGGCCGGGTTCAGCTTCTGGTTAAGCAGTACGCCGCCAAGAATTGAGCCGGTTGGCAGTTTACCTACCGAGCTGATCACTGCGGTCGGCCCCAGGTGGTCGGTACCGGAAGCCGGACTTGCCCCTTCCGCCAGCGGCGAGTGCGCTTTACGGCCATCCGGCGTCGCCATCGTTTGAGCGCCAAACGGCACGTTGGCGGAGATGGACGAGGTGCCGGCGTAGTAGTTACCGCCGATCGGGCCGCGGCCATAGCGCGGGTTATGATACAGCTTCAGCTCATCAATATAGGTCTGGTAGGCGCGAGCCAGCAGAATATCGACGCTATCTTCATCGTTACCGTATTTCGGCGCGCCGTTGATTAAGCGCTGGCGCAGCTGCTCGTGGGTCAGGCCTTCGAAGTCTTCAGCCAGCGCTTTGGCCAGCTCTTGTTGACCAATGACGCCCTGGTCGAACACCAGTTTCTTCACCGCCGCCAGGCTGTTGCCGAGGTTAGCGATACCGACCTGCAGACCGGATACCCAGTCATATTTCGCGCCGCCCTGCTTGATGCTCTTCGCACGCTCAATGCAGTCATCGACCAGCGCCGAGCAGAGGATATCGTGCACGTTCTCTTCCAGCATGGTATCGACCACGTACTCAATCTCGATAGATTTGCGCGTGTAGTAGCGGATCTGCGTATCCCAGTCGGCCAGGACCTGTTCAAAGTTGTCGAAGTTGCCTTTTGACAGCGCATGTTCCTGCGGCAGGAAAACCTGGCCGCTGGTGGCGTCGCGGCCGCCTTCCAGGGTTGCCAGCATGACGCGGGCGAAGTTGATAAAGCTCATCCCGGTGCAGCGATAGCCCCATTTACCGCCGACGGCGGTTTCAATGCAGCCGATAGCGGCATAGTCGTAGGCATCCTGCGGCTCGATCCCCAGCTTGATAAATTCCGGGATGACGATTTCATCGTTGTTGAACGCCGGCATGCCGAAGCCGCAGCGGATCACCTGCACGCAGGCGTCGAGGAAGTCGTTGCTCATGCCCGCGTGATAGCGCACGCTGAGGTTAGGCTGAGTCGAACGCAGCCGACCGCAGGATTCCAGGATGGCGTAGGAGAGCGGGTTCACCGCATCCTGCGCTTTACCGTCCACCAGATTCTGGCCGCCGATGGTGACGTTCTGATACAACGGGCTCCCGGCGGAAGCCTTAGAGTGCGAGCCGGAGCGAATTTTGTTCACCTCCAGCAGTTTAAGCCAGCAGCAGTGCAGTAGCTCAATGGCGTGTTCGCGATCCAGAGAGTGTGCCAGCTCAACGTCGCGGCGGTAGTAAGGGTAGAGATACTGGTCCATACGGCCGAAAGAGACCGAGTGACCGTTGGACTCGATCTGCAGAATCAGCTGGATGAAATAGCACAGCTGCAGCGCCTGCCAGAAAGTTTTCGGCGGCTCATGGGCGATGATGTCGCAGTTTTCGGCAATCGCCAGCAGCTCGTCGCGGCGGGATTCACGGCTTTCCGTCGCGGCCATGCTGCGCGCCAGCCCGGCATAGCGCTTACAGTGTTCGCTCACCGCTTCCAGCACGATATCAATGGCTTTCAGGAACTGCTCGCCGTGCAGATCTTCCAGTACGGTCAGGTTAATGCGCGAACGGCGCTCGGCGACTTTCGCGCGCATGCCGTCGAGGCCTTTTTCCAGCAGCAGCGGATAGTTGACTGCAAGGTGAGCATCGCCGGAGGTCATATTGCCTTCCGCTTTGATAATGCCGGTGGCCAGCAGCGCTTTTTGCTCATCGGTGAACATGCCGTAGCAGCGGTCCTGTACCGTTTGACCGCGCCACCACGGACACACTTCGTGCAGCACGCGTTTGTTTTCTTCGCTAACGGCAAAACCGGCGCCGGGGCGATCGGCGAGGTCGTCGATCTCTTTTTCGATCCAGCTAACGGTGTATTCCGGGAAGATTGGCGCCGCGCGAACTTCGCTGGCCTGGTTGCCGACGATCAGTTCATCGTGCTTGATCCAGATTGTGCGTTCCGCCAGGTGGTGGGCCAGCGCCAGCGCGCGGCGTACCGGGATCGGCTTATCCAGATGCTGCTGATAGGCTTGGGTATAGTGCAGGGCGCGTTCGGTACAGACCGGCGGCTTGACGATATGCACCAGCGCCATTTTATGCGCCTGTATGCGCGGGCTCAGAGTATCCAGTTTCAACGTTGTCATAAGGTTATCCTCGTAGAGTCGCCGTTAAACCTTTGCTCTGAGCATAGTGCTGCGCGAAGGCGAGCAGCTCGGGTGCAGCAAGCGGTTTATCCGGAGCGGTATAGGGCTGACTGAGTAATTGGTATTTATTCATGCCTAACGTGTGGTAAGGCAGAAAGTGGATCTCGCCAACCTTTAAACGGTCAGCGGCAAAATCGGTAATGGCGGCGATATCGCTTTCGTTGGCGTTAAAGCCCTGGATCAGCGGTACGCGAATGATGATTTTCTTTCCGGCCTGCGCGACGCGCTGCAGGTTATCCAGTACCCGACGGGCGCTGCCGTCCGTCCACTGCTGGAAAATCGCTTCGTTGACGTGCTTGAGATCGGCGAGAAACAGATCGATAAACGGCAAAGCGGGTTCGACGTATTTCCACGGCACGTGCAGGCAGGTTTCGACCGCGGTGTGGATCCCCGCGCGGTGGCTGGCCTCAAACAGCTGTCGGGCCAGCTCGGGATTCATAAACGGCTCGCCGCCGGAAAGCGTGACGCCGCCGCCGCTGCGGTCGTAAAACGGTTTGTCGCGCAGCACCGTGGCCATAATCTCTTCGACGCTTTTCTCTTCGCCGCACACCGTTAACGCCGTCGTCGGGCAGCAGTCGCGCAATTTGCCGATATGCGCATCGGTGAGCTTTTCGCGATGGATAATCAGACCGTCCAGCTTACGGGTAATCACTTCCGGCGCAGCCTGCTGGCAGAGGTCGCAGCCGTCCAGGCAAAGGCGGGCGTCATACAGCAAATCCGCCGTGCGGGCGCGGCTTTCCGGGTTCTGGCACCAGCGGCAGCCCAGCGAACAGCCTTTGAGGAATACGACAGTGCGGATCCCCGGGCCGTCATGGGTTGAGTAACGCTGAATGTTGAAGATCATGATTCACCCTCTTGTTTGCATATGAAGATTAAATTACTTTCGAATGAAAGTTGTATTGATATAAATCAACAAGCAGAAGGAGGGAGGAAAATGGAGGCTAAAAAGCCACTGCGGGTCACAAATCATCCGGCGACGGCAGTCGCCGGAAAAGGGCTAAGGCGTGCCACACACCTCACACTGAGGGTTACGCATCAATTTCATTTCGCGGAACTGGCAGCGCATGGCGTCGTACATGACGATTTTTCCCGTCGCCGGGCTGCCGTAGCGGGTCAGCAACTTTATCGCTTCCATCGCCTGTAGCGAACCAATGGTGCCGACCAGCGGCGCCATCACCCCGGCTTCTACGCAGGTGAGGGCGTTTTCGCCAAACAGACGGCTCAGGCAGCGGTAGCAGGGTTCATCTTCCTGCCAGGTAAAAACGCTGATTTGCCCTTCCATGCGAATTGCCGCGCCGGAGACCAGCGGTGTTTTATGACGAAAACATCCGGCGTTGAGCTGGTTACGGATCGCGACGTTGTCGGTACAGTCGAGCACCAGATCGTGGGCGGCGATTTGCGCCGCCAGCGCCTCGTCTTCCAGCCGCGCGTTGAGCGCCGTGAGCTGAACGTGGGGATTAATCCGCGCCAGTGCGGCGCGGGCGGAGTCGACCTTCGGCTGGCCGATGGTGGCGTCACTGTGCAGAGTCTGGCGCTGAAGGTTGGAGAGCGAAACGGTGTCGAAATCGAGCAGGGTAAGCAGGCCGACGCCTGCCGCCGCCAGATACTGCGCGGCGGCGCAGCCCAGCCCGCCGAGGCCGACAACCAGCACGCGGGAGGCTTTCAGCTGCTCCTGACCGTCAAAATCGAAATCGCGCAGAATAATCTGCCGGTTATAGCGCAGCATCTCCGCATCGCTCAGCTCCACGCTCATTACAGCCCTCCGAACAGATGATTAAAGGGCTCAACGTCCACCCATTCGCCCGCTTCCACGTTGCCGCGCTCGCGCTCCAGCACGATAAAACAGTTGCCGAGGCTGAATGAGCTGAAGATATGCGATCCCTGGTGACCGGTGCTGTTAACCGTCAGTTCGCCGTCCGGACCGCGCTGCAGCACGCCGCGTTGAAAATCGAGTCGTCCGGGCGATTTTTTCAGATGGGTTGCGGCGCGCACGCGCAGACGCATCGGCTGAGCCTGCCCACCGTTGCCGGAGAGCTTCGCCAGCAGCGGCTGGACCAGCTGGTAAAAGGTTAGCGTTGCGGAAACCGGGTTACCCGGCAGACCGCAAAACCAGCTGTGGTTGAGCTTGCCGAAAGCGAAAGGTTTACCCGGTTTAATCGCCAGCTTCCAGAAGCCGATTTCACCCAGTTCTTCGAGAATCGCTTTGGTGTAGTCTGCTTCGCCGACGGAGACGCCGCCGGAGCTAATCACCACGTCTGCCTGTCGATCGGCCTCGATAAAGACTTCCCGCAGCTTAGCCGGATCGTCGGGAATAATGCCGAGGTTAATGACCTCGCAGCCCAGCTCCTGCAGCATCAGGTGTACCGCCAGGCGATTAGTATCGTAAATTTGCCCGTCGGCGAGGGGCTGGCCCGGCAGCTGGAGTTCATCGCCAGTAGAGAAAACCGCCACGCGCACTTTGCGTATCACCTCGACGTCGGCAATCCCCAGCGAGGCCAGAACCGGCAGCTCGGCAACGGTCAGGCGGGTGCCAGCAGGGAAAACGACCGCACCGTGGGCGATATCTTCGCCGAGACGACGGATATTCTGTCCGCTTTTCACCGGCGCGAGGAAGCGGATGCCCCCATCGGTTTGTTCCGTCTGCTCCTGCATCACCACCGCGTCGCAGCCTTCCGGCACCGGTGCGCCGGTCATAATGCGGATACAGGTGCCCGCCGGCCAGTCACCGTTAAAAGGTTGACCGGCTAAGGCCTTGCCGGTGACCGGCAGCGCTGCGCCGTCGGTGAGATCCGCCAGGCGTACCGCATAGCCGTCCATTGCCGAGTTATCAAAACCAGGCACGTTGAGCGGTGAAACGAGATCATGGGCGGTCACGCGCGAAAAGGCCTGCAACAGCGGTACGGTTTCCGTCGCATTCAGCGGCGTAATACGATTGAGCATCTGGGTCAGGGCTGTGTCGAGCGGCATCAGTCCGGCGGTAAAATCCATGGGTTTCTCCTGCGGGCAAACATCGAAAACGCCTATTATACCTTAAATAATTCGCGTTGCAGGCAGGCGGCGACGTAGGGACAAATTCGTCGGGAACGAATTTGAACAGCTGAAGGCTGCCTCTGGTGAGGGACAAGGATGTCCCTCATTACATCCCCGGGAGCTTACTTCAGTAAGTGACTGGGGTGAGCGACAAATCTGTACGGAACAGATTTGAACGCCGTGTAACGGCGGCCCGTCAGGGCGAGGCTCATGGATGAGCCGAGTAACGAAGCCAACGCACATGCAACTTGAAGTATGACGGGTATATGGCAGAAAAGAGAGACGGGCTATAACCCACCTGGGTACAAGCTTTACATCACCCTCCGCTCTTTCTATATTCAAAAATTGTATAGGACAGTCAGCACGATAATGATATTTATACACTTTATCGTTAAGGAATGGCGCGATGGGTAAGGCGGTTATAGCAATTCACGGCGGAGCCGGGGCGATTAGCCGCGCGCAGATGACGCCGGAGCGCGAGCGGGAGTACGTGGCAGCGCTGTCGGCGATTGTCGATAGTGGACAAAAAATGCTGGCGGCCGGGGCCAGCGCGCTGGATACGGTAACCGAAGCAGTTCGGCTGCTGGAAGAGTGCCCGCTATTTAATGCTGGTATTGGCTCCGTGTTTACCCGCGATAGTCGCCATGAACTCGATGCCTGCGTCATGGATGGTTACAGCCTACAGGCGGGAGCCGTGGCCGGCGTTCAGCATTTACGCAATCCGGTGCTGGCGGCGCGGCTGGTGCTGGAGCAAAGTCCGCACGTGCTGCTGATTGGCGAAGGGGCGGAAGCGTTTGCCGCTTCCCGCGGTATGGCGCGCGTCGATAACAGCCTGTTTTCTACCCCTGAGCGTTTACTGCAGCTGCGTCAGGCGCAGGAAGGCGACGATATCGTGCTCGATCACCACGCCGCGCCGCTGGATGAGCGGCACAAAATGGGGACCGTCGGCGCGGTAGCCATGGATCTGACGGGCAACCTCGCGGCGGCGACCTCAACCGGCGGGATGACCAATAAGCTACCGGGACGCGTCGGCGACAGCCCGCTGCCGGGAGCGGGCTGCTACGCCAATAACGCCAGCGTCGCCGTGTCCTGTACCGGTACCGGGGAAGTGTTTATGCGGACCCTGGCGGCCTACGATATTTCGGCGCTGATGGAGTATAGCCAGCTCAGCCTGCAGGAGGCCTGCGAAAGGGTAGTGATGGAGAAGCTTCCGGCGCTGGGCGGTAGCGGCGGCCTGATCGCCATCGACAGAGAAGGCAACGTGGCGCTGCCGTTTAACAGCGAAGGCATGTACCGTGCCTGGTGTTATGCGGGCGATACGCCCACGATTGGTATTTATCGCGAATAAGAGGAAAGGGCGTTGCCGCATAGTCAAGAAATCGATGCCGATGATGTTCTGCAGGTGCGCGGCCTGAACGTCGTGTTTAATCAGCAACAGCAGGCTTTTTCCGCCGTCCGCGACCTGTCGTTTACCCTGCGGCGCGGCGAAACGCTGGCGATTGTCGGCGAGTCGGGCTCGGGAAAATCGGTGACCTCGCTGGCCCTGATGCGCCTGCTCGATCGGGCGGTCAGCGAAGTGCGCAGCGATGCGCTACTTCTGCGCCGTCGCAGTCGGCAGGTGATTGAGCTGAGCGAACAGTCTGACGCTGAAATGCGCGGCGTGCGCGGCGCGGATATGGCGATGATCTTCCAGGAGCCGATGACCTCGCTCAATCCGGTCTTCACCATCGGCGAGCAGATTGCCGAATCTATCCGCTTACATCAGGGCCTGAAGCATGATGAGGCCCTGCGCGAAGCGAAAAAAATGCTCGATCAGGTGCGCATTCCGGAAGCGGAAGCCATGCTCTCACGCTATCCGCACCAGCTTTCCGGCGGGATGCGTCAGCGGGTGATGATCGCCATGGCGCTCTCCTGTCGTCCGGCGGTGCTGATTGCCGATGAACCGACGACCGCGCTGGACGTCACTATCCAGGCGCAGATCTTACAGCTGATTGCCGTCCTGCAAAAAGAGATGGCGATGGGCGTTATCTTTATTACCCACGATATGGGGGTGGTCGCCGATATCGCCGACCGCGTGCTGGTGATGTATCGCGGCGAAGCGGTGGAAACCGGCAGCGTGGAAGAGATTTTTCGCGCGCCGAAGCACCCGTATACCCAGGCGCTGCTGGCCGCGGTGCCGCGGCTTGGCGCGATGCGCGGCACTTCGCTGCCGCGTCGCTTCCCGCTGTTAAACCAGAGCCCGTCGTCGGAGGGGCAGAACACCGTTGTGGCCGGAGAACCGATCCTTAAAGTTCGCGATCTGGTGGCGCGCTTCCCGCTGCGTAGCGGAATTCTCAACCGCGTAACCCGTGAGGTGCATGCGGTCGAAAAGGTCAGCTTTGATTTATGGCCCGGCGAAACCCTGAGCCTGGTGGGCGAGTCCGGGTGCGGTAAATCGACGACCGGCCGGGCGCTGCTGCGGCTGGTAGAGACCCAGGGTGGCAGCATTATCTTCAACGGCCAGCGAATTGATATGCTAACGGGCAGTAAGCTTCAGGCGCTGCGCCGCGATATTCAGTTTATTTTTCAGGACCCGTACGCTTCCCTCGACCCACGGCAAACGGTGGGCTATTCGATTATGGAGCCGCTGCGGGTGCATCGGCTGCTGGAGGGCGATGCCGCCCGTGAACGGGTCAGCTGGCTACTGGAACGCGTCGGGCTGGAGCCGGAACATGCGTGGCGCTACCCGCACGAGTTTTCCGGCGGCCAGCGGCAGCGCATCTGTATTGCCCGCGCGCTGGCGCTCAATCCGAAAGTGGTGATTGCCGATGAGTCGGTATCGGCGCTGGACGTGTCGATTCGCGCGCAAATTATCAATCTGATGCTCGATCTACAGCGTGAGATGGGCATCGCATTTCTGTTTATCTCCCATGACATGGCGGTGGTTGAGCGCATCAGCCACCGCGTGGCGGTGATGTATCGCGGGCGTATTGTCGAGATTGGCCCGCGCCGCGCCGTGTTTGAAAACCCGCAGCACCCCTATACCCGTAAACTGATGGCCGCCGTTCCGGTGGCTGGCCCTGCGCATCGCCGTCCGCAGCGCGTGCTGCTCTCCGACGAGCTGCCGGGTAACATCTTCAAGCGGGGCGAAGAGGGGATCAGTACACCGTTACAGCAGGTGGGGCCGGGGCACTTTGTCGCCAGAGAGTCCGCCGCCGACGTGCTGGCGCGCTAACAACGACACCAATAATGCAGCATTTCAGGAGAACAACATGACTCAACGCGTATCAGGCAAATGGCTGTTGGCGCTGGGCGTCGCCTCGGCGCTGACAGCCGCTCCGGCTCTGGCCGCAAAAGATGTGGTGGTGGCGGTCGGTTCTAATCTTACGACCCTCGACCCGTATGATGCTAACGACACGCTGTCGCAGGCCGTCGCCAAGTCCTTCTATCAAGGGCTGTTCGGCCTCGATAAAGAGATGAAGCTACAGAACGTGCTGGCGGAAAGCTATACCGTTTCCCCGGACGGCCTGGTGTATACCATTAAGCTACATCCGGGGGTGAAGTTCCAGGACGGTACCGAGTTTAATGCCGAAGCGGTTAAGGCGAACCTCGATCGCGCCAGCAACCCGGAAAACCATCTCAAGCGTTATAACCTGTATAAAAATATCGCCAGCACCGAAGCGGTAGACCCGACCACGGTGAAAATTACCCTCAAACAGCCTTTCTCGGCGTTCATTAACATTCTGGCCCATCCGGCGACGGCGATGATTTCTCCGGCGGCGCTGAAGAAATATGGTAAAGAGATTGGCTTCCATCCGGTTGGCACCGGGCCTTATCAGCTCGATACCTGGAACCAGACCGATTTTGTGAAAGTGAAAAAATTCGCCGGTTACTGGCAGCCAGGGCTGCCGAAGCTGGACTCCATCACCTGGCGCCCGGTCGTGGATAATAATACCCGCGCGGCGATGCTGCAGACCGGCGAAGCGCAGTTTGCATTCCCGATCCCCTACGAGCAAGCGCCGCTGCTGGAGAAAAACAGCAAGCTAGAGCTGGTGGCCAGCCCGTCAATTATGCAGCGCTATATCAGCATGAACGTGACGCAGAAGCCGTTCGATAATCCCAAAGTGCGCGAAGCGATTAACTACGCTATCAACCGTCAGGCGCTGGTAAAAGTCGCTTTTGCCGGCTACGCCACACCGGCGACCGGCGTGGTGCCGCCGTCTATCGCCTATGCTGAAAGCTACAGCGCCTGGCCGTACGATCCGGCTAAAGCTCGTGAGCTGCTGAAAGAGGCGGGTTATCCGAATGGCTTTACCACGACGCTATGGTCATCGCACAACCACAGCACGGCGCAGAAAGTACTGCAGTTTACCCAGCAGCAGCTGGCGCAGGTGGGCATTAAGGCGCAGCTGACGGCGATGGATGCGGGCCAGCGCGCGGCGGAAGTTGAAGGTAAGGGACAGAAAGAGAGCGGCGTACGCATGTTCTACACCGGCTGGACGGCGTCGACCGGGGAAGCCGACTGGGCGCTTTCGCCGCTGTTTGCGTCGCAAAACTGGCCGCCGACCCTGTTTAATACGGCTTTCTACAGCAATCCGCAGGTCGATAAAGATCTCAATGACGCGCTGAAAACCACCGATGCGCAGGAAAAAACGCGGCTGTATAAAGACGCGCAGGATACTATCTGGAAAGAGTCGCCGTGGGTGCCGCTGGTCGTAGAAAAGCTGGTCTCGGCGCACAGTAAAAATCTGACCGGGTTCTACATCCAGCCGGATACCGGATTTAGCTTTGAACAGGCGGATCTTAAGTAGAGAGTTGTGGGTCCCCGGGCGCAGGCTGCGGGGAATTTGCGCAAGGAGAAGCATGCTCAATTATGTGATTAAACGCCTGCTGGGGCTGATCCCCACGCTGCTGATTGTAGCGGTGCTGGTGTTTCTGTTCGTGCATATGCTGCCCGGGGATCCGGCTCGGCTGATTGCCGGGCCGGAAGCCGATGCCCAGGTGGTGGGAATGGTGCGCCAGCAGCTTGGGCTCGATCGCCCGCTGCACGTGCAGTTCTGGCACTATATCAGCAACATTTTGCAGGGCGACTTTGGCACCTCGATGGCTTCCCGCCGCCCGGTGAGCAGCGAAATCGCCAGCCGTTTTATGCCCACTTTCTGGCTGACGATTGCCAGTATGGGCTGGGCGGTCATCTTCGGGATGGCGGCAGGGATCGTGGCGGCCGTGTGGCGCAATCGCTGGCCGGATCGTATAGGCATGGCGCTGGCGGTCACCGGCATCTCGTTCCCGGCCTTTGCGCTCGGTATGCTTTTGATGCAGATCTTTTCCGTTGAACTGGGCTGGCTGCCGACGGTGGGCGCCGACAGCTGGCGGCACTATATTCTGCCTTCGCTCACCCTGGGCGCGGCGGTGGCGGCGGTGATGGCGCGTTTTACCCGCGCCTCGTTCGTCGATGTTCTGCATGAAGACTATATGCGCACCGCGCGGGCGAAAGGCGTCAGCGAAACGCTGGTGGTGCTCAAGCACGGCCTGCGCAACGCGATGATCCCGGTCGTCACTATGATGGGGCTACAGTTCGGCTTTTTGCTCGGCGGTTCAATCGTGGTGGAAAAGGTCTTTAACTGGCCTGGTCTCGGACGTCTGCTGGTGGACTCGGTGGAGATGCGCGATTACCCGGTGATTCAGGCGGAAGTGCTCCTGTTTTCGCTGGAGTTTATTCTTATTAATTTAGTGGTGGACGTACTGTATGCCGCCATTAATCCCGCTATCAGGTATAAGTAAGGTGCGATTGCTCAACTGGAGAAGACAAGCGGTTATCAACGCGATGCCGGGGGTTAAACCCGGGCAGATACGTACCCCGTGGCACGAGTTCTGGCGGCGGTTTCGCGGCCAGCCGGTGGCGATGGGCGCGGGGATATTTGTGCTGCTGCTGATTGCGGTGGCGATCGTGGCGCCGTGGATCGCGCCGTTCGATGCGGAAAACTATTTTGACTACGATCGGCTCAACGATGGACCGTCGATGATGCACTGGTTCGGCGTTGATTCGCTGGGGCGCGATATTTTTAGCCGGGTGCTGGTCGGCGCGCAGATTTCGCTGGCCGCCGGGGTTCTGGCGGTATTGATCGGCGCGGCTATCGGCACCGTTCTTGGGCTACTGGCCGGGTATTACGAAGGCTGGTGGGATCGCATCATTATGCGCATCTGCGATGTGCTGTTTGCTTTCCCTGGCATTCTTCTGGCGATTGCCGTCGTGGCGGTGATGGGCAGCGGAATGTCGAACGTCATCATCGCGGTGGCGATCTTTTCGATCCCGGCATTTGCGCGTCTGGTGCGCGGCAATACGCTGGTGCTTAAGCAGCAGACTTTTATCGAGTCGGCGCGCAGCATTGGCGCCAGCGACGCTAACATTCTGTTTAACCACATTTTGCCCGGAACGGTATCATCGATTGTGGTCTACTTTACGATGCGCATCGGAGTGTCGATTATCTCTGCCGCCAGCCTGTCATTTCTGGGCCTTGGCGCGCAGCCGCCGACGCCGGAGTGGGGGGCAATGCTGAACGAGGCGCGGGCGGATATGGTGATGGCGCCGCACGTGGCGCTGTTCCCGGCAATTGCCATTTTTCTGACGGTGCTGGCGTTTAACCTGCTGGGTGATGGCCTGCGCGATGCGCTGGATCCGAAGATAAAAGGTTAGGCGTTCGAGGATTGTGCAGCCCGGACAGGTGTCCGGGAAAGCACACCGCACGCTAATCCTGTGCGGTTTTGTCGCCCGGATAGGGCGCATGAGCGCCGCTATCCGGGACAGGTTCAGCGGGCGGAATTAAACCCGGCTGCCCCACAGATCGTATTCGTCGGCGTGTTCGACTTTCACTCGCACAACGTCGCCCGGTTTGACTTTACTTTCGCCGTTGAGGTACACCGCGCCGTCGATTTCTGGCGCATCGGCCATGCTGCGGCCAATGGCTCCTTCTTCATCGACTTCGTCGATCAGCACCATAATTTCGCGGCCAACTTTCTCCTGCAGACGCTCGGCGGAGATCTGCTGCTGAAGCTGCATAAAGCGGTTCCAGCGCTCTTCTTTAACGTCTTCCGGTACCTGATCCGCCAGTTCGTTGGCGGTCACGCCTTCCACCGGGCTGTACTTGAAGCAGCCGACTCGGTCGAGGCGGGCTTCCTTCAGGAAGTCCAGCAGCATCTGGAAATCTTCTTCCGTCTCGCCCGGGAAGCCGACGATAAAGGTCGAGCGCAGGGTGAGTTCCGGGCAGACTTCGCGCCACTGCTTGATACGCGCCAGCTGACGGTCGGCGGAGCCGGGACGCTTCATCATCTTGAGAATGCGCGGGCTGGCGTGCTGCAGCGGGATATCGAGGTAGGGCAGAATTTTGCCTTCCGCCATCAGCGGGATCACATCATCAACGTGCGGATAGGGATAGACGTAGTGCAGGCGCACCCAGATGCCAAGCTTAGCCAGTTCTTCGCACAGGCTAACCATGCTGGTTTTAACCGGCATACCGTTGTGGAAGCCGCTGCGATGTTTAACATCGACGCCGTAGGCGGAGGTGTCCTGAGAAATCACCAGCAGCTCTTTTACCCCCGCGTCGGCCAGGCGTTTGGCTTCTGCCAGCACTTCACCAATCGGACGGCTGACGAGATCGCCGCGCATGGACGGGATGATGCAGAAGGTGCAGCGATGGTTGCAGCCTTCAGAAATTTTTAAGTAAGCGTAATGACGCGGCGTCAGCTTCACGCCCTGTTCCGGCACCAGGCTCAGGAACGGATTATGTTTAGGCTTCGGCGCGTAGTGGTGGACGTGCTCAAGCACCTGTTCATAGCTGTGCGGGCCGGTAATTTCCAGCACCTTCGGATGCACTTCGCGGATCTGATCTTCTTTTGCGCCCAGGCAGCCGGTGACGATCACTTTGCCGTTTTCTTTCAACGCTTCGCCAATCGCTTCCAGCGACTCCTGCACGGCGCTATCGATAAAGCCGCAGGTGTTAACGATAACCATATCAGCGTTATCGTAGGAGGGAACCACATCATACCCTTCGGTACGCAGTTCAGTCAGGATACGTTCTGAGTCCACCAGATTTTTCGGGCAGCCCAGAGAGACAAAGCCGATCTTCGGCTGAGGGGTGACATTGCTCATAGCTTAAAAAGTGTTCAATTATTGGGATGGTCAGGGCAGGGATTCTACAGAGATCGGCGGAAAGTTTATACTCCTTTTCTTGTTAGCCCGCAGACAGCAGCATCTCTTTTTACGGCGTTGATTATCCGTATTGTTGAGGAAAATAACGCCGTTATTCATCTTTTACCGCCGGAGCCAGCGCAGGGTGGTTTAAATCAGGTTTAAGCCAGAAACAGTAAAATAGTCACTGCTTTGGATTTTCATTTTTTATCAGGTTTCCGATGTTTAAAAAGTTGGGTGGTTCAGCGTGCGCGCTGGTAATGATTGGCACAGCGCCAGTTTATGCCGACGAGCTGGCGTTATATTCAGTGAATACCGGTTCATTTGTCTATCATATGACCGGCAATCACGGCCAATATAACGAAAAATTCAATAATCAATTTTTTTCCGTTGAGCGCAAGCTGTCGGCAGATTCGAAGTACAGCCTGTTAGTCGGGACCATGAAAAATAGTTTTGACGATCGCTGCCTCTCTCTGGGGGCAAGGAGAGACTGGTATGCGGGGACAAATGGCTGGACGTTTAAGGGCGTCTATGCCTACACCGGGGAGTTCTTCTTTAAAGCTTTTAGCGATTGCGGCGATTCAGGTACCTATCGAACGGCGAAGAAACTGACCGGCGTCGGTTTCTCTCCCTATATTTATCATGGCCTGCAGTACAATTTTACCCCTTATTTCGGCGTAGAAACCGGGATTATTATCCCGGCGATATTTGTGGTGAGCGTGCAGTGGAGTTTTCGTTGATTCGCCCGAAAGCCGCTTCCGGGCGAATTGATGATTAATGGCTTTGCGCAACGCCAGCGCCTGGCGCAGACCCCGGCGCGGTCGGTTCTCTATTATCGCGAAGCGTAAATACCGAAATTAACGTAAATACCCCGGCAACACCGCCCAGGATATAATACGTCTGCGCGAAGCCGATAGTGTCATACAAATACCCCGCCAGCGGCGAGTAAACGGCGGTGGCGATGGAGGCGACAAACAGCACCAGCAGGTAAACCGTCGATGACAGCTTGTTGTCGAAGTTGGCGGCAATGAATTTAAATACCGACACCAGGATCAGCGGTTTTTCCAGCGCATGCATCATTTTGACTGCGCCGATCCACACCGGACCCAGCGGGATCGCGGAGCCTACGATACGGACCGACATGATCAGTCCGGCGATGATCAGCGCCCACTTCGCGCCGGTGCGGTTTACAAACCACGGCATCAGGCATAAAAACAGCGTCTCCCCGCACACCTGAATGGAGGCCAGAATTCCGTACCAGCGATTCCCCTCCTCGGGCGTCGGGAACTGCAGGGAAAAGTACTGGGCAAACTGCTGATCGTAGGTATCGTAGATTTGCGTGACGAAAAGGGTGAAGACCAGCAGCATCCAGAACTGCCCGTTCTTCGCCAGCTCAAGGGCATGGGAAACTTTCAGGGCGCTGGTTTTCTGCATCTCCGCTTCGCTCAGTTCGATTTTGGTCAGCATAAAACAGATCGCGGCAATCACAATGGCGATGCTGGCCAGCCAGAAAGCAAGGTTCGGATTGCTGTCGATATACTTACCGACGATCCACGCCGCGGCGGCCCAGCCTAACGATCCCCACATCCTTACGCGGCCATATTCGAACTGGTAGCGCCGCGAAATTTTATCGATATACGAATCGATCACCCCGCAGCCGGAGTTAAAAATAATCCCCAGGTATACCCCGCCGAGCAGCGCGCCCAGCCAGAAGCTGTGCACCAGCAGCGGTGCATATAAATAAATAAAGAACGGACCCACCGGTAGCAGCATGGCGACGAGAAACCAGATGAGTCGTTTTTTCAGGCCGAATTTATCGGAAATAAAGCCAAAGAAGGGCTGCATCAGCAGGGCAATAAAGGCGTTAACCGAGTAGAGCAGGCCGGTTTTCGTGGCGCTAATCCCGAGATGCTGGGTCGTCCAGATAACAAAGAATGCCATGGTCGAGGACCAGGCGAAGAGGTAGAGGAAGTCGAAAAGACTCAACAAGATATAGTTTCTTCTGCCGGGATTAATCATTTCTGTTCCTTCAAGCGATAGCGTCAAAGGTTACAAGCAAGATAGAGCAACCTGCTGCGACCTGTTTTGTTATACGTATTACATATTTGTGAGGTGATATGACACCCGGCGACATTTTCAGGCAATGTGAATGGCGCTAATTTGTGATCATTGCGGCAAAAAAATAATTTTTCATCACATGGAAAAGAATTGATCTTGATTGAGAGCGTATAACATTTTTGCTTGAAGGGCGCAGGTTGAGCAGGCGAGGATTATAATCTTAGTTGTAACATTGTAAATAATGTTAATGACCTGAGAATTATTGATCTCACACAGCGTTTTGTACAAAAAATAACCATATTATAATTATGGTGAAGGACGATAGAGGAGGAACTGAGATGAACGTTGACAGACTGTATCGTAACCTGATGAATAAACTGATTAATGCCTCCATTGATCTTGATGCTTATTTACAGTTGCGTAAAGCAAAAGGCTATATGTCAGTCAGCGAAAACGACCATCTACGTGATAACTTGTTTGAACTGTGCCATGAAATGCGTGAATACGCGCCGCGCCTGCAGCACGCCGTTGCGCCGGAGGAAAAGGAAGCCCTGCGCCTTGCGGGCGAAGCCGTCGCTTCCGCGGCGGTATGCCTGCTAAGCGGACTTCATGATTGCCCGTCCTACATTGCGGTCAACGTAGATAAACTGGAAAGCTGCCTGGCGGTATTGCGGCTAAACATTCATAAATTGAATGATTTTGCCCCCATTACCCACGCCTGAGACAGGGGGAGCCTGCTCCCCCTGATTAATGTTATGTAAAAATCCCTTCCCGCTTCCCCACGCTGGCTACCCTTATCAGCATTGCTGACAAAAGGAGTATGCCATGCGCCAGACCGTCACCCTGATAGCGCTTACCGCGCTGCTGTTACCCACTGCCGTCCTTGCCGCCCGGGAGCGCGTGGAGGTGTTGCAGAACCAGCTCGAACACCCGTGGGCGCTGGCCTTCCTGCCGGACGATCGCGGTATTTTGATTACCCTGCGCGGCGGCGAACTCAAGCTCTGGCAGCGCGACAAAGGCCTCTCGTCGGCGATCCCGGGCGTACCGCAGGTCTGGGCTAACGGGCAGGGCGGTTTGCTGGACGTGGCGCTGGCACCGGACTTTGCCCAGTCGCGCCGGGTCTGGCTGAGCTATGCCGAGGGCGGGGATGAGGATAAAGCCGGGACCGCGGTGGGCTATGGCCGATTGAGCGAGGATCTCCAGCGTCTGGAAAACTTCCAGGTGGTGTTCCGCCAGCAGCCGAAGCTCTCTACCGGCAATCATTTTGGCGGACGGCTGGCGTTCGACGGTCGCGGTCATCTGTTTATCGGTCTCGGAGAGAATAACCAGCGTTCAACCGCTCAGGATCTCGATAAGCTGCAGGGAAAAGTGGTGCGGCTAACGGCTGATGGCAAAGTCCCGGCCGATAATCCTTTTGTCGGCCAGTCTGGCGTCAGGCCTGAAATCTGGTCTTACGGAATTCGTAACCCTCAGGGATTGGCGATAAACCCGTGGAGCGAGACGCTGTGGTTACATGAGCACGGGCCGCGCGGCGGGGATGAGATCAACATCGTGCAAAAAGGTAAAAACTACGGCTGGCCGCTGGCGACGCACGGCATTAACTACAGCGGCCTGCCGATCCCGGAAGCCAAAGGCAAAAAGGCGGAAGGCACCGAAGCGCCGCTATTTGTCTGGGAGAAGTCGCCGGCGGTGAGCGGTATGGCGTTTTACAACGCGCAGGTTTTTCCGCAGTGGCAACACAGGCTGTTTATCGGCGCGCTGAAGGATGAATCGCTCATTGTGCTCAAGGTTGATGGCAATAAAGTCACGGAGCAGGAGCGCATTCTGACCGATCGCGGTAGACGCATTCGCGACGTACGCGTTGGACCCGATGGTTATTTGTATGTGTTAACCGACGAATCCAACGGTGAGCTGCTGAAGGTGAGTCCGGCGGGTTAAAATCAGGTGACCGGGATCATCACCACGTTGCGCCAGGCCTGACGTTCGCCGATCTGCTGGTACCAGCGCTGCAGATGCGGGCGCGGCTGCCAGGTTTTTACCGTTTCCAGCAGGTTGTAGACGAACGGCGCGACGGCGATATCGCCGAGGCCGAAGGCATCGCCCGACAGCCACTGATGGCGCGACAGCTCGTCGTCCAGAATAGCGAACAGCGTCTCGCAGGCGGCAATACCGGCTTCAATGGCGGCAGGATCGCGTTTTTCAACAGGCGTTCTGACCAGGCCCATTAAAACGGGTCGATGGGCAGGCGAGAGCGAACCGTTGGCCCAGTCCATCCATTTTTCTCCCTGGGCGCGCTCGGCGGGCGACTCCACCCACAGGCGATTCTGACCATACTGCGCGGCCAGATAGCGGATAATGGTGTTTGATTCCCAGAGCACGACATCGGTCGTTGCATCTTTCAATAGCGGTACCAGACCGTTGGGGTTCATGGCCAGATAGGCCGGATCGTGATTCAGACCGAACTCCAGGCCTGCCAGAATTTGCTGATACGGGAGGTCGAGTTCTTCCAGCACCCAGCGCACTTTCTTCACATTGGTTGAGTTATTTCTGCCCCACAGCGTAATCATATCCGCTCCTGCTTTTTATTTCGCCGCCATTGCGGCGTAGTGAGCATTCATGTTGGAATAAAGTTAATATTCCGGCAAGTGATTTTATTCTGCTGAAATTAAACGCTTTTTATACCCACTACCTTGCGTTTGGGGCACCCTTGGGACACAACGTCAGAAAAACTGCTGTTAAGCATTTCCACCTGGTTGCGGTCCATCTCTCCGATCCACTTCGAGTAAATCTCATAAACCATCTTTGCATTCTCGTGGCCCATCTGTCCGGCGATAAAGGACGGGTTAGCACCGGCAGTTAAAAGCCAGCATGCGAACGTGTGGCGCGACTGGTAAGGGCGTCTGCTCCTGATCCCCGCTTTCTTTAATCCCGCCTCCCAACTATACCCCAGAGACTGAGAACCGTAATACTTCGTTTCCCCGCGCCAGTTTTTTGGCGGGACAAACACGAACCGCAGTTTTTGTTGTTCAGTTAACCCGTGTTCGCGGTGATGGAAAGTGATTTCGGTTTTGCTTAATGCGCCAGTTAGCTTGAATTGTTCGCGCAGAGCATTCAGCGCAGGTTCAAGTAGGGTAACAGTTCTGATCCCCGCTTCGGTTTTGGGTGGCACAAACAGCCCCTCATTCGTCTGGTTACGTCTGACGTGAAGCTCACCCTTATCAAGGTCCACATCCTCCCAGGCTAAAGCTGTAAGCTCTCCATGCCGAAGGCCGGTAAAGATAGCTGTAGTCCAGAGCAAAGCATACCGAGGGGATAACGCTTTTATAAAACCTTCGTACTCGCTCTGGAGAAGCGGATCCGGGTCTCTCCTGGAGCGCTTAAGCATCTTTATACCTTCGTGAGGGGTATGCTCGATAAAGCCGCTCAGATTCGCCAGCTTGAGCAATGCAGTCAGATTGTTCATCAGGCCGTTGACCGTGGATACAGCGCGACCTTTTCTTTTAAGCCAGGGCGCGTGATCGCTAAAGGTGTTACCAGTTAATAGCGCGTTCCTGTAATTCAACAGGTCGGTATGCTGAATATCCGCAATATGCGTATTACTTCCGACGATAGCGCAAAGTGTTGCTATGCGTGATTTTGCACCTCTGTATGATGCAGCTGAGACCTCAAGCTTTTTGGCATTAAGATAAACTTTGCACAATTCACCGAAGGTTTTAATTTTTTGCGTCGTAGTGAATTTTTTAAGCGCCTTTGATTCAGGGAAGTGCTCTGCATAGTCAAATTTACCTTGCTGAATCTCACTCATGATTAAAGCACGGAGATTGCCAGCTTTTTTTATATTGCTATTTGATACAGTCCAGCCTCGCAAAACTTCGCGGCAACGTATGCCGCGATATAGAAAGCTAATTCTTATTCCTTTCCCATGCAGCTCTACGCCAGCAGGCATATTCATTATGTTTCCCCGACAAGCCTATTAATCCTGGTGTAGTTGTAGAGAAGCGTTACCCTTCCTTCTGAAGCTTTTGGATCTGGTGGGTGCTTCTTATAATGAATGCCCTCGATCCATCTCCCCTCCCGGTAAGATTTAATTTGCCGGGGAGTCATATACATCTTCGCTACAATTCCCTTTTCCATCACCCATTCATCTTCTTGAGTAATATCGGCCATAAATAACCTCATGGCCGGGAAACTATAATCAGTTCCCCGGATTAATGTTGATTATTGGAAATCAGTTCAGTTGTGTTTTTGTGTAATTCAGTCGTTCCATGCTTCCAGTTCGTTTTCGATCTCCTCGTCGATTTCGTCGTTTGTAGCTTCTTCGTCCAGGTGGTCACGCGCCTCTTTGAGGTACTTTTCCCGGCGCTCACGATACCAGGCTGAAAATTCTGGCGACCATCCGTTTGGCTCACCGTCATAGTCTACCTTAGCGTTACGTTCAGCCATGCTCTCGACCATGCTGTAAGCGGTGGTCAGCGCTGCTTCGCGGATATACCCATGGAGGTCACTCTTACGCCAGAACGGATTCACCTTAGAATCGCAGATAGGTTTAAATTCCACTTCCCAGCGACGGATACAGCGTGCATTTAGTGATTTGTTCATCGTGATACCTCCGCTTTAAGCGCTTTATACGCACGAAGCACATGTGATGTTTTCCCGGAAATAACTGTTTTCATTATAAAGAAACCGCTACGTTTAGACCGAACGGAAGGAGCCAGGAATAAGGCGGTATCAACGGCGCGGTTGTGTAGGCGGAATTCGAATACCGTGCTGGTTATAATAGCGGTTGCGATTACAACTTTATCGTTAAATTCTATTTTCATAATTATTTATTCCACGCTGCTGGTCGTAATTGAAAGTTTGCAGGCCTTGAAGGTAATGACTTACGAACTAAAGACTGCGTAGCCTTTAATTGGTCTTTCTTTTTTTCCTTTTCGTTACAGATAGGGCAGTAATAAGCCACTTTGCGATAAGCTCCTCGGCCAGAAGGGCGATATTGCAACTCTTCGCGTGGAAAGGAGCCGCCGCAGCTAAAGCAATGGAGTTTTTCGGCTTCCATAATTATTCCTTTGTTCAGGTGCGTGGGTACCTGCCATTTAAGGCATTAAATATTTTTGTGATAATTAAAATGAAACTTCGGTATTTACTTTGTATTGACCTGTAAGCAAGTCAGCATCGACGGAAATTAAATCTCCGTACAGGTCATAATTTAAAACAACATCACGAAATTGAAGCCCTGAAAGCGCATCCGTACGACCGCAAAACATACGGTCTTCTTCGTGCTTTGTTGCTTCATGAATATCTTTTATTGACGCCATGGCATCAGACCACATGCCACTGTTACCAATAAATTGCGCAATAGCGAGTTTGCTTTGAGCTGCTTTAACCATCGGGTTGCTTTGCAGAAAATTAGCCATTGAACACCCCCGTAACATGTAGAATTTTGATGATCGTCGCTGACCAGGCAACAAGGCAGATAGCCAGAACAATTACCAGTGAACGAATACCGATTCTGCTCATCTCCTTACCCTCGTGTGTGTTGAGTTCTAAACAGACCTTGCAATGCAGTGCCGGGTGCCTCCCGGTGATACCAGCCAGTTAACAACTGGTACCGACAGCTTCTTTTCCACCCCACTCTTTTTAGAAACGAGTGATACCGCTTAACTGAGCCGCGTGCGCATAGCCGCATTCACTGCATTGCAAAGCCTGTTGATTTTTAGCCTTCAGGCGGCCAACCGAACGTTTTCTTCTTGCCAGTCACTGCGCGGTGATTGGTCTGGATGGGATAAACTTAGAATAACTTAAGTTTTCAATCAAGATTTATTTTGTAGAAAAACTTAAATTTAAGGGCGTAAGAAAGTAACCCATTGATTAAAATGGATTACTTAAAATTTGGAGTGAGGCTACTTTTTCGAGGCGCGCTTTCTGACTTTTAGTAATTCTTCGAATCGTTGGTTGTTCATCTCTACGCGTGCTCGCAACTCATTGAGAAATCCTTCTCGATCAGAATCAGGAAGGGCATCAAAAAGCCCGAGCAGTTCTTGCTGTTCCTCCGATAACTCTTTTTCCTGGTGCGGAATAGGCTCACCTGGGATCTGGTCATCATCACCATAAAGTAACCACGTTGGATTGCATTGCAGACCACTGCTCAAAGCAAACAGCCTCTTACCAGCTGGCTGGGTTTCATCCCTTTCCCACTGGGAGATTGTGACGTGCGAAACCTTGACCAGCTTAGCAAGAGCGGACTGAGAGAGTTTTAACTGTTTTCGCCTTTCGAGAAGGCGCGAGCCAAAGGTTTTATTTTCCATCATTAGAGAATTCTAAATTTTCTTGACTTAAGTTTCTCTACGATCAAATATCCTTAGGAAAACCTAAGGAGATGAGCCTGTGTTTAAACAAGATGCAATCAATTACTTCGGCAGCAAGTCGAAATTAGCCAAAGCTGCGGGCGTAGCCCCCGCGTCAGTTTCCGTTTGGGGTGAACTCGTTCCTGAAAAAAATGCGATGAGGCTGCAACTGGCTTCTGGGGGGGTCCTGCAATACGACCCTGAAGTTTACGATCAACATGCTAAAGCAAAACGTTCTGGTGAGGTGAATCATGAAAATCAGGCATGAACGCATTCGCGAGGCCATGAATGCCTGGGCGCTTTATCCAGGTGGCCGTAAAACGCCTGTATCAGCAATTGTCGACGCTTACTTCTCCATGGGTATGACAACCCCAGAGCTTTACGACGACAGCCACCCTGACGCACTTAGCCGCAATATCCAGAAGATTTACCGCTGGGTTGAAAGTGATTCACCTGCATCAATCGAAAAGATTGCGCAGCTTCTCCCCGCGATTGAACGTGCTATGCCGCCGTTACTACTTGCGCGGGTGCGTAGTTACTACTCTGAAACTTTCCGCGAACTTCTTCACCGCAAACAGCGTGTCGACGACGAAATGGAGGCGCTGTTCGGAGCAATGATTGCTATCTCTGACCGGATTGCTGATGGCGGCTCTTCCGGTAACACGCTGATTCACTAAGCGAGGTTCAACCATGCGTAACCAGTCTGCTGCTGAATTGATTGCTCGCCTGAAACGAGCGTATCCGGCGTATGAGCCGTCTGAAGGAGATTGTGCAGGCACTGGCATCCCTAAGGCCGGTTCTCGCTTCCAGCACAGACACAAAGGCCACATGGTGACGGTACTGACAGCGACAGAGAAAGATGTTTCCTACCGCAAAGCCTGCGGGTCTGTTGGCTGGGTGGGGTTGAGAGAGTTTTTACGGCTACACAATGAGGTTTCGGAATGAACAATCAGGTGTTTGAAATTGTTCAGGCCATGTCGGGACAGGGGAACTGCATAACGATCCCCGGACCGTATCTGGATTTCTTTGCAGGAGACAGGCAGCAGCATTTGCTGGCGGCCATTCTCAATCAACTGGTGTTCTGGTCGGGCAAGTCAAGTCTGGAAAATGGCTGGTTTTACAAAGAGCACGCAGCGCTTGCGAAAGAGATCCGCGCTAAAGACGGCGATGTGGTCAGAAAAGCAATGTTCAAGATTACAGAGCAGTACCTGGCGGGAGTTATTGAGGAAGAACTTCGGCAGGTAAGCGGCACGCCGAAGAAGCATTATCGCGTCGATCAGGAAGCGTTAATTGCCAAGATTTTCCCGCAAGGGGGGAATTCAAATAAACCATTGAAAGATATGGATTCGGCTCAAGAGCCGAATGGAAACGGCTCAAGAGCCGAATCGAAGCAAGTGATTGAAAGTAATGGAAACGGCTCTCAAGCCGAATGCATTCGCCCCAAGAGCCGAATGGAAACGGCCCAAGAGCCGAATCCTGGAAACGGCTCTCAAGCCGAATCCTATCTCTATACAGATCTTAAAAACAGATCACTACATACAGATCATAAAAACCACGCGGGAGAGATTTCTCCTGTGGATAACTTTTCTGAATCGACTCAGAAAACAATCACGCCGGAAGCAAACATTCCTGATGCTACCGAAGACGGAATCCTGGCTACCGATGACGATTTCGATCTCGCGATGTGGTTCTGGTCGACCATCATCGAGATGTACGAACGCGCCGCAGAATTCGACGGCTGTCTGGCAAAGCCGAAGGAACCAAATTTTGTTCGCTGGGCACAGGCAGTTCGTCAACTGCGCCAGGAGCACGGCTGCAGCCACGACCAAATCCGCACCATGATTGAACGCATTCAGCGCGACCAGTGGTGGTGCGGAAAGGTTCAGGACATGCCGACGCTACACCGTAAATGGCCTGAGTTGGTGCTGAAGCTGTGCCCGGTAAACCTTGCTGTCGGTGGCAATCTCGGGTTTAGCGGCAAAGTTCAGGCGGATATTCCGAAGGGGTTTAGGGGCTGAGGAGTTTTTTCAATGAAAACAACCAAATCCAAAAAAACACAATACAGCGGTGAAATCACGATGATCGAATTTCTCAAGGCCAATCCTGATTTGACCACTAGGGAAATCGCAGCTGCGCTGGGACGTGGTATGTCGTCGGTCGGTAATCAGCTTCGCCAGTTACACGGAACGGGTCAGATTACCCAAAGCGGCATGCGGAATGGCGCGGCAGTGTGGTGCTTCAACGATATGCCGTTTGGCTGCGCGAACCGGCTTCGGGCGAAGTTTGAAAACCTTCTGAGGGAATGTCGCGGGGCCGCCCAATGAAATTACAGCAATGCCCTGATTGCGGCGCGTTACCTGAGTACCACTGGAGAGATTATACGTTTGGCTCTTGCTCTGGCGCACTGAAATGCCCCTTTGACCATTACCGAGTCCAGCAAAGCTACTGGGCTGGTGGCAAGGATAAAGCCAGAAGAAAGCTGGAAGAAAAATGGGCTGAGGCGGTTAATAAAAACGAGGTTAAAAATGGCTAAGAATTCAATCGACGTATACGGCGCCAGCGGAAAGACAAATGCTCTGAAGTTTGATCCTGAAAATCTGCACCTGGTCACCGATAAGACCCACCCTCTCTACGATGAGCGGGTCCACCTGCCGATCGACGAAGGGATGGTACTAAACATTAAGGAGTTGGGTGTACTGGAGCCGATTATCGTCTGGAAAGACCCTGAAACAGGGCTCACATGCGTTGTTGTAGGCCGCCAGCGCGTTAAACATACCATTGAGGCAAATAAACTCCTTCTTAAAGAAGGCAAAGACCCACTATTTGTTCCAGGAATCGTTAAGCGCGGGTCAGCAAATCAGATGGCTAAATACATGGTCAGCG
>NZ_KV793483.1:8845-10050 GCF_001808475.1 Klebsiella sp. HMSC09D12 | reverse complement strand
GCGAAAACGAAATTCGCCGACCTGATACACCGCTGGGCCGGGCTAAAAAAATGTCAGACGCGCTCGACCGCGGACTTGATGAGGACGACATTGCGGTGTTGTTTGGCTGCAGCGTTCAAACCGTTCGTGCAACACTCTCCCTTCTCGATGCCACCCAGGCCGTCCGGGAAGCGGTGGAGTCCGGTACGGTGACAGTTACTCAGGCACGTCAACTGGCATCACTGAAACCCCAGGAGCAGCGCGAAAAAGTTGCAGAAATCGAAGCGGCGACCGCTGGCACTACCGGCCATGAAAAAGCGCGTCGTCAGCGTCAGGTTCTCGGCGATAAAAAACCGCGCATTAAAACTCGCAAAGAAATCACGAAAGCCCTTGAAGGTGCCAGCGGTGAATACGCTGATGCTCTGCGCTGGGTGCTCGGGGAGGCTGTATGAATAACGAATTAACAGCAGCACAGGCGACTATCGAGAAATGCCGGGAGATAACAGGTTGTCCGGATGGTGTGGATTTGCAGGACTGGGTTAAGCAGCTGGCTGCGGAGAATGTGGGGCTGAAAGATTGCATTGTTAAGCATTATCCCGCAGTAGAACACTGGAACTCATGGGCAGACGCAGAAGACAAAATACAGAGTGCGCTCGACACCCCCGCCACAGATCGCATCGTAGCCGGGATTAAGGCTGATGCTGCAGCCCCGCTGGTGAGCGCTCTTAAGGTGATCGCAAATTCAGAACAGCACAACGGCGATACGGTTGTTTGTGATTTTGACACGCTTATTTCTGTTGCCGCGGGCGCACTGCGTGACTACTACGCCAAGCAGCTGCGCGAGGGGGCCGACAAATGATCACCGGGACCACGAATTACGATGAAGTTCCTGATGTTCGTTGCGCCTTGTGCGGCGGTTATTACAAAACCGATGCTCCGGAAAGTCACGAATGCGAAGAGGAAGCCCATGACGAAATTGAATGTGATATCTGCGGCTTCAAAAGCACAGACCCGGACGGTGCTCACTACTGCTGCGAGGATAACTCCGATGACTGATATCACCGAACTGACAAGCGTACAAAAAAACGCAAATATTCACCGTTTATCCAGACTTATTGCCTGCGCACCTAACGATGAATTGCGCCAATTGGCTGTTGAAGTTGAGCAATACACTGATCAACTCATTGAGGCACTGGAGAAGGCGCAGACCATCAACGCAGCAGCCG
>NZ_KV793483.1:0-8825 GCF_001808475.1 Klebsiella sp. HMSC09D12 | reverse complement strand
TGGAGAAGGCGCAGACCATCAACGCAGCAGCCGAGAAGCTGGTCCGCTGCAAAGGTCGCTATCACAGCGAGCTTAACTATCGTGCACTGGCGGATCTGTTTGGCGTGACAACTCCAGACCTTCCGCCGCTGGATAGCGATTCCCGCACCGTCACCGTGAAGCTGCCTAATCAAACTCAGTTTGATGATCCGCTATCAGCGTATGAGGCTATCGAGAAGTGCAAAGAGGCGCTTACCGCCGCTGGCATCAAGGTTATCGAAGGAGAGTAGGAGAATGGCTAAATCATCAGACGTTCATGACCTGTTAACTGCTTACCAGAAACAGGCGCGAAAAATCCCTGCAAAGGGTGTTTATGCATCGAGACATCGGCAGGTTGAGGTGCAGGCGGCGCACGTCCGCAAGATTATGCGCAAGCGTCGGCGGTCAGTCGGCAAGTCAAATAAGCTTGGGTGTCGCTTTACTACGGAAATGCGCGTAGCGCTGATTTGCGATATGAATTTTTGGGCGCTGGTATGCCGCTCTAACCGCAACCAGGTGAATACGACGGGAGCCAACCAATGACCAGCAAATTAACCAGAGAGCCAATCACTCACGAATTGAAAATTTACCCTGAATTCTTCTCTGCTGTTTGTACTGGCGTTAAACGCGCAGAGCTACGCAAAAATGACCGTGATTATCGGGTAGGCGACACTCTCCACCTGCTGGAGACACCGCGCGGTAGTTGTCACCGCACGGGAGAGTTTATCAATGCCACAATCACTCATATCGCTGACGTTGGCGAATGGATGCCGGGTTATGTCCTTCTGAGCATTGACCGAGAGGCAATGGACAGCGAGCCTGTGGCGTACACCGACGAACGCAACCTGGGCTATATCGACCGAGGGAGGGAGACGGCATATCTGTGGGGTAAGCAGAACACAGAGACGGGAGATATCGCGCTCTATCGCCACGCGCAGCCAGCGCCGGAATATCCTGAAACACTGTCATGCCCCTTATTGCTGGAGCCAGGATTGCGCTTTGGGAAAGGCGTTAAAATCAGACTGGTACTTGAGGCTATTCAACGCAGAGCAGAGCATTACGCCGAACTTGAGGCTATGGCGCCGGAAGAACGTGCGGAATACGACGCTAATATTGAAGCATTAAAAGCCATGTTGCCGCAGTCAGCGCCGGTAGTGCCGAAGGAATGGGCTATTGCGGATGCTGTGAAGTTTTGCAAAGACACTGGCAGACAAGATGCCGGGACTGCAATGGATGCCTGGAACGCCTGCCGCGCCGCCATGCTCCAGGGTGGCAACTCTCCGGCGCACTTCCGTTGCCGACCAGCGCAAAGCAGCCTCTCTCCGGCGCAAGGCGGCAACTCTCCGGTAATTCCGGATGGTTACGTGATGGTGCCGAAGGACCTGCTTTCAGAGCTTCGCGATTGGGCTCACCCTGAAATAGAAAAGTATTGCGAGATGTGGGAAGGGCGCAGAGACAGTGAGTTCCCAACGCTGAGGAAAGTTATCGCTGATGCTGACGCTCTGCTCGCGCCCGCACCGCAGGAGGTGCCAGATGGGAAATGAAGGCGACAACGTCATCACTCTGGTGCAGCCAAAGCGAGATGAAGATACGCTGCTGAACATCACCGTAACCGACCGGAAGGACTACAGGGAGCAGCACTGCAAGCATAAAGCCGTCGAGGTCGATGAAAAGGGGCGGGTCATTCTGTGCCTTCAATGCGGCTGCGCTGTTGACCCATTCCAGTACGTTCTTCAGTGCGCGACTGATGGCGAGGCTGTGGTGAGAGAGATTCAGCAGCTTCATAACCGCCGCGATGAGCTGCGCGAAGCTGTCGCCAACCTCGAACGAGAAGAGAAAAATGCAAAGGCACGGCTACGCGCTGCCAGAACGTCGATCCTTTTTGCGGAGAACGACCTGAAAAATACTGAGCAGGGGATAAAGCAATAAAACACAAACATCATATTTGTTATCAACAAATCTAAGGTTTGTTATTTATGCAAATGATAACCAGAAAAAAGCCAGCCTTTACCGAGTTGTATCAAACTGGAGTTCTGACTCGTATTGTTGCGGTAAAAATCGCTGATCGCGATGGCTGGAGGCTGTTTGGATTTTGGCGAGATAAGGATATTGGCGTGTACGTAGAGGCTGCGCGTGGCGGTGTCCGGGAATGGTCCGGGCTGGATTACCTGGCCAACTTCTGCGGCAGCTGCGGGATCAGTCGCTGGGAGGTTCACAGCAAGGTCGAGTCAAAGGCACCTCAGTAAATTCTCTATGCAATACAACCCGCTACAGCGGGTTTTATTTTATCAATCATGACAAAAATTAACGTTTTGTGCTCTTAAGATATTGCTCATTCAGCGTGTTGGGTGTACTGTTTATTTATACAGTATATCGAATGGGGTGATAACATGAAAATCGAAGTAACCATCGACAAAACTAAAAAACTACCTGATGGCGCTATTCCGGCTCTTGAAGTTGAGCTATTGCGTCGTCTGAATCAGAACTATGAAGATTGCAAGCTAACCATTCGTCTCGCCGGGTCAGATGGCCTAAGTGTTTACGGGGGTATCGACGACGATAAGGAAATCATTGAGGAAATACTCCGCGAGACCTGGGAAAGCGCCGACGACTGGTTTTATTGAGCAGTAAAAATGTGGCGGTGATGCCGCCATTGTTAACTTTTTTACGCCATCTTTAGCGCGGTTCTTTCTTAAGTGTGGTAACTCGGTAGCCGTGTTCGTTGCAGGTGGAGTGTTTCCAATGAGGTATTTATGGAAATACCGGATGATTTATTTCCAGGATTCAAAGAGCATACCGGGCCTGTCCTTGTTTATGTGAAAAATGGGGTTGTGGAGAGGGGCTTCCCGCTGCGCAAAGATGAGTTTGTCACCTCGCTCAAATCCCTTGATGAGGCCCGTAAAAAAGCCGGTCTTCCCCCTGTAAGTCAGGACTAAAATTAGCTATATTAATTACGGGTCTGAACAACCCTTCTTGCTAGTCGCTGTGCCACGGAGAAAAACCGATGGCGCAGAAGAACCACTCTCAAAAGCTGTACCTCCTGACACCGGCTATCACCTATGCTGGTGTTTCCGTTTGTCTGTCGCACCCAGGCGGTGCGATATGAGAGATCCCCGTCGCAGATGCAAAGCACCCGGTTGCGGTGCCTGGTTTAACCTTACCTATTCGAATATTTACTGGTGTTGCGAAGAGCATAAGAGCCAGTACCTTGCGCATCAGCGCGAGAAACAAAAGGTTAAGGCACAAAACAAGTTAAAAAATAAACCCGTTCACCATATCCGCCCTCAACCAACGACGGCTGAAAAACCTCTCAGCCACTGGCTGGAAGTCACCGAGCGCGTGGTTAATACCCTTTGCCGTGAAATGGCCCTCGTTAATGGGGAGGGGTGTATTTCCTGCGGTACTCACGACGCCAAAGTCTGGCATGCGGGGCATTACAGAACCGTTGCTAAAGCCTCTCATCTGCGGTTTACCCGCATCAACATCAACCTGCAGTGTGATGACTGCAATGTCGGAAAGTCCGGAAATATCAAAGCCTACCGCGAAGGGCTGGTGGCAAAAATCGGTGAAGCCGCAGTTCAGGGGCTTGATAACGACAACCGGATTCACCGCTGGACCATCGAAGAGCTGGAAGCCATCCGCCTGCAGGCTTACGCCGACTTACGCGTACTGAAAAAAGCGCAGGAGGCCGCATGACTAATCCTTACTGCGAATCCCTCTCAACCCTACGCAACGCACCATCCCATTACTTAAAAGAGGTTGGTGACCAGTGGCGAACGCCGGATCCGCTTTTCTGGGGTATCAACGCAATGTTTGGTCCATTGATGCTGGACCTGTTCGCTGATGATAGCAACGCAAAATGTCCTGTCTGGTACACCGCAGAAGATAACGCGCTGACACAGGATTGGTCGGAAATGCTGGACTCAATCGGTGGTGCTGCATTTGGTAATCCGCCTTACAGCCGCTCTCAGTACCACGAAAAGCAAGCCATCACAGGCATGACTCACATCATGAACTACGCAGCTGCGCAAAGAGAGAAGGGCGGCCGCTATGTTTTCCTGATGAAATCCGCAACGAGCGAAACGTGGTGGCCGGAGGGCGCGGATCATGTCTGCTTTATCCGCGGGCGGATTGGTTTCGATCTGCCTGTCTGGTTTAAACCCGCCAACGACAAACAAAGGCCGACCAGCGCGTTTTTTGCTGGTGCCATAGCTGTATTTGATAAGACCTGGCGAGGTGAGAAATTCAGTTATATCAACCGCACCGAACTGGAGGCAAAAGGCCAGTCATTTATGGCGCTGGCGCAGTTTGCCATTGATAAGAAGGTGACCGCATGAGCCGTGACGCAATAGAGCGGATCCGCCACCGCTGGCAAAAGCTTCGTCTTTGCCGTCATCGCGGCACTGTATTAGTTGACTACCGCATCCTCAAAAACTTTATACGCACCTGTCAGCTCCGGGGAGAGACAGCATGACTCCAATGCAACGCCGTAGACAAAATGCCGCTATATCAGAAGTCGCGGTTGCCACGCATAAACGATACCTCGGACGCCCAGAATTGCTTACAGGCATTCAGTCTGCCTGGATTAAATCCCTGCTCACTGTTTGGGGGGAAAGTCTCCGAGGTGCTACTTTTCCCCGTAAGCCAACAACGCATTCATGCTGGTGGTCAGTCAAGGGGGTCAGATGGTCAGATAAGGCGCTTGAGCGCTTCACTGCTGCAATTGAACAAGCAAGGGCTGAAGGATTTCGCGGCCCTAACGCCCTAAAGAGAGCGCAGGTAATTCTATGGCCAAAGAAAGAGACTAGCGTTATAGACACCGCTATCAGTGACGATGATGCTGATTTCGTGGAGAAGTGCGTGCTCGACGCGTTTGATGTGAACGATCCTATTTATATCGTTGGCTTGAGCTATTACACGACGAGAAAAAAAATATCTGATATTACCAGGGAGCTTCAGAAGATAGCCCCATGGCTGACGGCAGACCAGGCAAGAGAGCGTGTGAAGTGGTGTCTTAAGATATTTCAGGGAAGGGCATTTCTGTCTGCACGTAAAAGCCTGCGGAGTTAGTTTTTGTCTTTTTGTGCTCAAATTTCAATTTGTCATTGATTTTCACCCAGAAGTTTAGATAATCCATTCATGCTTGGCAGAGCTGCGCCACGATGGCAGCGATGAGAAGCGACAATTTGAATATAACGAAAACCCCGCCAATGCGGGGTCTTTGGTTTCCGGCGATATGACAGGGGTATTCGCGAGATGCACCCCTGTCACGTCGTCGTAAAGTATTGAAGTGATGTTATTGTGGTGTTAAATTTTTGGCGTGGTGAATCCCCCTATGCGGAGGGGCATTGCCAGTCTGATATGTTTTTTTGCGCATTGCGAGTCGTCTGTGGACTGGCGGCGACTTACCGGGAGGCACCCGGCACCACACACATACTGCATAACCCTATCTAAAGGCCTGCCATTCCGGTGGGCCTTTTCTTTGGGCAAAAAAAAGCCCGCATGGTTTCATGCAGGCAAGGCAGTTACATTTAGATTTTGTCCCGGTATATGTTTTTTTGTCCGGAAGTCGAAAGATACTGTCTCGAATACATTTTGTAAATAACGGATTCAAATCACAAGGCCATGCATTTGCATGGCTTTTTTATTATCAGGTCCCGCAGGAATCATCATCGACATGCTTCGTTGTTAAATCCAGCCTGACGGGCCTGACCCTTTTCAAACACACAGCTTCCCGATCTTTAATCGGAGGCGGTAACTATGGCTAAACGTATGCAAGACAAAGAGAGCATTGCCGGGATGTCCTGGCTGGTTCTGCTGATCATTGCTTGCTGGGGTGGACTTGTCCGCTACCTGATAGATGTGAAGCAGAGCAAGGCAACATGGAGCTTGATCAATGCTCTTGCCCAAATGGTGGTTTCAGGGTTTACCGGCGTTATTGCTGGTCTGGTGAGCATTGAAAGCGGATTGAGCATTTACATGATACTGGCCACTTCCGGAATTAGCGGGGCAATGGGTTCTGTTGCTTTGACCTATTTCTGGGAGCGCATTACCGGAGTTAAGGCGCCATGACAGCAGATCAGATTATCGAGGGCATCCTCGGTAAAGAAGGGGGTTACGTAAATAACCCGAATGATAAAGGCGGCCCAACGCGCTGGGGTATCACGCAGACCACTGCCCGAGCATATGGCTATAGCGGCGATATGAAGGCGTTACCACGGGATACAGCCAAAGCCATTTATCTGTCGCAATACTGGACTGAACCGAAGTTCGACCGCATTGCCGAGTTGTCGCCAGCCATTGCACAGGAATTGTGTGATACTGGCGTGAACATGGGGCCACGTGTCGCCAGTACATTCCTGCAGCGCTGGTTAACGGCGTTGAATATGCAGGGCAAGCTATATCCGGATCTGAAGACGGACGGCGCGATCGGCAATCTCACCATCGCCGCCCTGAAAAGTTATCTCGCCGTTCGTGGCAAAGATGGCGAAGCCACGCTGCTAAAGGCGCTGAATTGCAGCCAGGGGGCTCGCTATCTTGAGTTGGCCGAAGCGAGGCCGGCTAACGAAGCGTTTCTATACGGCTGGGTTAAAGAGCGGGTGAGCCTATGAAGATGATTATTTTCGCTCTGCTGGCGCTGGTGGCCGTGCTGGTTCTGTTGCTAGTGCGCAAATATACCCGGCTGGAGTTTGTTGGTCATGCCCGGTTGCTGCTTAAAACATGGTCTGTCCGCCTGGGTGCTGCCGGCGCTTTGGTCGGTGTATGGGCCCAATCATTTCCGGACGCAGCTCTTCATGCCTGGGCGATGCTGCCGCCGGATATCAAAGATATTCTGCCTGCAAACATTGTGGCAATGATTAGCCCGGCTCTGGTGGTGCTCGCCATCCTCTCTCAGTACGTCAGACAACCAAAACTGAAAGAAAAAGCCGATGAACAGCAGGAGCCGCAATGAGCCTTGAATTTATCAGCGGGCTGGTAGTCGTTCTGCTTGGCTTAATCGCTGGCGCATTTGGGTTAGGCTATTCACGCGGGACCAGCAAGGCGGAAGCCAAAGCCGAGCAGCAGCGCACTGAAGAAAACGCCGCTGCTACAGTCGCCGCGGCAGAACGCCGGGCTGATGCAACGAAAGGGGCCAGCGATGTTGAAGAGAGCGTTAAGCGTATGCCTGATGACGATGTTGATCGCGAGCTGCGCGAAAACTTTACCCGCCCCGGTGGTTGTTGATACGGCGTGCAGTTGGGTAAGAATTCTCTATCTGACTGACCACGATATCGATGTTCTCGACCGTCAGACGAAGCGTGACATTCTGGCGCACAACAAATCAGTGCTGGCCAACTGCCCGCACCTAACCGAAAAGGCTACGAAATGAGTGAAGCAAAACCGCAGGACGGCACCACAGTAAAGGGCTACCGCACATTAACCACGGGCGACATTGAGCGCATGAACCGCCTCAAAGGTGTCAGCCGGCATTTTTGCAGTCTACTCGATACAGAGCGAGGTGAATTGTTGGCTGTCCGTAATGGCCCGGCAATGTTAAGTGCTGAGCAGGCTCGGGAGATTGATGAAGCTATGCGCAGCCTGGCAATCGCCCGCACCAAAATGCAGGAAGCCTGTATGTGGGCCTGCCGTGCAGTCGCCCGTCCTGATGCAGATTGCTAATGCATTACAGAAGCTCCTAACCTAAGGGGCTTCGATAATGCTGAATCGAAGTATCGACAAGCAGCTCAATAAAAAACCCCGAGGAGGAAATCCTTAAACTTTACGGGGTGCTGAACAAACAGCCAATGAGTAAATAATACCCACCTTGTTCAGTATTTATCCTGGGTGCAGATCAAAAAATTCAGACAGGGCGTAGTGAGAAAGGTTGGCTCATCCTTGAGCCTACGGGTAGAAACAGAAAGACAACCAGACATGGACAGGGTGGCGTCTGCTTTAAGCTTAGGCTGAAAGCTCAGATTAACAAGAACATTAACGATTCAATAAGATGCATAGGGCATTACAGGAGCCATTCACCGAGTGGCTTCGATAATGCTCCCCACATTGCTTAGAGGTAAGACATGGTCGAAATCACCGCCGCCCAGCAGATTCGCCTGAACCTGCTTTCAACCCTGAACTACGACACCGCGGCGGCAAAAGTCGCTGTAGAGTTTGTTCAGGACAGCCCGCTTAAATACCAGCTATTCATCCAGCAATACAGCCGTGTCACATCAGAGACTGAAGTGGTGGCAAAGACGATGAAAGCAGTGCAGGAAGCAACTGAAGCGCTGCCGCTCTTCGATACGAGCGCTGAACAGTCGAGCTAGGCATTACAGCAGGCATTCACTGAGTGCCTGTGATAATGCAAATCTCATAAGGACTTAATCATGCCCGCACTAATTCCCCGAGCATGCCGTAAGCGTGGATGCGCAGGCACAACAACCGACCGCTCAGGCTACTGCGAGAAGCATCGTAATGAAGGCTGGCAGCAGCATCAGCAGGGCAAGAGCAGGCATGAGCGCGGCTATGGTAGCCAGTGGGATATCAGGCGTGCGCGCATCCTGAAACGCGACAACCATTTATGCCAGAACTGCCTTCGCAGCGGGCGAGCTGTCGCAGCAAAGACGGTTGACCACATCAAGGCCAAGGCTCATGGGGGTACCGATGATGATTCGAATCTTGAAAGCCTGTGCTGGCCCTGTCACAGAACGAAAACCGGACGTGAGCGTTTCAAATGATATCAATTCCCATTTGGATGGCGACAGGGAGGGGGCGGGTCAAATCCCTGACGGCAAAGGCCCAAAGGACCGCCGCCTAACCTTTTTTCACAC
>NZ_KV793482.1:77613-77822 GCF_001808475.1 Klebsiella sp. HMSC09D12 | reverse complement strand
CTTCCACTTCAAAGAAAACTTCTGTTTCAACGCCAGCCGCTTTCAGTACGGAAGTGATCTGATCCGCGTAGCCGTTGTTAAACAGGAAGCGGTCGGTGACGATCAGCGCGCGTTTGTGACCATCGGTGATCACTTCGTCCAAAGCGACTGGCAGTGAGCCCCGACGGAAGTAGACAGATTTCGGAAGTTTGTGCCACAACATGTTTTCA
>NZ_KV793482.1:0-77593 GCF_001808475.1 Klebsiella sp. HMSC09D12 | reverse complement strand
GTTTGTGCCACAACATGTTTTCAGCTCGCTTAGCCACGGTTTTCTTGTTAATCAGGTGCTTCGGCCCGACGTTTTCCGAGATCGAGTTGCCGCCCCAGGAGCCGCAGCCGAGGGTCAGGGAAGGGGCGAGGCTGAAGTTGTAGAGGTCGCCGATCCCGCCGTGGGAGGTCGGGGTGTTGATCAGGATGCGCGCGGTTTTCATCTTTTCGCCAAACAGCCTGACGCGATCCGCCTGGTTATCCTGGTCGGTATACAGGCAGGAGGTGTGGCCGATGCCGCCCATATCCACCAGCTTCACCGCTTTCTCCACGGCATCGGCGAAATCCTTCGCCCGGTACATGGCGAGCGTGGGCGACAGCTTTTCGTGGGCAAAAGGCTCGCTGTCGTCGATGTCCCGGACTTCGCCAATCAGGATTTTGGTGTCCGCAGGCACCGCGATCCCGGCCATTCCGGCAATATTGACCGCTGACTGCCCGACAATAGCCGCGTTGAGTGCGCCGTTTTTCAGCAGAATCCCCTGCACGGCCTTCAGCTCCTGCCCCTGCAGCAGATAGCCGCCGTGGCTGGCGAAACGTTCGCGTACCGCGTCGTAGGCCGCATCCACGACCACCACCGACTGCTCGGAGGCGCAGATGACGCCGTTATCGAAGGTTTTTGACATCAGAATCGAAGCCACCGCGCGCTTCACGTCGGCGGTTTCATCGATCACCACCGGGGTGTTGCCCGCGCCGACGCCAATCGCCGGTTTACCGGAGCTGTAGGCCGCTTTGACCATGCCCGGCCCGCCGGTGGCGAGGATCAGGTTGATGTCCGGGTGGTGCATCAGGCGGCTGGACAAATCCACGGTCGGCTCGTCAATCCAGCCAATGATATCCGGCGGCGCGCCGGCCTCTACCGCCGCGCGCAGCACGATCTCCGCCGCACGGTTGGTGGCGTTTTTCGCCCGCGGGTGCGGGGAGAAAACGATGCCGTTGCGGGTTTTGAGGCTAATCAGCGACTTAAAAATGGCGGTGGAGGTCGGATTGGTGGTGGGGACAATCCCGCAGATCAGGCCGATGGGTTCGGCAATGGTCATGGTGCCAAAGGCGTCATCTTCAGACAGCACCCCGCAGGTTTTCTCATCTTTATAGGCGTTGTAGATATATTCGGAGGCAAAGTGGTTTTTGATGACTTTATCTTCCACGATGCCCATGCCGGACTCGGCAACCGCCATTTTGGCCAGCGGAATGCGGGCATCGGCGGCGGCCAGCGCGGCGGCGCGGAAGATTTTATCGACCTTCTCCTGAGAAAAGCTGGCATAGGCCTGTTGCGCCTTTCGTACCCGCGCGACCAGGGCATCGAGGTCGTCATTACTGGTGATGAGTGACATAAGTTTTCTCCGTAAGGGATTGAATTCTCTTAAGTAAAACATGTGCCTTTCCTGTAATGACGCCAAACCTTCCGCCACTGCAGATGCCTGGTTTTAATTAACAGAACTGACTGACCAGAAACTTCTCGGGTACCGTTGCGTTTATTCGCTCGCTAATGAAATTAATTTTTCATTATAATGATGTATGAAATACAAAAACCGTTTTGAGAGATGGATCAAAGATAAGCAAACTGCTGTTAAAGGCAGCCTGTTAAAGGCGAGGTGATATTATTTAATTCATTAAAATCATGTAATTATAATTTTAATTTTTCAAGGGTGGTGAAAAGAGAGCGGTTGGCTGTCTTGCCGTGTCAGGTTTTATTGTGAAATAAAGGTTAAAATTAAACGCTTATTTGAAATTAAAATGAAAAATTAAAACCAATCAGAATGCAGGGGAAAGGAGAAGGGAGAGATCGATAATGTCGCTTGTACGGGCGGGCGGGTCGCCCGGATCGGGCAAGCGCCGTAATCCGGGGGAGTTATGCAGAATTAGCCTTCGTTTTCGGCCAGTTCACGCAGATACTGGAAGATAAGCCGCGCGGATTTCGGCGGTTTATTACCTTCTTTCTCTTTTTGCGCGTTGCGGATAAGCGAACGCAGCTGCTGACGGTCGGCCTCAGGCCACAGGTTCAGCACTTCCGCAACGGCGTCATCACCATTATCAATCAGACGATCGCGGATCTGTTCAAGCTTATGGAACAGCGCAACCTGCTGGTTGTGGCGGTTCTTCAGCTTGTCCAGCGCCTGACGGATCGGCTCGACGTCACGGCTGCGCAGCATTTTACCAATCAGCTGCAGCTGGCGGCGGCGGCCTTCTTTCTTGATACGCTGTGCGAGCTCAATCGCGTCGCGCAGGTCGGTATCCAGCGGGATTTTATCGAGCGCGTTTTTACCCAGCTCGACCATTTCCGCGCCAAGACGCTTCAGTTCTTCGGCGTCGCGCTTAATTTCACTTTTACTGACCCAGATAATTTCATCGTCTTCATCTTCGACGTCATCACCAGGGACGTCGTCGAGCCAGTCTTCGGGCTGCTTTGTCATCTCAGGCTCCTTAAAAAAGAGACTAATGTTACCAGTTAAGGCGCGCACTGAAAAACGGTTCTCTGTTAGACTTCAGTTAACTCCTTCTTACATTATGGCATTAGCGATGAAAGTCATCTCTCAAGTTGCACAACAGCGTAAGACGCTGGAAGAGGCCGTGACCACGGCGCTGGAACTGGCGGCAGGCAAATCCGACGGCGCGGAAGTCTCCGTCAGCAAAACCACCGGTATCGGCGTTAGCACCCGCTACGGCGAAGTGGAGAACGTAGAATTCAATAGCGATGGTGCGCTAGGCATCACCGTTTATCATCAGAATCGTAAAGGCAGCGCCTCTTCGACCGACCTTAGCCCGCAGGCCATTGCCCGCACGGTGCAGGCGGCGCTGGATATTGCCCGCTACACCTCGCCGGACCCGTGCGCGGGCGTGGCGGATAAAGAACTGCTGGCTTTTGATGCCCCGGATCTGGACCTGTTCCATCCGGCGGATGTTTCCCCGGATGAAGCCATTGAGCTGGCCTCCCGCGCGGAACAGGCGGCGCTGAAAGCTGATAAACGCATCAGCAATACCGAAGGCGGTAGCTTTAACAGCCATTACGGCATCAAAGTGTTTGGTAACAGCCACGGCATGCTGCAGAGCTACTGCTCGACTCGCCATTCGCTCTCCAGCTGCGTGATTGCTGAAGAGAATGGCGATATGGAGCGCGATTACGCTTACACCATTGGCCGGGCGATTGGCGATCTGCAATCGCCGGAGTGGGTTGGCGAAGAGTGCGCCCGCCGCACCCTGTCGCGCCTGGCCCCGCGTAAGCTATCGACGATGAAAGCGCCGGTGATTTTCGCCAATGAAGTGGCTACCGGTTTGTTTGGTCATCTGGTCGGGGCGATTGCCGGCGGTTCGGTTTACCGTAAATCCACCTTCCTGCTTGATGCGCTGGGAACCCAGATCCTGCCGGACTGGCTGACCATTGAAGAGCATCCGCATCTGCTGAAGGGGCTGGCCTCTACGCCGTTTGATAGCGAAGGCGTTCGTACGGAACGCCGCGATATCATTAAAGACGGCATACTAACCCAGTGGCTGTTGACCAACTACTCGGCGCGCAAGCTGGGATTGAAGAGCACCGGCCACGCGGGCGGCATTCATAACTGGCGTATTAACGGTCGCGGCCTGAGTTTTGCAAAGTTGCTTAAAGAGATGGGGACCGGTCTTGTCGTCACGGAACTGATGGGGCAGGGTGTAAGCGGCGTCACCGGCGACTACTCACGCGGCGCATCCGGCTTCTGGGTAGAAAACGGCGAAATTCAGTATCCGGTCAGTGAGATAACCATTGCAGGAAATCTGAAAGATATGTGGCGTAATATCGTGACCATCGGCGACGATATCGAAACGCGCAGCAACATTCAGTGCGGTTCTGTACTGCTGCCGGAGATGAAGATCGCCGGTCAATAACACCTGTGTGCTTAATAATAAAAAAGGAAGTGAGCAATGCGTAAAAAACTGTTAGCGATGCTGGCCGTATCGGCTTTTGCGCTTGGTTCGGCATCGGCTTTCGCCGATCTGGGCGAAGATATGGATACCCTTGCCGAGAACCTGCAAGTGGTGCAGAAAACTTCAGATGCCGGTGAGCTGAAAGCGGCGCTGAATAAGATGCGTACAGCGGCGGTTGACGCCCAGAAAGAGACGCCGCCGAAGCTGGAAGGTAAAGCGGATGACAGCGCGGAAATGAAGGACTATCGTCACGGTTTTGATGTGCTGATCGGCCAGATTGACGGCGCGCTGAAGCTGGCTGACGAAGGTAAAGTCAAAGAGGCTCAGGCCGCAGCGGAAGAGTTTAAAACCACCCGCAATACGTATCATAAGAAGTATCGTTAATCGTCTGCAGATTTCGGGTATTTCTGCCGGGCGGAGGCTGACGCCTTGCCCGGCCTACCAGACCCCAAATCTAAACCTGAATCCTCGGTCGGTAACCTCAAGCCCTGTTCCCATCCTCAACCTTGATCCCAACCCTTTCCGCTTTCCCGGCAGCCTGGCGGGCGGATAAAAAACCTGTTCCATCACATTTCTGCGTTTTTCTCTTCAGGTCGTTCCGCGCCGCCAGCGCTGCGATTATGTGATATTCATCACGCGAATTTGGCTAAATGAACACATTCTCTGTGGTTATGTGAAATGAATCACACATGCCGTCGTTCTTTCCACTTCGAAGTGGAAAACAACTCGCTACAAACTCTTATCCCCCGGCATTAGTGTTATCCCCAGAGACATCAACGGGGTAATTCAAGTGAATAACGGAGCGGTAACACACGTCCCAGAGGAGCAGGCCACGCTAACCGAACAGCTGGCCGACAGGATGCTGCAGCAGGTTTTCGCGCTATTAAGCCGCCGCAACATCGTTCCCAACGACGTTCAGGAGCAAATGCTGACTTCCCACGTTCGGGCGATGGCCCATCGGTCAATCAGCGGCGAGCCGCTGCCGGAAGTGGATGCCAGCCTGTTCGAAGAGATCTCAGAAGATTCAATGATGCTGGCCCGCGAAGTGGTCGCGCAGTTCGGCAATCTGCCAGATGCAGAAGCCTGGCTGCTGTCTGTCCACTTCGAAGTCGCGAAAGATAACCTGTAAGGAGCATACAAATGGAACAAATCACCGTTGTTATTGGCGATCGCCTGGGTAAAGGTCAAAAAGTTGCCGCAGGTGCGGAAAAAGCTGGCGCTCGCGCCGTTGTCGTTCCGGGCGTTGCTGCGGATATGAAACTGGGCGACATGATGAAAGCCGAAAACGCTACCTTCGGTATCTCTTTCTGCGGCAGCGGCGGCGCAGGGGCAATCACCGCGCAGAATAAGCATGGCTACAAAGCAAAATATGGCATGCGTTCCGTTGATGAGGGCGTCACCGCGATCAACGAAGGCTACAACGTACTGGGCTTCGGCTTTATGGATAAAGAAGAACTGGGCGAACGCCTGGTGGAAGCCTGGAAGAAGAAATACGGCGCGTGAGTATGAAAGAGCAATTCACCACCACGGTGAGCGTTACCGGCAAAGGCGAGAGCAAAACGCGTGCTTTCGCCGATGCCCTGAACCATGTCCAGGCGGCGGTGATGAAAACGTCGCCGCACATCTTACTGCGTATTGAACCACAGGATGTGGAGGTTGTTCATGCGCGTGAAGCGGTACGGAAAGAGGCATTTTTATTCTTCTTTCTGCGCCGTGAGCGACGGACCTACAGCGTGGAGCTGAACGTTACCGTCACCGTGACCGCCATTAATCTCGATAAAGTGGATTTCGTCACGCAAACCTGATTTTCACCAAAGGGTCAGACTATGTTCCTGATAATTTTAATAAAATCGCTCATCATCGGCGGCCTGGTCGGCGTCGGCGTAGGCGCCGGAGCGGCACGCATGTTTCATGCGCCCACCACGCAGGGGATGGGGGCGTTTCGTACCTTGGGCGAGCTGAATTCATGTGAAGGCGATCCGGCTTCACACTTCTCTTTTGGTCTGGGCTTCTTCTTCAACGCCTGGGCCTCTTCCGTCGCGGCAGGCTCCTTCACTCAGGACGTTGACCACCGCATCATCCCCAACTGGGGGGCGGCAGCGCTGATGATCAAAAACCGCAACGTCGGCGAGACGCTGCACGATCCGAAAAAGATGGCCATCGCTTGCGGCATTATCGGCATGATCGTTGTGGCTTTCCTCAACCTGACCGCCTCTTCAGTACCGGAAGCGCTACAGGTGACGGCGGTCAAAGTGCTGGTTCCGGCGGCAAACCTGCTGGTGAACACGGTGATGCCGGTCATCTTCTGGCTGGCGGCGATTGATGCCGGCAAAAAGTCGGGCTTTTGGGCGACGATTTTCGGCGGCGCGGCGCAGCTGATTATGGGTAACGCCGTCCCGGGTCTGGTGCTGGGCATCCTGATCGGCAAAGGCGTGGAAGAGAGCGGCTGGCACCGCGTCACCAAAGTGATGATGGTAGCAATCGTCGCGCTGTTCGTTCTGAGCGGCTTCTTCCGCGGTTTCGACATGAAGATGATTGAATCCTTCCATCTGACCGTGCCGAACTGGCTGGAACTGATCCACAACTCGCTCAGCGGTAAATAACAGGGGCCTCTCATGGAACAAAATAAAGGTTTTTGGTATGCCGACTGGTCGTTCCCGATCTTTGTTGGTCTGCTCTCCGCCGGCGTTTTTGCCGGGACGCATATGTACTACCTCTACGGCATCGGCGCGTTTAACGAAGTCGCCTTCGTGGCGATGCTGAAAGCGGGAATTGATACCGGTGCCTACGGCGCGGTAGCGGCGTTCGGCGCCAGCTTCCTGTTCGCGCGTATTATCGAAGGCTCACTGGTGGGGATTCTGGATATCGGCGGGGCGATCCAGACCGGCGTCGGCTTAGGCGTTCCGGCTCTGTTGCTCGGCGCGGGCTTTGTTTTCCCGGTCGCCAACTTTGCCGCCTCGCTGGTCACCGGCCTGGTGCTGGGGCTCGCCATTGGCTACATCATTATCCTGGCGCGCAAATTCACCATCAACCAGAGCGACTCCACCTACGGCGCGGACGTCATGATGGGGGCCGGTAACGCCTCAGGCCGCTTCCTCGGACCGTTGATTATCCTCAGCGCCATGACCGCTTCTATTCCAATCGGCATCGGTTCCCTGGTGGGCGCGCTGCTGTTCTACATCTGGCAAAAGCCTATCACCGGCGGCGCGATCCTTGGCGCCATGCTTCTTGGGTCAATCTTCCCGGTGGCGATTAGTTAAGTCCTGCGGGCGCCTCGGCGCCCGCGTTAACAGGAGAGAGAAATGTTTGATTTACTCCTGCGCCGTGCGCGCCTCGTCGACGATACCCTGACCGATATCGCCATCCGGGACGGTAAAATCGCGGCGCTTGGCGAGATTAGCGCGCCTGCGCGCAAAACCCTTGAACTGGACGGTCGCTATTACGTCAGCGCAGGCTGGATTGACTCTCACGTTCACTGCTATCCGAACTCGCCGATTTACCATGATGAGCCGGACAGCGTAGGGGTTGCTACCGGCGTGACCACCGTGATTGACGCGGGCAGCACCGGTGCGGACGACGTTGATGACTTCTACCAACTGACCCGCAAAGCCGCGACCGAGGTTTATGCCCTGCTTAACATTTCCCGCGTCGGGCTGATTGCCCAGAATGAACTGGCCAATATGGCGAATATCGACGCAGAGGCGGTGAAGCAGGCGGTCAACCGCTACCCGAACTTTATCGTCGGCCTGAAGGCGCGGATGAGCAGCAGCGTGGTGGGTGAAAACGGCATTACGCCGCTGGCGCGCGCAAAGGCAATTCAGCAGGAAAACGGCGGCCTGCCGCTGATGGTGCATATCGGCAACAATCCGCCCGATCTGGATGAAATCGCCGATCTGTTGACCTCCGGCGACATTATTACTCACTGCTATAACGGCAAGCCCAACCGCATTCTGACGCCGTCCGGCGAGCTGAAGAGTTCGATAACCCGCGCGCTGCAGCGCGGCGTGCGCCTTGATATCGGCCACGGCACCGCCAGCTTCAGCTTCGAAGTGGCGCGCCGGGCGATTGCCATGGGCATTCTGCCGCACACCATCAGCTCCGATATCTACTGCCGCAACCGTATCGACGGTCCGGTGCGCTCGCTGGCGCTGGTGATGTCGAAATTCCTCGCTATAGGGATGTCGCTGCCGCAGGTTATCGACTGCGTGACCGCCAACGCCGCGGAAGGCCTGCATCTTTCCCATAAAGGGCGGCTGGAAGTGGGCTATGACGCCGACCTGACGCTGTTTACTCTCGCGCAGATGCCAACGGTGCTGGTGGATGCTGAAAAAGAGAGCCTTCAGGCCGACAAGATTCTGCTGCCGCTTGCCGCCATTCGCGCGGGCAAGGGCTATCTGACCGAACAAGGGAGCGCGGAAAATGCCTTCGATTTTTGAGAAATATGATTTAAAGCAGGTCATTAACACCTCCGGGCGCATGACCATTCTCGGCGTCTCGACGCCGCGACCGGAAGTCGTGGAAGCCGCGATGGCGGGGATGAACCAGTACTTCGAGATGAAAGATCTGGTCAATAAAACCGGCGCGTATATTGCGAAGCTGCTGGACGTGGAAGGGGCGACCGTTGTCTCCTGCGCCTCGGCGGGCATCGCCCAGTCGGTGGCGGCGGTGCTGGTAAAAGACAGCGACTGGCTGCTGGAAAACCTGCACGTGACGCCGATTGAAAACAACGAAATCGTGCTGCCTAAGGGCCACAACGTCAACTTTGGCGCGCCGGTGGGCACCATGGTAGCGCTGGGCGGCGGCAGGCTGGTGGAAGCGGGCTACGCCAACGAATGTTCCGCCGGGCAGCTGGCGGCGGCTATCACCCCGCGCACCGCGGCCATTCTGTATATCAAATCCCACCACTGCGTGCAGAAAAGCATGCTCAACGTGGCGCATGCGGCAGCGGTGGCGAAGAGCCATAATCTGCCGCTGATTGTCGATGCGGCGGCGGAAGAAGACCTCCAGGCCTACTATCGCGCCGGCGCGGATCTGGTGATTTATAGCGGCGCGAAGGCGATAGAAGGGCCGACCAGCGGGCTGGTTATCGGCAAAACCCAATACGTTGAGTGGGTCAAACGCCAGTCGAACGGCATTGGCCGGGCGATGAAGGTGGGTAAAGAGGGGATCCTCGGCCTGACCTGCGCCATTGAACACTATCTGACGGCGAGCAAAGAGAGCGGTGAAGAGATGGTGGCGAAGATGACGCCGTTTATTCAGCAGCTTAATACGCTCGATGGCGTCACCGCGCGCGTGGTCTGGGACAGCGCCGGCCGCGATATCGCGCGGGCGGAGATTAAGTTTGATGAAGCGGTGACCGGCGTCAACACCGGCGATCTGGTCAATGCGCTGAAGCAGGGCGAATACACCATCTACTTCCGTGGCTATAAAGCAAATGAAGGCATTATTGAAGCCGATGTCCGCAGCGTGAACGCGCAGCAGCTGGAGATTGTCTCCCGTCGCATCGCAGAGGTTTTGAACAAGGAGAAAAACGCATGAAACTGACCCCTAATTTTTATCGTGACCGAGTCTGCCTGAACGTGCTGGCGGGAAGCAAAGATAACGCCAGCGAGATTTATGAGGCGGCGGAAGGTCATGTACTGGTGGGCGTGCTCTCCAAAAATTACCCGGACGTCGCCAGCGCGGTTGCCGATATGCGTGAATACGCGCAGCGGATTGATAACGCGCTCTCCGTGGGACTGGGCGCGGGCGATCCGAACCAGTCGGCGATGGTCAGCGAAATTTCGCGCCAGGTGCAGCCGCAGCACGTCAACCAGGTATTTACCGGCGTGGCGACCAGCCGCGCGCTGCTGGGCCAGAACGAAACCGTGGTTAACGGCCTGGTGTCGCCAACCGGTACGCCGGGAAAGGTGAAGATCTCCACCGGCCCGCTCAGCAGCGGCGCGCCGGATGGCATCGTGCCGCTGGAAACCGCGATTGCCCTGCTGAAAGATATGGGCGGCAGTTCAATCAAATACTTTCCGATGGGCGGGCTAAAGCATCGTGACGAGTTTATTGCGGTGGCCGAGGCCTGCGCCCGTCATGATTTCTGGCTGGAGCCCACCGGCGGGATCGATCTGGAAAACTACGGCGAGATCCTGCAGATCGCGCTGGACGCCGGCGTGAGTAAAATTATCCCGCATATCTACAGTTCGATTATTGATAAAGCCAGCGGTAATACCCGCCCGGCGGACGTGCGTCAGCTGCTTTCGATCACCAAACAGTTAGTACAATAGCGCCGATTGCCCCTCCACCCCGGCCCTCTCCCTGACAGGGAGAGGGAGAAAAGAAGAGACGGAGCCTTTTGCGCCGATCGCGCGAAGAAATACCGAACTGCGCCCTCGGCCCTATGGGCGAGGATTAGGGTAAGGGGAAACCTCCACCGAACCATCAAGGAGTCACCATGCCAACCGCTCGTCACCTGCTTGTTGCTTCACTCTCTCTGCTCGCCGCCGGCGCCGCTGCGCAAACCCAGTACGCCTGGGTCGGTACCTACAACCCCAATGGGGAAGGCCTGTATCGCTTTACCATCGATAACCAGACTGGGGAGCTGCGCGATAAAGCGCTGGTCGCTAAGCTACCCAACCTGGCCCAGCTCACCGTTTCGGCGGATGGCAAAACCCTGTACGCCGCCAGCGAAGTGGAAAAGGGTGTGGTGCAGGCGTGGCGCATCGGCAGTAACGGCGAACTGCGTGAGCTGAATCAGGTCGCTTCCGGCGGCGCCGGGCCGGTTTATCTCTCCCTGACTCCCGATGGACGCCATCTGCTGGTGGCAAACTACGTCAGCGGCAGTATCGCCGTGCTGCCGGTGAAAGAAGATGGTAACCTGGGCGAGGCGGTGGACGTGCATCAGGATCAAGGCCCTGCGGGTGCGGAACGCCCGGCGGCAGCCGTTGAAGGCAGTTTTGCCATTAGCGATCATAACGGCCCCCACGCCCATATGATCGCCGCCGATCCCAGCGGTAAGTTCGTTTACTCCACCGACCTCGGGCTGGATCGGATCTATCAGTACCGGCTGGATAACGCCACCGGGAAGCTAACGCCGAACGATCCGCCGTTTATTGCGGCCTCATCTCCCGGCGCCGGACCGCGCCATTTTGTGTTTACGCCGCAGGGCGACGGGCTATGGTTAATTAACGAAGAGGCGTCGACGCTCACTTTCTATCATCTCGATAAGCAAAGCGGCCTGTTGCGCGAGGGGAAAACGGTCTCGGCGCTGCCGGAAGCGTATAAGGGCACCAGTTTTGCCGCCGGTCTGGTTCTGAGCCGCGACGGCAAGCAGCTGTACGTTGCTAATCGACTGCATAACAGCATCGGCCACTTTACGGTGCTGGCCGACGGCAGCCTGCGCCATCAGGACGATATCTGGACCCGCGGCGACTATCCGCGCACGCTGACGCTCGACAGTCAGGGGCAGTGGCTGTACGTCATGAACCAGCGTAGCGACAACATCACCCGCTTTCGCGTCGCGCCGAAGGATGGCAGGCTGACGTTCTCTCCGGACTATACCCCGGTTGGCAGCCCGTCGCAGATGGTGATATCCGCTCAACCCTGAGCCGTAAGAAAAAGGAACTGACATGCGATTTCCCAATCAACGTTTAGCGCAGCTGTTTACCCTGTTGCAAAACGAAACGCTGCCCCAGGAGGAGCTGGCGCAGCGGCTGTCGGTTTCTACTCGCACGGTGCGCGCGGACATCACCGCGTTGAACGCGCTGCTGCAGCACTATGGCGCGCAGTTTATCCTCACCCGCGGCAGCGGTTATCAGCTGGTGATTCACGATCCGTCGCGCTATCAGACGCTGGCAGAGAGTGCGCCGAAAGCGCAGCATATCCCGCGAACCGCGGCGGATCGCATCCACTTTTTGCTGGTGCGCTTTTTAACTTCCGCTTTCTCAATCAAGCTGGAGGATCTGGCCGATGCGTGGTTCGTCAGCCGCGCCACCTTACAGGGCGATATGGTTGACGTACGCGAGCGCTTTCAGCGTTATCAGCTCACCCTTGAGACCCGGCCGCGTCACGGTATGAAGCTGTTCGGCAGCGAGGTCTCCATTCGCGCCTGCCTGACCGATCTGCTGTGGGAGCTAAGTCAGCAGGGGCCGCTGAACCCGCTTATCGGTGAAGAAGCGTTTGATGCCAGCGTACCGACGCTGCTGGCTGGCGTGCTGCAGGAAACGCTAACCCGCCATCACGTTCGCCTGACCGACGCCGGGGAGCGCTTTATTTGCCTGTACGGCGCGGTTGCCGTGCGCCGAGTGAGCGAAGGATATCCTTTAGCCGATTTTAGCGCCGAGGATGTCGCGCAAAACGTACGCGATGCCGCCCGCGAGCTGGCAAATACGATGCAGCAGCTGGCGGGCAAACCGCTTGCTCCGGCGGAAGAGGAGTGGCTGTGCGTCCACCTTGCCGCCCGCCAGGTGCAGGATGTCGATCCGGGGACTATCAGCGCCGACGACGACGAAGCGCTGGTGAACTACATCCTGCGCTATATCAATCAGCAATATAACTATAATTTGCTGGAGGATGCCCAGCTGCATGCGGATTTGCTGACCCATATTAAGACCATGATCACCCGCGTGCGCTACCAGATAATGATCCCCAACCCGCTTCTGGAAAATATCAAACAGCACTACCCCATGGCGTGGGACATGACCCTGGCGGCGGTATCCAGCTGGGGAAAATATACCCCCTACGCCATCAGCGAAAACGAGATCGGCTTTCTGGTGCTGCATATCGGCGTCGGGCTGGAGCGCCATTACAATATCGGCTACCAGCGCCAGCCTCAGGTGCTGCTGGTCTGCGATACCAGCAATGCGATGGTGAGGATGATTGAAGCCATCCTGCAGCGTAAGTATCCGCAGCTGGAAATTGCCGCCACCCTCTCGCAGCGCGAATATGAACAGCGGGAAGAGATCGCGGAAGATTTTGTCATTTCCACCGTGCGCATCAGCGAGAAAGATAAGCCGGTAGTTACCATTGCGCCATTTCCTACCGACTACCAGCTCGACCAAATCGGCAAGCTGGTGCTGGTGGACCGCACCCGTCCCTGGATGCTGAATAAGTATTTTGATGAGACTCACTTTCAGGTGATAGATACCCCGATGGATCAGCAGGCGCTGTTTGCTACGCTGTGCCAGCAGCTGCAGCAGGAGGGGTTTGTCGGAGCGGAGTTCCATGATTCGGTCGCGGAGCGTGAGGCTATCGTCAGTACCATGCTTGGCGACGGGATCGCGCTACCTCACGCCCTCGGGCTGCTGGCAAAAAAGACCGTGGTTTATACCGTGATTGCGCCGCACGGCATCGCCTGGGGCGATGAAACCGCGCATATCATCTTCCTGCTCGCCATCAGTAAAAGCGAGTATGAAGAGGCGATGGCGATCTACGATATTTTCGTCACCTTCCTGCGCGAGCGCGCAATGACCCGCCTTGCTGCCACCCGCAGCTTTGCTGAGTTTAAAGCGGTGGCCATGGAGTGCGTCAGCCGGTTTTGAGATGCGCTGCCAGAGAATGGTATAAGCTGGGTGAAACCGTAAAAGAGCAGTTCAAAAGTCAGCTGGCGGTCGTGCTGGAGAACCTTCATATTGAATCTTCGCGGCTGACCCGACTGCTATAAAATTCAGCTGAAATCAGCGGGATACCGACTGGTGTATCAGGTTCGGGATGAGGTGATGATTGATGGTTTATGTTATTGCGATGAGAAAACGAGAAAAACTAGCCGTCTATCGGAACGTCTATAAACGGCTGTCGCGAGAGGCTATCTCAGGTGATGCACCACCTGATTGCTGCTGCCGCGCCAGATTAGCGCCGGGTCTTTGAGATCCTGCACAAATTTGCCATCAACCAGCACGTTGATGAGATCCACCACCTGCATCTGCGCGTCGTTAAGTTCGTCCAGCTTGTAGCCGGTCCATACCCAGATATCTTTGCCGGGGCACTCGGCGCGAACGCGCTGCACCAGCTTAAGGATCTCCGGCACGTTCTGCGGGTGCAGCGGGTCGCCGCCGGAAAGCGTGATCCCCTGGCGCCTGATGCGCGTATCGTTGAGGTCAGCAATGATGCGGTCGGCGATCTCGGCGGTAAACGGCATGCCGGAGTTCAGCCGCCAGGTGCTTTTGTTGTAGCAGCCGGGGCACTCGTGAACGCAGCCGGAAACGAACAGGGTGCAGCGGGTGCCCGGACCGTTAACAATATCTACCGGGTAGTACTGATGGTAATTCATTTTTCGCTTCTCAATTAACGCCATAGCCGTGTTGGCTGCGCTCGCTCACCCCATTCACGTACTTAATGTACGCTCCCGGGGATTCCCTCGTTTACCGCCTTGCTCTGACGCTAATTGCTTTGCGAAAACGGAGGGGCTGTGCATTTGTAAAGGGAACAGCTCCCGGCGTCGCTGCGCTCGGCCGGGCTACGAAAAGCCGCATACGCGGTTGTAGCCCGGATAAGGCGCTTTGCGCCGCGATCCGGGAACGGCTCCTTAGTGGCCAAACGGCTACGGGGCCCCTTCCCCTCTCCCCGTTGGGGAGAGGGGAAGGGGCTAAACCACCTGGAATTAACCGATCTGCCCGTTGCCCAGATGCTTCACGCGGCGCTTCACTTCTTCCTGCTTGCCGGCGTTGAACGGGCGGGCGTCCGGGCTTCCGAGATAACCGCATACCCGGCGGGTTACCGACACGCGAGAGGCATCGTGGTTGCCGCATTTCGGGCAGGTGAAGCCTTTGCTGGTACACTCGAACTCACCGGTAAAACCGCACTCGTAGCACTCATCGATAGGCGTATTGGTCCCGTAATAGGGCACGTGCTGATAGCTATAATCCCACACGTCTTCCAGCGCCCGCAGGTTGTGCTGAATATTCGGGTACTCGCCGTAGCAAATAAAGCCCCCGTTAGCCAGTGGCGGGTAAGGCGCTTCAAAATCGATTTTATCGTACGGGTTCACCTTCTTCTCCACATCGAGGTGGAAGCTGTTGGTGTAATACCCTTTGTCGGTGACGCCTTCGATCACGCCGAACTCAGCGGTGTCCAGACGGCAGAAGCGGTCGCAGAGATTTTCGCTCGGCGTGCTGTACAGGCTAAAGCCGTAGCCGGTCTCGTCTTTCCACTGGTCTACCGCTTCGCGCAGACGCTGAACGATGGCGACGCCTTTTTCACGCAGCGCTTCGCTATCGTACATAGGCTTATTGCCGAACAGCGCGTTGATGGTTTCATGGATACCGATATAGCCAAGAGAAATCGACGCGCGGCCGTTTTTGAAAATCTCCGAAACGTCGTCATCCGCTTTCAGGCGCACGCCGCAGGCCCCTTCCATATACAGAATCGGCGCAACGCGAGCCTTCACTCCTTCCAGACGGGCGATGCGGGTCATCAGCGCTTTACGCGCCAGCTGCAGACGCTCATCCAGAAGTTTCCAGAACACAGCTTCGTCGCCGCGGGCTTCCAGGGCAATACGCGGCAGGTTGAGGCTGATAACGCCGAGGTTGTTGCGGCCATCGTGCACCTGTTCGCCGTCCTCGTTTTCCCACACGCCGAGGAAGCTGCGGCAGCCCATCGGGGTTTTGAACGAGCCGGTCACCTTCACGACCTGATCGTAGTTGAGGATATCCGGATACATGCGCTTGCTCGCGCACTCCAGCGCCAGCTGTTTAATGTCGTAGTTCGCGTCGCCAAACTTATGGTTCAGGCCGTCGCGAATGGCGAAGACCAGCTTGGGGAACACCGCCGTTTTGCGATTTTTACCGAGTCCCGCGATGCGATTGCGCAGAATGGACTGCTGAATCAGACGCGATTCCCAGCTGGTACCGAGGCCGAAACCGAAGGTGACGAACGGCGTCTGACCGTTGGCGGTATGCAGGGTGTTCACTTCATATTCCAGCGACTGGAAGGCGTCGTAGCACTCTTTCTCGGTGCGGGAACGGGCATAACCTTCGGCGTCGGGGATTTGCCACTCTTCGGCAATTTTACGGTGCTTATTGAAGCTTTCGGTAACAAACGGCGCCAGCACTTCATCGATGCGGTTGATGGTCGTGCCGCCATAAATATGGCTGGCGACCTGCGCGATAATCTGCGCCGTTACCGCGGTGGCGGTAGAGATGGACTTCGGCGGCTCAATCTCGGCGTTGCCCATTTTAAAACCCTGCGTCAGCATGCCTTTAAGATCGATCAGCATGCAGTTGAACATCGGGAAGAATGGCGAATAGTCGAGATCGTGATAGTGGATCAGGCCGCGCTCGTGCGCCATCACTACATCATGCGGCAGCAGGTGCTGACGCGCATAGTGTTTAGCCACGATACCCGCCAGCAGATCGCGCTGGGTAGGAATAACTTTACTGTCTTTGTTGGCGTTCTCGTTGAGTAACGCCGAGTTGGTCTGCTCAACCAGGCCGCGAATTTCCTGGTTCAGACGACCGCGTTTTTCACGCTGGCTATCGCGGTCGTGGCGATATTCAATGTAGGCACGCGCCAGCTGCTTGTAAGGGCCGGACATCAGCTGATTCTCAACGGCGGTCTGGATCTCGTTGATATCAACCTGGGTGCGGCCCTGCATTTGCTGGCTAACGACTTCTGCGACGGTGGCGCAATAGTCTGCGTCATCGACTCCCGCTGCTTTAGCTGCACGTAGAATTGCTTCATTAATGCGCTCTGACTTGAACGGCACTTTACAGCCATCGCGTTTCATCACATGCGGTGTCATGATCACTCCATACTTTTTATAGAACAGGTTATCCACAGAGGCGGAAGGTTAACCGAAGTCCCGGGGCGCTATAGCTGCCGCCGTTTCCCTCCGATCCCGGCCCTTTTTATCCACATCCCATCACCGCCCGGGTACGATGGGTTGTGGTGACATAATAGACTATTAATACAATATGTGGGGCCGGGGCGCATTTTAAGTTCTATATGTAGTGCTTTGCATCAAAGATGTTTGCAATTTTATTGATGCAGAACAAAGTAAAAAGAGGAGAGCAGGAATGATGGGCGCTTGCGCTTAATGTAAATTTACCCGCTTATAAAATAAGCAAAAATGGGGCCTGAACGCAGGAAATTCAGGCCCGATAGGGATAACGTCAGGCGAGCAGCGCGTCGTTAAGCAGGTCGACCAGCAGCAGCAGGGCGTAGCGGGCGGCTTGTGCATTCTCGGGCAGGGGCAGCAGCGCGGAGGCCATATTGCTTAATGAATGGTCGGCGGGAGTGAGGGCGAAAATTGTCGCTTCTTGTACCCGGGCCAGCAGGGTCGCGCCCTGCAAAATCGCATCGGCCTCGCCGGTTGCCAGCACCAGCAGAAGATGATCGTCACTAAGGGTACTGGCTATCATGCGCATCAGGGCGCTGTCCTGGCAGAGATTCATCACGATCCCGATGGAGAGCAACTGGTGCTGGAGCAGCGTGGCCAGCGCAATATCCTGTGCGCCAAGGGCGAAACAGTGTACGGCGCGGGCATTTTGCAGACGCGTGCGCAGCTTTTGCAGCGTAGATTCGGGGGTGCTTACCAGCTGTTGTTCCAGACTTGTGCTAATCAGGCTTAATTTGTCGCGCCACGCGGCGGGCAGCGCGGCGCTCTCTTCGTTTAGCCAACCGGTGCGCCGTTCGCAAGCCTGCGCCAGCTGCTTACGCAAATCACGAATATCCTCGCAGCCTACGGAGCGGGCAAAGCGGGTAATCGTGGCTGCGCTCACGCCAGCGCGCGCCGCCAGTTCATCAATCGAGGCGCTGGCGGTAAAACTTAAATTCTGCAGAATAAATGCCGCGACCTTCGATTCCTGAGCGCTTAAGCGAGTCATGCCTTCCTGTAACTGTCCTACGATATCCATGCTTTCAGCCTCTCTCTGCCACCGCCAGATTGAAAATATTTTTCAAATAATGATGGCTTTTTATACCACTTAATCACGCGTAATGCCTGGGATTATTGCTGATTCGGCTTTTTATGGGCAATTATAAGGATGAAAAATAACGCCTCGATCACGTACGTGAAAAAAATTTTCATATAGCCTTCTTCTGTACCCGCACCTCGCCCTATAGTCGATGGTGCCTGTTTAGCACTCGCTCAAGCAAAACCCATGGGGAGGAATTATGCCACGTATTGTCCTGTGCTGCGCCGCTGGAATGTCCACCAGCATGCTGGTTAACAAAATGAAAGCCGAGGCGCAACAGCGCGCGCTGGCGCTGGAGATTTACGCTGTACCCGTCGCCGAGTTTGAGCGCGAGTTGCCCAATGCCGACGTGATTTTGCTGGGGCCGCAGGTGAAATATGAAGCGGCCCGGTTGACGGAGCTTGCTGCCCCGCACGGAAAAGCCGTGGCGGTGATCGACATGGCGGATTACGGCATGATGCGCGGGGCCGCCGTACTGGATAAAGCGCTCGCTCTGCTGAACCACTAACGCTATCCCATCAACGCGTTCATTTCGCAAAGCCACTGCGGCCTTGCGCGGGGATCTGTACGCCAAAAATGAGGCCACTATGCAAGCATTGAAAATAGCTGTAATCGGCGGCGGCAGCAGCTATACGCCGGAACTTATCGAAGGCATCATCCTTCGCCATCAGCAGATTCCGGTCACGGAGCTGGCGCTGGTCGATGTTGACGCCGGGCGCGAGAAAGTGGCGATTATCGCCGCGCTGACCCAGCGTATGTTTAAGCGCCATGGCCTCGAACAGGTTAAGGTCAGCGTGCATTTCAGCCTGGATGAGGCCATTCGCGGCGCTAAATTTGTGCTGACTCAGCTGCGGGTTGGTCAGCTGGCGGCGCGGGCGGCGGATGAGCGTCTGGGGCTGAAGTATCAGCTGCTGGGCCAGGAAACTACCGGCGTCGGCGGATTTGCCAAAGCGCTGCGCACTATTCCGGTGATTTTACAGGTTGCCCGCAAGGTGGAAGCGCTGGCGCCCGATGCCTTTATCCTCAATTTTACCAATCCGGCCGGGATTGTGACGGAAGCGGTGAGTCGCTACAGCAGCGCCAAAATCATCGGCCTGTGCAACGTGCCCATCAATATGCAGCATATGATTGCCGGAATGCTGGACGCAAAAGAAGAGGAGGTTCGGCTGAGCTTCGCCGGGCTGAATCATATGGTCTGGGTACACAAGGTGATGCAGGGGCGGGAAGAGGTGACCAGCAAGGTCATCGACATGCTGTGTGACGGTCAATCGCTCTCGATGAACAATATTCAATCGCTGCCGTGGCCGGCGGAGTTTCTGCGGGCCCTGAAGGCGATCCCCTGTCCCTATCATCGCTATTACTGGCTGACGCCGGCGATGCTGGCGGAAGAGATTGAAGCGGCAAAAACCAAAGGCACCCGCGCAGAGCAGGTGATGAAGGTGGAACAGGAGCTGTTTGATATCTATGCCCGGCCCGATCTGGATGAAAAGCCCGAACAGCTGAGCTTCCGCGGCGGTGCGTACTACTCCGAAGTGGCGGTGGAGCTGATTAACGCCATCTACAACAATCTTGGCAAGGAGATGGTCGTCAACACCCGCAACAACGGCGCGATTCACGGCTTCGATGATGATGCGGTGGTGGAAATTAACAGCATTATTGACGCGCAGGGCGCACGACCGCTGGCCTTTGGCGCGCTGCCGCCGATCATGAACGGACTGACGCAACAGGTGAAAGCCTTCGAGCGCTTGACGATTGAGGCCGCGGTCCACGGCTGCCGGGATAGCGCGCTGCTGGCGCTGGTGAGTAACCCGCTGGTCGGGAATGTGACCGATGCCCGGGCGCTGCTTGATGAGGTGTTAACCATCAACCGCCCCTGGTTAACGCAGTTTAACTAAACTTTTCCGCCTTCGGGGATACCACTATGTCTCGTACTTCATTTATTGAACGCTATGTCATGCCCGCCGCGCTGAAAATCGGCGGGCAGAAGCATGTCCTGTCGGTACGTGACGGCATTATCCTTAATATGCCGTTTATGCTGATCGGTTCGTTTTTCCTGATATTCGCTTATCTGCCGATCCCTGGTTACGGTGAGCTGATGGCCAGCGTGTTTGGCGATGCCTGGCGCGATAAGATGCTGTACCCGGTCAAAGCGACCTATGACATCATGGCGCTGCTCTCCGCCTTCGGCATTGCCTACCGGCTGGCGGAGAAATATCGCACCCTGGATCCGCTAAGCGCCGGGGCGATGTCGCTGGTGGCGTTTGTGATGACGATCCCCCAGGTGACGCTCTTTACGCCGGCAGACGGTTCAGCGGCGCAAATCGTCAAAGGCGTGCTGCCGGTGGGGATGATTGGCAGCCAGGGACTGTTTGTGGCGATTGTGATTTCGCTGCTCTCTACAGAGATTTATCGCCTGGTGGCCAGCCGTAATCTGGTGATCCGCATGCCGGACGGCGTACCGCCCGCGGTGGCGAAATCTTTTCTCGCCCTGATCCCCGGTTTCTGCGTGCTGGCCGTGGTGCTGGCGCTGCGCCTGATCGTTGAAGCTTCGCCGTTCGGCGATATCAATAGCATGATTACCACCCTTATCGGTATTCCCATGTCGCACGTCGGCGGTTCGCTGCCGGGGATGATTATCTCGGTGATCCTGATTGGTATCCTGTGGACCCTGGGGCTGCACGGCGACACCATTGTGCTGGTGTTTATTCGCCCGGTCTGGCTGTCGAATATGTCGGAAAACCTGGAAGCGTTTCAGAATGGACTGCCGATCCCGCATATCATTACCCAGCAGTTTTATGATCTGTGGATTGCGCCCGGCGGTACCGGTGCGCTGCTGGGGCTGGTGATTTTTATGCTGCTGCGCAGCCGTAGCCAGCAGATGAAACAGCTGGGGAAAATCGCCGCACCGGGGGCGCTGTTTAATATCAGCGAGCCGATGGTATTCGGCATTCCGCTGGTAATGAACCCGTACTTTTTCCTGCCGTTTATTTTGACGCCGGTCCTGCTGGTGATTGTCTCGTATACCGCGATGGCCACCGGGCTGGTAATGAAGCCGGCGGGGATTGCGCTACCGTTTACCACGCCTATTTTTATGAGCGGCTATCTGGCGACCGGAGGGCATATTTCCGGCGCGGTGCTGCAGGTGGTGAACCTGGCGATCTCGCTGGTGATCTACTATCCGTTCTTCCGGGTATGGGATCGCCTGAAGGCGAAAGAAGAGCAGGTGTCCGCGCAGCCGGAGGCCAGCGCGACGCTGTCGGCGGCTGACCGTATTTAAAGCGTATTCCCGGAGGCGGCGCTTGACGCGCCTGCCCGGGCTACCGGCCCGCAGACGGCTGTGAATCGGTAGCCCGGCTAAGCGTAGCGCAAGCCGGGGAGGGGGTTACGCCTGCAGCCACCATACCGCTTCAAACGGGCGCAGGGTCATATCGGCAGGGCGGTTCGCCGCTTCCGCGTAGTTGCTCATGAGCGTCCGCCAGTCGCCACTCATGGCTTCCGGCTGCCAGCGCTGGAACTCGCGGCTCAGGTTCGCCACGACGACCAGCGTTTGTCCCTGCCACTGACGGCGGTAGCACCACAGCGACGGATGTTCCGGCAGCAGGTCCTGGTAATCGCCCCAGGTCAGCACCGGCGTGCTCTTGCGCAGCGCAATCAGCTGCTGATAGGCATAAAACACGGATTCCGGGTCCGCCAGCGCTGCTTCGGCGTTAATCTCGCGATAGTTGTCGCACAGCGCAATCCACGGCTCGCCTGCGGTGAATCCGCCGTTTTCACCGCGGTTCCACTGCATGGGCGTGCGGCTGTTATCGCGCGATTTACTGGCCAGAATCGCCAACAGTTCATCCGCGTCCCGGCCCTGAGCCGCGCGTTCGATATACATGTTGTGGCTCTCAACGTCGCGATAATCGGTGATGCGCGTAAAGTGCGGATTAGTCATGCCAATCTCTTCGCCCTGATAAATATAGGGCGTGCCCTGCATGCCGTGCAGCACCATCGCCAGCATTTTCGCCGCCGGGACGCGGTATTCCCCTTCATCACCGAAACGGGAGACGATGCGCGGCTGATCGTGGTTACACCAGAACAGCGCATTCCAGGCGCGATTGTGCATTCCCTGCTGCCAGTGCCTGAACAGCGATTTCAACGCCACAAAATCCGGTCGCGCCAGCGTCCACTTCTCTCCGCCGGGGTAGTCCACCTTCAGATGGTGGAAGTTAAAGGTCATCGAGAGTTCGCTGCCGTCGAGCGCCGCATATTTTTGGCAATGTTCAAGCGTGGTGGAGGACATTTCGCCCACCGTCATCAGATTTCGCGGGGTGAAGACATCGCGGCTCATCTCCTGCAAAAATTCGTGCGCTCGCGGACCGTCGGTATAAAAGCGGCGGCCATCGCCAGCGGTATCGGACGGGAAGGACTGGTCTTTGGAGATAACATTGATCACGTCGAGGCGCAGGCCGTCGACGCCGCGATCGGCCCAAAATTCGCAGACTTTTTTCAGTTCTGCGCGCACGGCAGGGTTTTCCCAGTTCAGATCCGCCTGCTCAACGGCGTACAGATGCAGATAGTACTGCTCGCTTTCGGCGTGCCACTGCCAGGCGTTGCCGCCAAACTTAGATTGCCAGTTGTTCGGCGGGGTGGTCGGCTCGCCGTCGCGCCAGATATAGAACTGGCGATACGGACTCTCTTTGCTGAGCGCTTCCCGGAACCAGGCATGCTCGGTCGAAGTGTGGTTCAGCACCATATCCAGCACGATACGAATTCCTCGCGCCTTCGCCTGAGCCACCAGCTCATCGAAATCGTCCAGCGTGCCGTAGGCAGGGTCGATAGCGGTATAGTTGGCCACATCGTAGCCGTTATCCACCTGCGGCGAGACATAGAACGGCGTCAGCCAGATAGCGTCAACGCCAAGCTTTTGCAGATAGTCGAGGCGAGAGGTGACGCCGCGCAGATCGCCGGTACCGGTGCCGGTCGTATCCTGGAAACTCTTCGGATAGATTTGATAAATAACGCCGTTTTGCCACCAGAGGGGAAGGGTATTCATATTGCGTTCCTGCTACAAAAGAGGGGGGCGACAGCGCGCCCCGAAAATAAGATGTCAGACAATCTGTAAGGTGCCCTGGCGGAATTTGCGTTGGTAAACGACCGTCGTCAGGACAATCGGCACAATCACGGCAATGGCCATCGCCAGTGCGTAAACCTGCCAGTAGGTGGGTTGAATAGAGAGAATGCCCGGCAGGCCACCGACGCCGATGCCGTTGGCCATCACACCGTTCAGTCCGCACAGCAGCCCGGCAAGACCGGAGCCGACCATCGCGCAAAGCATCGGGAAGCGGTATTTCAGATTGATACCGTACATAGCGGGTTCCGTCACGCCGAGATAGGCGGAAATGGCGGCCGGAACGGAGATTTCGCGTTCGTTCTGTTTACGGCTGGCGATGATTATCCCCACCACTGCCGACGCCTGAGCGATGTTGGACAACGCAATCAGCGGCCATACCGGCGTACCGCCCATGCTTTGAATCATCTGCATATCGATGGCGAGCGTGGTCTGATGGACTCCGGTGATCACCAGCGGGGCGTACAGGAAGCCGAACAGCGCGGCGCCAATCGGCGCAAAGCTGCCGGTTAACAGATGACGCACGGCCCAGGCCACGCCGTCGCCAATCATGCGGCCAACCGGTCCGATAAAGGCGTGCGCGAGGAAGACCGCCAGGATCAGCGAACAGACCGGCACGATCACCAGGTAAAGATAGTCAGGCACGATGCGTTTCAACCGCGTTTCAATAAAGCCGAGCGCCAGCCCCGCCATCAAGGCCGGAATCACCTGCGCCTGGTAGCCGACTTTCTCAATCGTAAACAGGCCGAAGTTCCATACCTCCGGCACCTGCTGACCCAGCAGGTAGGCGTTCATCAGCTGCGGAGAAACTAACGTAACGCCCAGCACGATGCCGAGGATCGGCGTGCCGCCTATTTTCTTTACCGCAGACCAGCAGATACCCACCGGCAGGTAGAAGAAGATCGCCTCGCCAATCAGCCACAGGAAGTCATAAAGGGTTTTCAGCGACGGATGCATCTGCGCCAGCGTCTGGCCGTTGCTCATTGGCAGATCGCCGATCACGTTGCGGAAGCCTAAGATCAGGCCGCCGCTGATCAGCGCAGGTAGCAGCGGGAAGAAGATCTCCGCGAAATGTGAAATGAGTTGTTCATGCCACTTCATATTCTGGCGTGCGGCTTTTTTGGCCTGCTCTTTATCCGCGCTGGCCTGGCCGGTGGTCGCCAGTAGCGCTTTATAGTAGTCGCCAACCTCGGTACCGATCACCACCTGGAACTGACCGGCGTTGGTAAAGCAGCCCTTCACCATGCGTAGTTGTTCAATTTCTTTCGGTTTGGCAATGGCTGGATTATTCAGCACAAAGCGCAGACGGGTAATACAGTGGCTGACGGTGGCGATATTATCGCGTCCGCCCACCAGTTCGATAAGTTTATCGATGTCCTGCTGATTTACTTTACTCATGATGAGGCCTCATGACCGAGGGGAGAGGTTGCATTTAACTTGCAGCGGATCCTACTCGCTCCGTTTGAATTGCAAAATGGGAACGTTCCCGAAACGCAGCGAAGATCACATAAATCGTTAAGACTGGCTTAATTCAGTACGGCGGGAATGACGATTTGACGAGGCTCTCGACTGCCGGCGATCTGCTCGATCAGCTGCTTAGCCGCCTGGCGTCCGGACTCGGCGTAGCCGGGATCGACGGTCAGGATCTCCGGGTGGAGAAACTTCATCAGCGGCGTGCTGCCGACGCTGGCAAGCTGGAAATGATCGATACCCTGTTGCTGGAGATATTTGCTGGCCCCCAGCGCGAGGGTGTCGGTGGCGCAGACCAGCGCGCTGGTTTCAGCCGACAGCAGGCAGGCGACGTTTTCGTAGCCCTGCTTCATGCCCAGGCCCGGCAGCGCGGCAAGGGGCGAGAGGTGCTTTTGACGGCAGAAATCGAGGTAGGCCTGGTGGCGGCGCTGCCCGGTGGTGACGTCGCTGTGCGGAACGCCGAGGAAGCTAATGTGGCGATGCCCGCGATCGTACAGGCGCTGCATCAGCATCCTGATCGACCCTTCATCGTCATAGCACACGGAGGCGATGCCCGGCGCGTCGCGGGCCAGCAGCACCAGCGTCTCCCGCCACGGGGTGAGCATCTCTTCATGGATGCCGGTAAAACCAAACAGCACCACGCCGTCGATATTGCGCCGGGCGAGCATGCCGAGATGCTCCTCTACCAGCGCCGGGGAGAACTGGCTTTCCATCATAATCGGATCGTAGCCCTGCTCGTAAAAGGCGGGCAGCATGGTCTGGACGGCAAGGTTTTCCGACAATGAATCCAGACGCGTGACGATAATCGCCACCACTTTGTCGCTCTGGCCGCGCATCGCCCTGGCAGAACGAGAGGGTGAAAAACCGTGCTGCTGCATCACCGCTTCGACTCGCTCGCGAGTGCGTTCGCTAACGCCGCTTTCGTTATTAAGCACGCGCGATACCGTCGATTTCCCGACGCCGCTTAAGCGCGCGATATCTTTGATGGTCAGCCGGTTTTGCATGCAGGGTTCTCGTTGTAGTCCGCTTAAAGTGAGCCTAATGCTACTCAACGAAACCACAATGAGCAAAGTCTGGTTTACGTCTGGTTTAGTTGCCGGGGGGTATCATCGCCATAATAGCCACAAATAGATTATCGGTGACGTTATAATTCGCGCCGTTTGTATTCATTTACCGGAGATTTTATGGACCCCGATCCCACTCCTCATCCTCGATGGAGCTACCACTTTTTCCGGTAAATCTGCTTAGCGCTGCTTTACCGGAAGCGTAAAGCAGCGATGTCTTTGATGTCCCTGCCATAAAAATAACATGCCTGACAGGTAAGGTTGACTTGCGCCTGTCGTTAGCGCTGCGTTCGCTCGTGCGAGCGCGGAGGGACCGTTTATGTTGAAAAATTTTACCCGCCAGCTGTTTGCCCAGCTTGGCCGCCATTTACCGCATCGTTTAGTCCAGCGCGATCCGCTTCCTGATGCCCGCAATATGGCGAGCGCGCCAATCCCCGATTCTCTTGGCAAGCAGTGCCTGAACGTCGCGGCAATGGATGAGAATGAAATCTGGCGCGCTTTCGCCAGCCATCCGGAAGGGCTCAATGCAGGCGAAGTGGCGCAGAAAATCGCCCGGTATGGCGAAAACCAGATCCCGGCGCAGAAACCGTCACCCTGGTGGGTGCATCTGTGGAGCTGCTATCGCAATCCCTTCAACCTGCTGTTGACCGTCCTGGGTATCGTCTCCTACTCGACGGAAGATCTGTTTGCCGCGGCGGTCATCGCCCTGATGGTGGGGATCTCCACGCTGCTGAACTTTATCCAGGAAGCCCGCTCGACCAAAGCGGCGGACGCCCTGAAGGCGATGGTCAGCAATACCGCGACGGTACTGCGGGTGGTGAATGAGCAGGGTGAAAGCCGCTGGTGCGAGCTGCCCATCGACCAGCTGGTGCCGGGGGATATCGTTAAGCTATCGGCGGGAGACATGATCCCCGCAGATCTGCGCGTTATTCAGGCGCGCGATCTGTTTGTCGCCCAGGCGTCGTTGACCGGTGAATCGCTGCCGGTTGAAAAAGTCGCCCGTACCCGCGACCCGCTGCAGACGAACCCGCTGGAGTGCGACACTCTGTGCTTTATGGGCACCAACGTGGTGAGCGGTTCGGCGCAGGCGATTGTTTTCGCCACCGGCGGCGGTACCTGGTTTGGTCAACTGGCTGGCCGCGTCAGCGAGCAGGAAAGCGAGCCGAACGCCTTTCAGAAAGGGATCAGCCGGGTCAGCATGCTGCTGATCCGCTTTATGCTGGTGATGACGCCGGTTGTGCTGCTGATTAACGGCTATACCAAAGGCGACTGGTGGGAGGCGGCGCTGTTCGCGCTCTCCGTCGCGGTGGGCCTGACCCCGGAGATGCTGCCGATGATCGTCACCTCGACCCTGGCGCGCGGGGCGGTGAAGCTGTCAAAACAGAAAGTGATCGTCAAGCACCTCGACGCGATACAGAACTTTGGCGCGATGGACATTCTGTGCACCGATAAAACCGGTACCCTGACGCAGGATAAAATCGTGCTGGAGAACCACACCGATGTCTCCGGCAAGGTGAGCGAACGCGTGCTGCATACGGCCTGGCTGAACAGCCACTATCAGACCGGACTGAAGAATCTGCTCGATACCGCAGTGCTGGAAGGCGTTGAACAGGAGTCGGCGCGCGGGCTGGCGGAACGCTGGCAGAAAGTGGATGAGATCCCGTTCGATTTTGAGCGTCGCCGCATGTCGGTGGTGGTGCAGGAGCAGAGCAACGTTCATCAACTGATCTGCAAAGGGGCGCTGCAGGAGATCCTCAACGTCTCGACCCAGGTGCGCTATAACGGCGACATCGTACCGCTGGACGACACCATGCTGCGGCGCATCCGTCGGGTGACCGACAGCCTCAATCGTCAGGGATTGCGCGTGGTGGCGGTGGCGACGAAGTATCTGCCCGCCCGCGAAGGCGACTACCAGCGCGCGGATGAATCCGACTTGATCCTTGAAGGCTATATCGCCTTTCTGGATCCGCCGAAAGAGACCACAGCCCCGGCGCTGAAAGCGCTGAAGGCCAGCGGTATTACGGTCAAAATCCTGACCGGAGACAGCGAGCTGGTGGCGGCCAAAGTCTGCCACGAAGTAGGTCTGGATGCGGGTGAAGTGGTCATCGGCAGCCAGGTTGAAGCGCTGAGCGATGATGAACTGGCCGAGCTGGCAAAACGTACCACCCTGTTTGCGCGCCTGGCGCCGCTGCACAAAGAGCGTATCGTGACTCTGCTGAAACGCGAAGGACACGTGGTGGGATTTATGGGCGACGGCATTAACGACGCCCCGGCGCTGCGCGCGGCGGATATCGGTATTTCCGTCGATGGCGCCGTGGACATTGCTCGTGAAGCGGCGGATATCATCCTGCTGGAGAAGAGCCTGATGGTACTGGAAGAAGGGGTTATTGAAGGCCGCCGGACCTTCGCCAATATGCTCAAATACATCAAAATGACCGCCAGCTCCAACTTCGGCAACGTGTTCAGCGTGCTGGTGGCCAGCGCCTTCCTGCCGTTCCTGCCGATGCTGCCGCTGCATCTGCTGATCCAGAATCTGCTGTACGATGTCTCCCAGGTCGCCATTCCGTTTGATAACGTTGACGATGAGCAGATCCGTAAACCTCAGCGCTGGAACCCGGCGGATCTCGGGCGCTTTATGGTCTTCTTTGGGCCGATCAGTTCGATATTCGATATTCTGACGTTCTGCCTGATGTGGTGGGTGTTCCACGCCAATACGCCGGAACATCAGACCCTGTTCCAGTCCGGCTGGTTTGTGGTGGGCCTGCTGTCACAGACGCTGATCGTGCATATGATCCGCACGCGGCGGATCCCCTTTATCCAGAGCCGCGCGGCCTGGCCGCTGATCGTGATGACGCTGCTGGTCATGGTGGTTGGGGTAGCGCTGCCGTTCTCGCCGCTGGCGGGGTATCTACAGCTTCAGGCGCTGCCGTTAAGCTACTTTCCGTGGCTGATTGCTATCCTGGCGGGCTATATGACCCTGACCCAAATGGTTAAGGGCTTTTACAGCCGTCGCTACGGCTGGCAGTGAGCGAGGCGCTTTAAGAGCAGAAACAACAAAGGCAGCCACGGGCTGCCTTTGTTCATACTGTCTATGATTAGCGGCGAATGGCGATCGCTTCAATCTCAATCTTCACGTCTTTCGGCAGACGCGCCACTTCTACGCAGGAGCGCGCCGGGAAGGTGGCGTTGTGCTCGGTGAAGAAGGCTTCATACGCAGCGTTAACGGTTGCGAAATCGTTGAGGTCTTTCACGAAAACGGTGGTTTTAACGATATCGCCCACTTTCAGGCCCGCGGCTTCGACGATAGCTTTCACGTTCTCCAGCGACTGACGCGCCTGAGCTGCAACCTCTTCCGGCACGCTGCCGGTTTTCGGGTCTACAGGGATCTGCCCGGAAGTGATGATCATGTTACCCAGATCAACGCCCTGAACGTACGGGCCGATGGCTGCTGGCGCATTTTCCGTCGCGATAGTTTTAGACATGAGTTCTCCTGAAATATTTAAATGTAATCAGACTGGCGTGGGCCATTATAAAGAGTGCTGGCTGCTTTATCATTAAGCAGGCCGCATTTTGCGAAGGAGAAAAGCGGATAACGCAGGGCGCTATCCGCATAAGGCGTGAGCCGCCGGGAGAAATTATTGGGCGACTTCGGTCCAGGCCATCGCCCAGTCAGAGCCAACCCCCGGCTCGTACTGGCTGGCGTGTTGGCTCCACTGCACGCAGTAGCCGCTGTAGGGGAACGGACGACATTGGTACACTTTGCCATTTTTAGGCTGCATGACCTTCGTTCCCGCCGTATAGCTTTTCAGGTTATCCGGGAAGGTATAATCGTAGTTTCCGGTAGGCGCTGGCGTTGGTTCGCTCTTCTCTTCCAGCATCAGGTTGATCACACCCTGGCTGATGATGGCGCCCTGCGCATTACTGGCTGAGTAGCGCAGCATATGATGGCCTGCCTGAACGTTGGTCAGTGGAATCGATAACGGCAGAGAGCGATTATCTATCGTTTGCTGGAGACTCCCTTTCTCTGCACCCGCATGATCGCTGACGACGGCGATGAGATGCATCTCGCCTTTGGCCGCGGCGTTGAAAGTCACCGTTGCTTTGCCGTTTTCGATGGGGGTTGCGGCGACGTTGCTGAGGCTCAGGGATTCTTTCGCGGTATCGTCCGCTTGCGATTCGCTATAACTCAGCGTGACGCTTTGCAACGCGCTGCCTTGCGGCGCATACACCTGGTTAACGCCATAGATGGGATTAATGTTGCCACTGTCGTCTTTTACTCCGGCACGCAGGCTATCATGGTGTGCGGTATTAATGACTTCCGCCAAATCGTAAGACCATTGGCTGGATTTCCCTTGCGCTTCGCTGGCAATAGTCAATTCCGTTTGCAGCGAATGAACCTCTCCGCTGGCATTAAAGAAATGGGCAATGACTTTATCACCAGCATGAAGATCTTTTCCGCTCAGCTGACCGGTAAGCTGCGTTGTCCAGAGGGAACCGTTCTCAGCGTCATCGCCGGTACCGCCAAAATCGACGTCAATGGCCTGATAAAAACTATTTGCCGTATCGGCGATTTCCCAGACTGCATAAATAACCTGATAACCGGTACGCTCTGGCACATTACATGAGTGGGTGACCTCAATAGCCGGCGTCATGCCGTTACCGTCAATTTGACAGAAGGGCTTACTTTCAAAATCGCTGCGCGTCAGCGGCTTATTTTGGTCCCAGTTCTGCTTGGTTATGTAATAACGCCAGTTGGTGGTTCTATGGGGAGCAGAATGGTGCCAGATGAAGTTATTTTCCCCGCTCTTTATTGCGCTTTTAGCCCAGCGAGTCGGGCTCTGGCTATCAAGCTGTGAGAAGTTGGCTTTACCCGCGCTGGCCAGTTGACCGTCCGGCGGCATTGCGCCTTCAGGAAAACCGCTCGTTTGCTCAACGCTTTGCGGCTCCCACTGTACTGAACCGCAGTCGCTGTTTTTGCCTGTATTACATTGATAGGCCCGACTGGGCGGAAACGCCACGTAGCCATGAGCCAACGCCGAGGAGGTAAATAATAATGCGGCGGTATATATCGATAATTTCTTCAGTTGCATAATTCATCCAGTGAACAATGATTAATTATTGGAAAGCGTTTATGCAGTGTATAAAGCGAAAAATACCGGAGCAATATCGATGATATTTAATGATGAATATAAATAATGACTCATTTTAGCAATGAGGTGAGACGATCGTAAATGATAATAAACTGAGATAGAGTGATGCCTTTTCAAACGAACATTGAAATGGCAGCCGCGCGTTTAATGTATATGATGCTTTCAGGAACAGGCCCCTTTTCGGGGCTGCTCCTGATGACGCTAATAAATTTAGTTTGCCAGCACGACATGATGTGAAAATTCTTTTTCACAGTATTTGCACTTCAGCGCGATATCGTTTTCACGTTTCTTCACCGCAAAGCTGGAGGATACCGGCTCGGCGTGGCTGATGCAGTTGCTGTTCGGGCATACCAGCACGTTATTGATACGGTCCGGCAGATTCGGTCGTGATTTACCAACGACTTCATACTCATCAATGCGGTTCACCGTGGCCTGAGGCGCATACAGAGAGAGCTGGTTGACCTGCTCATCGGTCAGGAAGGTGTTCTCAATTTTGATTAAATCCTTACGGTCCATTTCGCCTGACGGCAGGTTCAGGCCGATGGTGATGCGCTGATCCGTTTCGGTTAGTTTGAACAGCGTCAGCAGCTTAAAACCGACCTGCGCCGGGATATGGTCGATAACGGTGCCACGTTTGATGGCTTCTACCTGTAATTTATTGTCGTGTGTCATCTTTATTTCCCCTTACAGTGCCAGATCGCTATTCAGTACCAGCGCCAGTAACGCCTGGCGCGCGAAGATGCCGTTGCCCGCCTGCTGGAAGTACCAGGCGTGCGGCGTTTTATCAACATCGGTGGTAATTTCGTCAATGCGCGGCAGCGGATGCAGCACCTTCATATTCTCACGGGCGCCTTCCAGGTCGGCGGCGCGCAGAACAAACTGCGCCTTGACGTTGGCATATTCTGACGGGTCGAGACGCTCTTTCTGTACGCGAGTCATATACAGAATGTCCACCTCTTCCATCACCTCTTCAATCGCGTTATGCAGGCTCCAGGCAATGCCTTTTTCGTCGAGCATATCGAGAATGTACTGCGGCATGGCCAGCGCGTCCGGCGCGATAAAGTAGAAGCGATTGCCGTTAAATTTCGCCAGCGCCTGCGTCAGGGAGTGGACGGTACGGCCATACTTCAGGTCGCCGACCATCGCCACGTTAAGATTTTCCAGACGGCCCTGCGTCTCCTGAATGGTGAAGAGATCGAGCAGGGTCTGCGTCGGATGCTGGTTAGCGCCATCGCCGGCGTTGAGTACCGGAATACCGCCGGAGAACTCGGTCGCCAGGCGCGCCGCGCCTTCCTGCGGGTGGCGCATCACGATAGCATCGACGTAGGTGCTGATGACCGAGATGGTGTCGGCCAGGGTTTCGCCTTTTTTGCCCAGCGAGGTGTTGCTGCTGTCTGAGAAACCGACCACGCTGGCGCCCAGGCGGTGCATGGCGGTTTCAAAAGACAGGCGTGTGCGGGTCGACGCTTCAAAAAAGCAGCTGGCAATCACTTTATGCTTGAGCAGCTCCGGCTGTGGATTTGCTTTCAGTTTTGCAGCGGTCGCCAGTACCAGTTCAAGGTCTTCGCGGCTGAGATCGTTTATGGAAATGATATGTTTTTGGAATAGCGGGTTAGCCATGTTTATCTCCTGACGCCTGGGCAAAAAAAAAGCCCCTTAAATAAGGGGCTTTACGAATACGGATGCAACGGAAAGGAAAAACGGCAGGCCAGCGTCTGTTCTCAGACGCGGTAAGACGCGATGTCGTACACACTGAACCATAATTCCTCCCGGCAAAACGGGTGGCATTATACGCAGCTCATTTTTCGGATCAAGCGATTAATCCACAAACAGGTAAACGTTTGCCTGGGTAATCATGCGTTAACGCAAAAAACCCGTAAAAAGTGGTGGTATGGCAGTCAGAAGGGGGGTATAAAACCTGAAAATGAAAAGCTGTTTTACATTTGAGGTTACTATGATCGTTGGAAATATTCACCATCTGCAAAGCGGGTTGCCGGAGCCTCTGCGCAAAGCTATTGAATACGTGAAAGCCCATGTCACCGACGCGACGCCGCTGGGTAAACATGATATTGACGGTAACAATCTGTTTTATCTCATTTCTGAAGATACTACCGAGCCGATGGCCGACCGCCGCGCCGAGTATCACGCCCGCTACCTGGACATCCAGATTGTATTGAAAGGTCAGGAGGGCATGACCTTTAGCGTTCTCCCTGCCGGCGAGCCGGATACCGACTGGCTGGCGGATAAAGACATCGCTTTCCTGGCTGAAGGGGCGCAGGAAAAAACCGTGATTCTCAGCGAAGGCGACTTTGTCGTGTTCTATCCCGGCGAAGTGCATAAGCCGCTATGCGCGGTTGGCGCACCGGCGAAGGTGCGCAAAGCGGTTGTGAAGATGCTGATGGTTTAGTTGACGAGCGTATTTTTACCCAAGGCTAGCAATTGTCGTCTTGTGACCATTGTTAGCCTTTGTTTTTTCTAGCTATTCCCAATTTTTTACTTCTTATTCCCTCTCATTTGATGCTTCAGCCAAATGCTCATACCGCGCGCATTGTGCAAATTTTGATGGCGATCTCATTAATACGTTATATAACGTATTAATGTTGTTTCCGTTAATTTGAACAATCAATAGTGAGATGTGGAGTTATTACTATATGAATACTAAAGAAATAATTAATGCCGTTGCGAAAGAGATAGAAGATAAAGGCGGAATCCGCCAGGTGTTCCTTGTGGCCTGCGGCGGATCATTAGTGGATATGTATCCGGCTAAATACTTTCTTGATAGCGAGGCGACAACGCTTCATGTCGGCATGTATACCGCCAATGAGTTTGTCTACGCGACGCCAAAAACGTTGGGGGTAAATTCGCTGGTTATCGTCTGTTCGCACGGGGGCAACACGCCAGAATCCGTCGCTGCGGCTAAGCTTGCACAGCAGCATCAAGCGCATACTATTACGCTGACTCACAACGCTCAGGCACAGCTGATCGAATACGCCAGCCACAACATTCTCTATGCCTGGGGTAACGATACCAATGTGGTCGATAATCCGATGGCGATTATCCTCAATCTGTGCGTTGATACGCTGCAGCAGGTTGAAGGTTTCGATAATTACGCTGATTTCCAACAGGGAATGGCCCAAATTAACGGCGTCATTGCTCATGGCCGTCAGCAGGTTGCGGATCGCTGCCAGCGTTTTGCCCAAAAATATCAGGATGAAAAACTCTTCTATATCCTCTCCAGCGGAGCTTCTTACGGCCATGCTTATGGTTTTGCTATCTGCTCACTAATGGAAATGCAATGGCTACATGCCGCACCTATTCACTCCGGTGAGTACTTTCACGGGCCTTTCGAAGTTACGGATAAAGAGACGCCGTTTATTTTATTAATGAACGAAGGCCGTACGCGGGCGATGGATGAGCGAGCTTTGGTCTTCCTCACCAAGTACGCAGAGAAAGTGGAAGTCGTTGATGCTAAAGAACTGGGTATCGGGGTTCTCCCTCCGTCAGTCGTGGAGTTTTTCAACCCGGTGCTGTTTTACAGCATCATGTGTGAATATCGTTCTGCGCTTGCCGACATTCGTCAGCATCCATTGGATACCCGCCGCTATATGGGGCTGGTGGAATACTAAGGGGAATTATGATGAATGTGATTGGAATTGGCGATAACGTCGTCGATAAATACGCCCATACTCAGACCATGTATCCCGGTGGAAATGCGTTGAACTTTGCCGCTTATGCGGCCATGTTGGGACACAACGCGGCCTATCTGGGGATTTTTGGTAATGATGCCTCTGCGGAGCACGTTATGCAGGTGCTGGATAAAGTTGGCGTCAAGTGGCCCCACTGTCTGCAGGTGGCCGGGGAGAACGGCTGTGCGCAGCTGAAAATCGAAGAGGGAGAACGGATATTTCTTGGTTCGAACGCCGGGGGGATTCGTAAGACAACTTCGATGGATTTTATTTTTCAGCATGAGCAATACCTGCGTGAGTTTGATCTGATCCATAGCGGTTGTTACAGCTACATGGAGACGCAATTACCTCAGTTACGCAAGCTCAACATTCCTGTCTCTTTCGATTTTTCAGATGACTTTGTACTGGAGCAGGCGCTGCCGCTGTGCCGTTACGTCGACTTCGCATTCTTCTCATGCGCTGACTACAGCCTGGCGCAAACGCGTGAAATTGTGCAACAGGCGCAGGCCAGCGGGAGTCGCATTGTCTGCGCGACGCGTGGGGATGAAGGCGCGATTTTATTTGACGGGCAGGATTGGTATCAGCAGGCGCCCGATTACGTCACTCCAGTCGATACAATGGGCGCAGGTGATGCTTTTATTACCGCTTTCGTTTGCCATTTTCTGGCCCAACCTACGGGTAACAAGCGCGAAGCGATTACCAATAGCCTGCAAAAAGCAGCAGCTTTCTCGGCACAAATTTGCCTGAAAGAAGGGGCGTTTGGCTACGGGACTCACTACTAACCTATAACGCCCTCTCTCATTTTTCCGTACTGATTTCCGTCCGCTTGCCGGGCGGAAACGGGGATTCGTGCGCTTTTTCCGTGAGGAAAGAAATATGCATAGTGAAGCTGCTGATTTGATTTTACGTTCTGATGCTATTTTTACTGCTGCCAGAAATGAGCTATTTAGCGGATATGTCGTCATTAAAAATGGCGCTATCGCGGCGATGATAGCGAATGGGGAAGATATTCAACCCTGGAGAGGTGAAAGTACTCGCTTTATCGAACTTGGCGATCGCCTGATTTGTCCGGGATTTTGCGATAATCACACGTTTTTTACCGGCTATATGAGCATGCGGCGTGGCGTCGATCTCCATGCCGCCCGCGACAGTAATCATGCTCTTGAACTACTACAGGCTGCAGAAAATCTTCTCCCTGAGGGGAAAAGCCTCTATGGCTGGGGCTGGTCTGTTGCCCGTTGGGGAGCGGTGCCTGATGCCAGGTTACTGGATGACGCTTTCCCGCAGAGGCCGGTTGTCGCCATTAACGATGACAAAAGCTATTGCTGGATGAACCGTGCCGCCGTGGAGCTTTATGGCTTTACCGCTGAAGAGTGCAGCGCGGAGGCGAGAATCGCATTATTGGATGAGATGCTGGCTGATACCGCACAGTTAAAAAAAGAAATGCGGGCATTTATGACCCGACTTGCCGGACAGGGAATCACGGCGATAAAAGACGTTTGTTTCAACGATGCGCCGCGGTTGATGAATGCCTGGGATGAACTGGAAAAAGAGGATGCGCTGTCGCTGAGGGTGAGCATTGTTTCTCAGCCCGTATCTGCGCCTGTCGATCTTGCTTTCGGTGAACAGGCCCGACGCCGCTTTCATTCGCCATGGCTGCGGTTTCATGGTTTTAAATTTATGGTCGATGGCGTTATTGCCGATCATACCGGCGATATGATTTACCCCTATGCCGATCGTCCCGGCACGAACAATGAAAGGCCCGTTGACTATGATGCCCTGCGCCAGCAGGTTTTGCTGGCTGATGCTCGTGGATTCAACTGCTGTATGAATGCGGAGGGCGATGCCGCAATTCGCCGCTGTATAGATATTTTTGCCGAATGCCGTCAGCGTCACCCGCAGAGTGTGATCAGACATTCTCTGAGCGATCTGGAATGCCCGCATCCAAACGATATTCCCAGAATGGCTGAGCTCGGCCTCTTTGCCGAAGTTTATGCACAAATTCTGCTCCTTAATCCCTGCGAAGCCGAAGCCTATATGCGCGAACGCTATGGAGAAGAGCGCGAAGCGCAATTCTACGATTATGCCGCACTATTCGGGGCTGGCGTAACGGTCACTATTGGTACCGATCTGCCCCTGTTTATTCCTTCTGTTCCTGACGCGATGTATGCCGCCTGCTGTCGTCAGTTCCCTGATGGTTCACCCGTAAATGGCTGGTACCGCGAACGCGGAATGACGCGACAGCAGCTCTTAACGGCCTGGACGCTGAATAGTGCTCGACATCACGGCATGGAAGATATGACCGGTAGCCTTGAGCCGGGAAAACGTGCGGATATCGCGGTTTTTGACCGTAATTTGTTGAGCTGCCCGAATGATGAGTTACGGACTTCCACCGTTGTACTGACCCTGGTGGATGGCCGTATTACCCATGACCTTCTGTGACTCTAAAAATGCCGAATGACGGCGAACATAATATAAACATCTTACCGAGGCGGATTATGCGTATTGCAAAAATAAAGTGGGCGATGCCACACTGCTACGCTCTGATTTTCTTCATTATTATATTAGTAGCGCTGCTGACATGGTGTATTCCCAGCGGCAGTTTTGATTATCACTCAGTGACTTTACCCGGCGGTGAAACGAAAACATTAGTGATCCCGGGGTCTTATCATCTGCTGGAAAAAGTCAGCAGCGAGGGCGATTTACGTCAGGGTATTGCCGCCGTACTGGCCGCGCCGATGGAGGGAATTATCAAGGCCGCCGACGTAGTGGCGTTTGTACTCATTGTTGGTGGTGCTTTTGGCGTTATTTTACGTACTGGCGCTATTGAGCGGGGGCTGGTGGCGCTGGCTGAACGTCTGGCTGGTAAAGGGATTCTGGTTATCCCTATCGCAATGACCTTGTTTAGCCTGGGGGGCGCAACTTTTGGTATGAGCGAGGAGGTGATCCCTCTTTATGCGATCTTTATATCCCTCATGTTCGCGCTGGGTTATGACTCAATGACCGCGATCCTGATTCTTTTTCTGGGAACCCAGATTGGCTATGTTGGCGCAATGACCAATCCGTTCTCTGTACTCATTGCCCAGGGCGTAGCGGGTATTCAGGGAAATCCGCAGCTTTGGCTGCGTGCCATCGCATGGCTGGTCTTCACATTGCTGGCGATGACTTACACCATGTGGTACGCACATCGTGTTAAACGCACTCCACAAAAGTCGCCGGTATATGAGAATGATTGCCGCAACCGTGAGCAGTTTTTGTCGATACAGGATACGTCGGTCCATTTTTCCATCGCCGATCGAGTGATTATCATCGCTTTTGTGCTGGCGCTGACCATCATCTCATGGGGGTTAATCACGCGTGGCTGGTACATGGTTGAGATCGGCTCCGTGTTCCTGGCTCTGGGGCTATTTTCTGGGATCGTCGGGCGCATGGGTATTAGCGGGATGGCCGACAGCTTTGTCGAAGGGTGTAAAGAGTTTGTTTACGCCGCCGTAGTGATAGGACTCGCGCGCGGTATTTTGGTGGTGGCGGAGAACGGACGAATTATCGACACGTTGCTCTTTGGCTTGTCGGAAATGCTGGAAGGGTTGCCGCAGTACGCATTCACCACTCTGATGCTATTAGGGCATAACGTCATCACCTTTTTTGTCCCCTCCTCTTCGGGCGAGGCTGCGCTCACTATGCCCGTGCTGGCGCCATTAGGCGATTTAGTGGGTATCAATAAAGAGGCGATGGTAATGGCTTATCAATTTGGCAATGGCCTGACGAACCTGGTTTCTCCTACCGGTGGTGTATTGCTGGCCGGGCTGTCTATTGCGCGCATTGGATTTGGTCAGTGGTTAAAGGCGATTGCGCCGCTGTTTCCGGTGCTGTGGATAGTCAGCGCCGTGTTTGCTGCGATTTCGGCCTGGGTCTAAGGGATATGCGCGCCGTCGTAGTTTGATCTGCGCGCTTCGATTATAATCCTGCTTCGCATCAATGGCCGTGCTGGTACCTCTTTTATGTCGAATTTTGGACTGCAACAGAATACTTCCGTACCGTTATACAGGCAGCTTAAAGATAAAATCCTCAGCGATATCTCGTCCGGGAAACTCGCTGAAGGAGAGAAAATCCCCACCGAGATTGAGCTCAGCGAACTTTACAATATCAGCCGCATTACGGTGCGCAACGCAGTGAAAGAGCTGGTAGCCGAAGGCTATTTGGTGAAAAAGCAGGGGAAGGGGACTTTTGTCTGTCTGCCTAAAATTGAGCGTAAAGTTGTGCACCTGCTTAGCTTTACTGCCGCATGCGATGCTAACCATCTACCAACCCACAGCGTAGTGACTCGTCGTGAGATTCTGCCGGACTATCGTAATGCGCGTCAGCTTCTTGAGCTTGAGAGGGATGATTCCGTGCTTTATATCCAACGCCTCAGGATCGCTGGCGATGCGCCGTTAATGTTAGAGAATAATTACTACTCACTGAAACGATTAGGATTTTTACAGCAGGAAGATCTCAGCGGGTCGCTTTATCAGCTATTGCGTGATAAATACGCGATCGTGCCTACCTATGCGGGTGAAACGACGGTAGAGATGGTGCGCGCGCATTCTGACAACGCACCGCTGCTGCAGCAACCGCCCGGCGAACCGTTATTCCTGATGAAAACGCTGATTCTGGATAGCCAGCATCAGCCTATTCACTATGGAGAACAGTATATTGTCGCCGAGCGTTACACGTTTAGTTTTTGATTTCAGTGGGAAAGCGTCGCAACCATCACCGCTTTGATGGTATGCATGCGGTTTTCCGCCTGATCGAAAACGATGCTCGCCGCGGATTCAAATACCTCGTCGGTCACTTCCATTCCGCCGTGCAGGCCGTACTCCGCCGCCATCTGTTTGCCGAGCGTGGTCTGGTCGTCGTGGAACGCGGGCAGACAGTGGAGAAATTTCACCTGCGGATTGCCGGTCAGCGCCATCATCTCGCGGTTCACCTGATACCCGCGCAGCAGCGCGATACGCTCCGCCCACTTCTCTTTAGCTTCGCCCATCGATACCCAGACGTCGGTATAGATAAAGTCCGCGCCCTTCACGCCCGCAGCGATATCTTCAGTTAGCGTAATATTGCCGCCGTTTTTCTGCGCCAGCGTGCGGCACTGCGCAACCAGCTTCTCTTCCGGCCAGCAGGCCGTTGGCGCGACCAGACGCAGATCCAGCCCGGTCAACGCAGCGGCTTCAAGCATGGAGTTACCCATGTTATTCCGCGCGTCGCCGGCGTAGACCAGAGTCATCTCGTTAAAAGCTTTGCCCGGCAGGTGTTCCTGCATAGTCAGTAAATCCGCCAGCAGCTGGGTGGGGTGAAATTCGTTGGTCAGGCCGTTCCACACCGGAACGCCGGCATACTCGGCAAGGGTTTCCACCACTTCCTGGCCATGGCCGCGATATTGAATACCGTCATACATGCGCCCCAATACGCGAGCGGTGTCTTTAATCGACTCTTTGTGGCCAATCTGGCTGCCGCTTGGTCCGAGATAGGTGACGCGAGCGCCCTGGTCAAATGCGGCAACTTCGAAAGAGCATCGGGTGCGGGTAGAGTCTTTTTCGAAGATGAGCGCGATGTTTTTACCGGCGAGATGCTGAATTTCGATATTGTTTTTCTTATCAGCTTTAAGCCTGGCGGCCAGCTCAAGCAGAGCGGTGATTTCGGCGGGGGTAAAATCGAGCAACTTTAAAAAATGCTTCTGATAAAACGCGGACATGGTTCCCTCACGTGGCTCAAGCCATTTGTTGAATTAAAATTCACTTTATATGTATGAATATTCATTTGCAACCCCGCATCATAAATCTTTCTCTCAGAAGGTGGAGGCAATCACGGCGGTATGTGACAATAGAAGTATCTGCGACACATTATGAGGAACGAGCCATGGCTAACCCGGAATTACTGGAAGAACAGCGTGAAGAAACGCGTCTGATTATTGAAGAACTGCTCGAAGACGGCAGCGATCCTGACGCGCTGTACACCATTGAACACCATCTTTCTGCCGATGATTTCGAAACGCTGGAAAAAGTGGCGGTCGAGGCCTTCAAGCTGGGTTATGAAGTGACTGAGCCAGAAGAGCTGGAAGTTGAAGAGGGTGATACCGTGATTTGCTGCGATATCCTCAGCGAATCCGCGCTGAATGCCGAGCTGATCGATGCCCAGGTTGAGCAGCTGATGACCCTGGCGGAAAAATACGACGTCGAGTACGACGGCTGGGGTACCTACTACGAAGATCCTAACGGGGAAGAAGGCGATGACGACGAAGATCTCGTTGATGAAGACGACGACGGCGTCCGCCACTAAGTAGCAGAGGTATACGGCGGCACGGTATGCCGCCGTATAGCAAGGAACTTCAATGGATTACCCGCAAATACTCGCTCCGATTTTAAGCTTTCTGCATTGCCCAACACCTCAGGCGTGGATTGATGAAGCCCGTAAACCGGAAAACCTCCCGCTGCTGTTGACCGACCATATGGTGTGCGAACTGAAAGCGGCGCAAAACGCCATGCTGCTGGTGCGTCGATACGTCGCGGATAAAGCAGGCGCGGATGAACTGCTGGCCTGCCTGAAGCCGTACGAGGACTTTACCTACCGCTGGGGGCCGGAACCGGATTTCGTCGCGCTGCATAAGCAGATAAATAAAAGCGCCATGCCGCAGACCGACGATCCCTGGGGACGTCAGCTACTCGACAGCATGATCCTGCTAATCAAAGAAGAGCTGCATCACTTCTGGCAGGTGAGGGAAATTATGCTTTCCCGCGATATCCCATACGTCAAAATCACCGCCAGTAACTATGCTCGCGGGCTGCGCCGGGAAGTGCGTTCGCATGAACCGGTCATGTTGATCGATAAACTCATCTGCGGAGCCTATATTGAAGCCCGCTCCTGCGAGCGTTTTGCCGCGCTGGCGCCATGGCTGGATGACGATCTGCAAAAGTTTTATCTGTCGCTGCTGCGCTCTGAAGCGCGCCACTATCAGGACTATCTGGATTTGGCGCAGAGGATTGCCGGGGACGATATCAGTGAACGCGTACGCCAGCTTGGCGAGGCGGAAGCGGTGCTCATTAACGCGCCCGAGGCGGAGTTTCGCTTTCACAGCGGCGTGCCCGCCTGAGCGTCAGGCCGCAGCTTCATCGCAGCGGCCTGACGATCCATTACAGATTGGCGTTTTTATCTTTTTCTGCTGTCGCGGCGGCTTTGGGCGCGCCGAGGGTGGTTTTAAACCAGTTCACTACCCGTTCAATAACCGGCTTCTGATACCAGCTGTCATCGCCGTGCTCCGCGCCTTCCAGCAGCACGTAATCGGCCGGGTTACCCTCTTTCTTCAGCGCGCGATAGAGCTGTTGACTTTGTACCGGTGAAACCAGAGTGTCGGCGCTGCCGTGCATAATTAAAAATGGCGGCTTTTTACCGCGAATATGGCCCATCGGGCTGGCAGCCAGCGCTTTTTGCGGGTCACTGGCAATCGTCGCTCCCGGCCAGTCGCGAAAGGCGCTACCGTGGACCAGCAGCGCTTCAGTGACTGCAGGTGACTGGTGCACTTTTTGAATCGCCTGCGGAAAACCTTCGCCGATATTCAACAGATTCGAAATTCCGTACAGCGTGGCGGCGGCCTGCACGTCCGATGACTGCGCCAGGTTATCGCCACGATCGAACGTTTTGTCGCCATTGGTAAGCGCCAGCATCTGCGCCATATAGCCGCCTGCGGAATCCCCCAGCACGCCAATACGCGACGGATCTATACCGTATTCCGCTGCATGTTCGCGCAGATAGCGAACGGCGGCTTTACCATCGATAATCGGGGCCGGGAAGGTATCGGGAACCGTACGGTATTCCGCCGCCGCGACGACGAATCCCGCCGACGCCAGCGCCATACGCATCTCGATAAACTTATTCCAGGCCGCGCTGGTGAAACCGCCGCCGGGGAAATAGACGATTGCCGGTTTCAGATCGCCGTCACGCGGCACCAGCAAAGACATATGCAGTTGACGAACGGCGACGGTGCTTTTTACCTGGCTATATACGATATCGTTGAGCGCATCGATACGGCCCCGGGTTTTTTCCACGCGGATGATCTGAGCGCCTTCGGTATTGCCAGCGAGTTCGCCGGCGTTAACGCTGGAAGCCATGCCGGCAAGTATCATGCTGCTGGTGAGCAGGAGGGAGAGTTTTTTCATTGTGTTCTATCCTGAGCAAGGCCTGCCGCGGCGGCAGGCTAAAAGATCCAATGCTCGAAGAGTGTATTAGCGAACACGTGCGGTGAATAACGCTCTTTTTGCATGAAAACCATGCGTTTTTTCGATTAATCCGCATCGCCTTTTCGCTGGCGCTACAGCACTTTCAGCATCCTGACTTCGCAGTCAACGTGGCCGGTGCAGCCCAGCGGCTCAGCAATATGCTCGAAGCCAAGGTGTTCATATAAACCGATCGCTTCTTTAAGGAAAGCGGTAGTTTCCAGATAACAGCGTTTGAATCCCTGCTGGCGGGCGTGATCCAGGGCCATCAGCGCCAGCTTTTTCGCCAGCCCCTGGCCGCGCGCGGAGGTCATAAAATACATTTTCTGGAGTTCGCAGATATCGGGCTCGCTACAGGTCAGAGGCGCAACCCCGCCGCCGCCAACAACCTGACCGTTTTGCTCAACTACCCAATAGGCGGCGCCCGGCTGGCTATATAGCTCATAGAGTTCATCCAGATTCGGATCGGCTACCGTATAGCCTTTGTCGGCGGTCAGGCCATATTCAGCGGAAACCTGGCGGATAACAGCGGCTATCGCCGGATTATCATTAGCCGTGATGCGGCGCAGGGTTAGCGGTAGGGTTGCGCTCGTATTCATGTGAAGACTCATTGCAAAATAATGACGGATAATGTTGTTAATAACACTGCTGGAGGGGAGAGTGCAAGCGAGGATCTTTCACAGAAAACGCCCCTTATCCGAATGGATAAGGGGCGAGTGAATTACAGCGCGGCGATAACCGCCTGCTGCTCAATCAGCTTCGCTTTCGCTTCCGCATAACCTTCCAGCTTCTCACGCTCTTTGGCGATCACCGCTTCCGGCGCGCGGGCCACAAAGCCTTCGTTGGAAAGTTTGCTTTCGATACGGCTAATCTCGCCTTCGATTTTGCTCACTTCTTTCGCCAGGCGCGCCAGCTCATCTTCTTTATTGATGAGGCCAGCCATCGGGATCAGCAGCTCGGCGCCGTCGATAATTTTGGTCACGGAAACCGGACCTTTATCATCGGCCGGCAGCACGGTGATGCTTTCCAGACGCGCCAGGTTCAACAGGAAGCTGCGGTTATCGTTCACGCGACGAATCGCGGCATCGCTGCAGCCGCGCAGCAGCAGCTCAAGCGGCTTACCAGGGGCGATGTTCATTTCCGCACGGATGTTACGCACGGCGACGATCGCCTGCTTCAGCCATTCGGTATCGGCCAGCGCCGCTTCGTCAACCTGAGACGCATCGTACTGCGGGAACGGCTGCAGCATGATGGTATCGGCAGTGATACCGCAAATGACCTTCACGCGCTGCCAGATGGTCTCGGTGATGAACGGAATAATCGGGTGCGCCAGGCGCAGCAGACCTTCCAGAACGGTCACCAGCGTGTGACGGGTGCCGCGCAGCTCAGACTCGGAACCGCCGTTCATTACCGGCTTGGTCAGCTCCAGATACCAGTCGCAGAACTGATTCCAGGTAAACTCGTACAGAATGCCTGCGGCGATATCGAAGCGGAAGCCGTCCAGCGCTTCGCGGTAGGCTTTGATGGTCTGGTTGAATTCCGCAAGGATCCAGCGGTCCGCCAGCGACAGGGTCATTTCGCCGCCGTTAAAGCCGCAATCCTGATCTTCGGTATTCATCAGCACAAAGCGGCTGGCGTTCCACAGCTTATTACAGAAGTTACGGTAACCTTCCAGACGCTTCATATCCCAGTTAATGTCGCGGCCGGTAGAGGCCAGCGCCGCCAGGGTAAAGCGCAGGGCGTCGGTACCATGCGGCTCAATGCCGTTCGGGAACTGTTTCTCGGTGCGTTTGGCGATTTTCTCCGCCAGCTGCGGCTGCATCATGTTGCCGGTACGTTTCTCCAGCAGCTCCGGCAGGGAGATGCCATCAACCATATCCAGCGGGTCGATAACGTTGCCCTTCGATTTGGACATCTTCTGGCCTTCGTCATCGCGGATCAAACCGGTCATATAGACGGTTTTAAACGGCACCTGCGGCTTGCCGTTTTCATCTTTGATGAAGTGCATGGTCATCATGATCATGCGGGCAATCCAGAAGAAGATGATGTCGAAGCCGGAAACCATCACGCTGGTCGGATGGAACTGGCGCAGGGCATCGGTGTTTTCCGGCCAGCCGAGAGTGGAGAACGTCCACAGCGCGGAGGAGAACCAGGTATCCAGCACGTCTTCGTCCTGGCGCAGCGCCACGTCGGCGCCGAGGTTATTTTCCTGGCGTACTTCGTCTTCGGTACGGCCAACGTAAACGTTGCCGTCGTTGTCGTACCATGCCGGGATGCGGTGACCCCACCACAGCTGGCGGGAGATACACCAGTCCTGAATATCGCGCATCCAGGAGAAGTACATGTTTTCGTACTGCTTCGGCACGAACTGAATGTCGCCGTTCTCGACCGCTTCAACCGCCGGTTTAGCCAGCACGTCGGCACGTACGTACCACTGATCGGTGAGCATCGGTTCGATAACGACGCCGCCGCGGTCGCCGTATGGTACGGTCAGATCGTGCGGTTTAATCTCGTCCAGCAGGCCCAGCGCGTCGATGGCGGCAACCACCGCTTTACGCGCGGCAAAGCGCTCCAGCTTCTGGAACTCCGCCGGGATGGCGTTTGAGTAGACGTCGGACTCGTTGCCTTTGGTGTCGTAGACTTCCGCGGTTTCGCGGATATCGCCATCAAAGGTCAGGATGTTGATCATCGGCAGCGCATGACGCTTGCCCACTTCATAGTCGTTAAAGTCGTGCGCCGGGGTGATCTTCACGCAGCCGGTGCCCTTTTCCATATCGGCGTGTTCATCGCCCACAATCGGAATGCGGCGGTCAACCAGCGGCAGAATGACGAATTTGCCGATAAGGTCTTTATAGCGCGGATCTTCCGGGTTAACGGCCACGCCGGTATCGCCCAGCACGGTTTCCGGACGGGTGGTAGCGACGACCAGATAATCTTTACCGTCAGCGGTTTTCGCGCCGTCGGCCAGCGGATAGCGGATATGCCACATCGAGCCTTTAGACTCGCGGTTTTCCACTTCCAGATCGGAGATGGCGGTACGCAGTTTCGGGTCCCAGTTGACCAGACGCTTGCCGCGATAGATCAGATCTTCTTTGTACAGGCGGACAAAGACTTCTTTTACGGCGTTGGACAGGCCTTCGTCCATGGTGAAGCGCTCGCGCTCCCAGTCCACGGAGTTGCCCAGGCGGCGCATCTGACGGGTAATGGTGCCGCCGGATTCCGCTTTCCACTGCCAGATTTTATCGATAAAGGCGTCGCGACCGTAGTCGTGGCGGGTTTTACCTTCTTCGGCGGCAATCTTACGCTCAACCACCATCTGGGTAGCGATACCCGCGTGGTCGGTACCGGCCTGCCACAGGGTATTTTTACCCTGCATGCGCTGGTAGCGAATCATGGTATCCATGATGGTTTGCTGGAAGGCATGACCCATATGCAAACTGCCGGTGACGTTCGGCGGCGGGATCATGATGCAGAAACTTTCCTGGCTTTCGTCGCCATTGGGTTTGAAATAGCCCTGCTTTTCCCAGTGCTCGTAAAGCGGCTGTTCGATATCTTGGGGGTTGTATGTCTTTTCCATTATTTCCAGGTTGCCGTGTTCAGGTTGAAACCAGCCATGCGGTACGCTTTATAGCGTTCGCGCGCCAGTTGTTTCAAAGAGTCTTCATAAGGGACGAAGTCTATCACTTCTGTGAAAGCGGTGGCAAAATCTGCAAAGTTTAGCCGCAGGCTAATCAGAATATCCCGCGGGCTGCTGTTGCGTTTTTGCGGCCAGGCGATCTCCACCGGCGCGCCGCCGCGCGGACCTTCCCCCGCCAGATTATGCGGAACGAAACTTTCTGCGGGGCGTGCCCAGAGCGCTTCGTCCAGACGAATGGCCTGCTGCTCATCTTCGCAGGCGATGAGCACGCGTTTACCGCTGCGCCAACGTTCTGCGGCAATGTCACACACCAGCTGTTCAACGGCGCTCAGGCCATCCTGTTGCGTATCATTGTCCAGAAGATAGAACGTTGCGTTTTTCATATATGGGGCTTCTTGTGGTGACTTTAAATGCTTAAGCCGGGCGGCGCTACGCTGACCCGGCCTATAAACGGTATCTTTCCAGAGGCCCGGCAAGCGTAACGCCGCCGGGCATCAGACGGCAATTACTCTTCGCCGGTAAATCCGGCGCGGTTGAGCAGGAACTGCGACAGCATCGCCACCGGACGACCGGTCGCGCCTTTGGACTTCCCGGAACGCCAGGCGGTGCCGGCAATATCCAGATGCGCCCAGTTGTATTTACGGGTAAAGCGCGCCAGGAAGCAGCCTGCGGTAATCGCTCCGCCAGGACGGCCGCCGATATTGGCCATATCCGCAAAATTTGACTCCAGCTGTTCCTGGAACTCGTCGGCAAGCGGCAGACGCCATGCGCGATCGCCCGCCAGTTCGGACGCGCCGATCAGCTCGTGGGCCAGCGGATTGTGATTCGACATCAGGCCGGTGATGTGGTGGCCGAGCGCGATCACGCAGGCGCCGGTCAGGGTGGCCACGTCGATAACCGTTTCCGGCTCGAAACGCTCAACGTAAGTCAGCACATCGCACAGCACCAGGCGACCTTCGGCATCGGTGTTCAGCACTTCCACCGTTTGCCCGGACATCGTGGTCAACACGTCGCCAGGACGATAGGCGCGGCCGCCAGGCATGTTTTCACATCCGGCCAGCACGCCGACAACGTTCAACGGCAACTGAAGTTCCGCCACCATGCGCATCACGCCGTACACCGCCGCCGCGCCGCACATATCGTATTTCATCTCGTCCATGCCTTCTGAAGGCTTGATGGAGATACCGCCGGAGTCAAAGGTCAGGCCTTTACCCACCAGCACGATAGGCCGCGCGTCTTCTGCCGGGTTACCTTTGTATTCGATAACCGACATCAGCGATTCGTTCTGCGAGCCGTTGCCGACCGCCAGATAAGAGTTCATTCCCAGCTCTTTCATCTGCTGCTCGCCGATAACGCGGGTAATGACGTTCTTACTATAGGTATCGGCCAGTTGGCGCGCCTGGGAGGCCAGATACGCGGCGTTACAGATGTTGGGCGGCATGTTGCCCAGATCTTTCGCCGCTTTGATGCCGGCGGCGATCGCCAGACCGTGCTGGATAGCGCGTTCGCCGCTGGTCAGCTCGCGACGGGTGGGAACGTTGAAGACCATTTTACGCAGCGGGCGACGCGGCTCGCTTTTGTTGGTTTTTAACTGGTCGAAGCTGTACAGCGTCTCTTTGGCGGTCTCGACGGCCTGACGCACTTTCCAGTAGTTATTGCGGCCTTTGACGTGCAGTTCGGTCAGGAAGCAGACGGCCTCCATTGAACCAGTATCATTCAGCGTATTGATGGTTTTCTGAATAACCTGCTTATACTGACGCTCGTCCAGCTCGCGTTCTTTACCGCAGCCAATAAGCAGAATGCGCTCCGACAGAATGTTCGGCACATGGTGCAGCAATAAAGTCTGGCCAGGTTTGCCTTCCAGCTCGCCGCGACGCAGCAGGGCGCTGATATAACCGTCGCTAATTTTATCAAGCTGTTCGGCGATGGGGGAGAGACGACGTGGTTCGAAGACGCCGACCACGATACAGGCGCTCCGCTGCTTCTCCGGGCTACCGCTTTTTACACTGAACTCCATGCACTACGCTCCTGAATCTTAAAGACAACGACGGTGGCTACGGATAGAATTGAAAGCTTTCGTAACTCATGTCCGCTGTTGTGGTGACTTCGTGTTAATCTTAACGTTATTACGGCCTTGGTTCGTCAGAAAAGATCCTGATACGCAGAACCAGCGAGTCATTTAATCTTAGCGATGTTTTCGACGACTAAAGAGAATAAATGACGTTTAAGCCATGAAACAAGCAATTTTCCTGCAATAAAACGGGTTTTTACGGGCGTATTTATAGTGATAATCATAAGATATCTGGTTCGTGAGACGCTGAAAAGCCAGTTGGCGATCCTATTCATCCTGCTACTCATTTTCTTCTGTCAGAAACTGGTCAGGATCCTCGGCGCCGCTGTTGATGGCGATATCCCGACAAATCTGGTGCTCTCGCTGTTAGGGCTGGGCGTACCTGAAATGGCGCAGCTTATTCTGCCCCTGAGTTTATTCCTCGGGCTGCTGATGACGCTGGGCAAACTGTATACCGAAAGCGAAATCACGGTGATGCACGCCTGCGGCCTGAGTAAGGCCGTGCTGGTGAAAGCCGCCATGATCCTTGCGCTCTTTACGGGCATTATCGCGGCGGTCAACGTGATGTGGGCGGGGCCCTGGTCGTCCCGTCATCAGGATGAAGTGCTGGCGGAAGCGAAAGCAAACCCCGGCATGGCCGCGCTGGCCCAGGGCCAGTTCCAGCAGGCCAGCGACGGCAGCGCAGTGCTGTTTATTGAGAACGTCAACGGCAACCGTTTCAGCGACGTCTTCCTTGCCCAACTGCGGCCACGAGGCAACGCGCGCCCTTCGGTGGTGGTCGCGGATACCGGCGAGCTCTCGCTGCGTAAAGACGGTTCGCAGGTGGTGACCATGAATCAGGGCACCCGCTTTGAAGGCACCGCGATGCTGCGCGACTTCCGCATTACCGACTTTAAAAACTATCAGGCGATTGTTGGCCATCAGGCGGTGGCCTCCGATCCGAACGATACCGAGCAGATGGATATGCGCACCCTGTGGCGTACCGATACCGATCGCGCCCGGGCGGAGCTGCACTGGCGCTTCACGCTGGTGGCAACGGTATTCATCATGGCGCTAATGGTGGTGCCGCTCAGCGTGGTGAACCCGCGCCAGGGTCGCGTGCTGTCGATGCTGCCGGCGATGCTGCTCTATCTGGTGTTCTTCCTGCTGCAAACGTCGATTAAATCGAGCGGCGGTAAAGGCAAAATGGATCCGATGATCTGGATGTGGGCGGTAAACCTGCTCTATTTCGCGTTGGCCGTGCTGTTGAACCTGTGGGATACGGTGCCGATGCGCCGCTTCCGTGCCCGTTTTAACAAAGGAGCGGCGTGATGCAGGCGTTTGGCGTACTTGACCGTTATATCGGTAAGACGATTTTCAATACCATCATGATGACCCTGTTCATGCTGGTTTCCCTGTCGGGCATCATCAAGTTTGTCGACCAGCTGAAAAAGGCCGGGCAGGGCAACTATGATGCGTTAGGGGCCGGAATCTACACGATTCTCAGTGTGCCGAAAGATATCCAGATCTTCTTCCCGATGGCGGCGCTGCTCGGCGCGCTGCTGGGGTTGGGCATGCTGGCGCAGCGTAGCGAGCTGGTGGTGATGCAGGCTTCCGGCTTTACCCGCCTCCAGGTGGCGCTGTCGGTGATGAAAACCGCGATTCCGCTGGTGCTGCTGACCATGGCGATGGGCGAGTGGGTAGCCCCGCAGGGCGAGCAGATGGCGCGCAACTATCGTGCTCAGCAGATGTACGGCGGTTCGCTGCTTTCCACTCAGCAGGGCCTGTGGGCGAAAGACGGCCATAACTTTGTTTATATCGAGCGGGTAAAAGGTAACGATGAGCTGGGCGGAGTGAGCATCTACGCGTTTAACGACCAGCGCCGTCTGCAGTCCGTTCGCTACGCCGCTTCGGCAAAATTCGATACCGAAAATAAGCTCTGGCGACTGTCGCAGGTGGATGAATCCGACCTGACCGATCCGAAACAGGTCACGGGGACGCAGACCGTCAGCGGGACCTGGAAGACCAACCTGACGCCGGATAAGCTTGGCGTGGTGGCGCTGGATCCGGATGCGTTGTCAATCAGCGGCCTGCACAACTATGTTACCTATCTGAAGTCCAGCGGTCAGGATCCGGGCCGCTATCAGCTCAATATGTGGAGCAAAATCTTCCAGCCGCTGTCGGTGGCGGTGATGATGCTGATGGCGCTGTCGTTTATCTTTGGCCCGCTGCGTAGCGTGCCGATGGGCGTCAGAGTCGTGACCGGGATCAGCTTCGGTTTTATCTTCTACGTGCTGGACCAGATTTTCGGCCCGCTCACCCTGGTCTACGGCATCCCGCCGATAATCGGCGCGCTGTTGCCGAGCGCCAGCTTCTTCTTGCTGAGCCTCTGGCTGATGATGCGTAAATCCTGACGTAACGCGCCCCCTTCCTGAATCAGAAAGGGGGCGTTTTTTTAGCGTTTCCGTCCGCCAAGTAAGCTTCCCAGCATTCCCCTGACTATCTGCCTGGTGACCTGACGCACCGCGCTCTTCGCTGCCGTTTGCACAATGCCGTCGCGTTTGCCGCCGCGCGGCCCGGTAGTGCCGAACAGGATATCTTTGAGCCCGCCGAGCAGGCCGTCGTCATCGCCGTTTGGCTGGCCTTTTGCGGGCGGGGATTGCTGCTGCTCAGTTGTGGTCTGCACGCCCTGCTGCAGCATTTCAAACGCCGATTCACGGTCGATCTCTTCTTCATATTTTCCGTACAGCGGCGAGTGGTTAAGCAGTCCGTTACGTTCGTCATCGGTGACCGGGCCCATGCGCGAGCAGGGCGCAATAACCATCGCCCGCTCTACTATCGAGGGGCTGCCTTTCTCATCAAGAAAGGAGATCAGCGCCTCGCCGGTGCCCAGCTCCTGGATCGCCTGCTCGGTGCTGAACGCCGGATTCGCGCGCATAGTTTGCGCGGCGGTTTTTACCGCTTTTTGGTCTTTCGGCGTGAAAGCGCGCAGGGCGTGCTGCACCCGATTGCCCAGTTGACCCAGCACCGCATCGGGAATGTCCGCCGGGTTTTGTGAAACAAAATAGACTCCGACGGCTTTAGAACGAATCAGGCGGATGACCTGCTCGATTTTATCCAGCAGCACCTGGGGCGCATCGTTAAACAGCAGATGCGCCTCATCGAAGAAAAAGACCAGCTTTGGCTTTTCCTGGTCACCGGCCTCCGGCAGACGTTCGTAAAGCTCGGAAAGCATCCACAGCAGGCTGGCGGCGTACAGCTTCGGCATCTGATAGAGCTTTTCCGCGCTCAGGATATTAATTACCCCTTTACCCTGCGCATCAACGCGCATCCAGTCCTGGATATCGAGCATGGGTTCGCCGAAAAAGTGCTCTGCACCCTGCTGCTCCAGGGTCAGCAATCCGCGCTGAATCGCCCCGACGGAGGCGCTGCTGATGTTGCCGTACTGGTTCTGAAAAGCTTTGGCGTTGTCGCCAATGTGTTGGGTAATCGCGCGCAGGTCTTTAAAGTCGAGCAGCAGCAGCCCGCGGTCGTCGGCGATCCGGAAGATAATATTCAATACCCCGGACTGAACCTCATTGAGGTTGAGCAGGCGAGCCAGCAGCAGCGGCCCGAGATCGGAAACCGTGGCGCGGACCGGGTGGCCTTTCTCGCCAAAGATATCCCATAGCACTACCGGATTAGCATGCGGCTGCCAGTCCGTTGCGCCGATTTTTTCCAGCCGCGCCTGCAGTTTTTCCGAACTTTGGCCCGCCTCAGCGATACCGGTAAGGTCGCCTTTCACATCGGCCATAAATACCGGAACGCCGATTTCCGAGAAAGATTCCGCCAGCTTTTGCAGCGTGACGGTTTTACCGGTCCCCGTGGCGCCGGTAATTAAGCCGTGGCGGTTCGCCATAGCGGGCAATAAATGCAGCTGTTTTTCCAGCGTGCGTGCAATCAGCAGCGGTGAGCTCATGAGCGATTTCTCCATTTATCCTGCTGCGAGTATAGGCAACCTGATAGCAAAAGTGGGGAGATCGCGCACGCCTTCGCTTATTCCCTTCAGGCGCAGTGGCGCTGAACTAACGCGATACTCTGCTCGATTTCGCGGCGGATATCGTCTTCGCTCCAGTTTGCCAGCTCCGGTGAGAAGGGCTCGAACGCATATACGCCCTGATAGCCGCGGGCCTCCAGGTTTTTGACCTGCTCGCAGCTTTGCAGCTGGTCTTTTTCGGTCAGCATAATGCGTTCGTTGTCGGTCAGGGTTTCGCGCGGGCGGGTATCTTCTACGCCGGAAAGGTGCACCAGGCCGATTTCGCCGATATCCACCTGGCTAAACTCCTGCTCCGCCTGTGGATAAAGATGATGGTGAAAGGTATCGATCAGCAGCTTAAACGGCACCCGTGCGTCGTGAATCAGCGTTTGCGCCTGCGCCGAGGAGCGCAGCGAGCTTTGCGGGAAGCCGAGCGGCTCGACGAGTCCCTCAATGCCATAGAAGGCGAATAGCGGCGCCAGGTCGCGCAGGGCGTTAAGGGTTTCGCTCGCCGGAACCTCGGTACCATCGTTCAGTGGACACAGCACCAGCGATTTCGCGCCGACGGCTTTGGCCTCTTTTAGCAGGGACTCCGTCAGGCTGCGAACCTCTGCGGTGCGGCAGTTGAAAGGATAAACCGCGTTGATAGTGAGGATCTCAATATGGTAGCGGTCAGCCAGTTCACGAACCTGCTGGTGGCTCAGGTCGTCGGTCACTTTTCCGCTGGGGAGGTCGTTACGTAGCTCGACTTTGTTTAGCCCGAGGCTGTTCACCAGCCGGAAGAAGGCCTCAATGCTGAGGGAAGGGGCAATCTTGCGGTTGATACAGAAACGCTGTGCTGCAATAGCCATTTTGACTCTCCTGAAATAGATAGTTCGGCGTCGTTCGATTACCCCATAGTCAAAACATTTATTCCAAAATTAGCAATGCATGAAATGGCGATTTTTTGAGCCGACTCGCAAAATATTTTTCTTGTCTTCTTGCATTGCGGCGGGTTCCGGAAGGCGCTACACCTGCTCTCTTTTTATGGGGGCTTTGCCTGTAAGACAGCGTTTCCTTACAAGAAAATGCGACCATCATCACCAAAATACAATTTCATTAATGATGAATATTGAAATATTAATTTCATTTTACTACGGTACAACACAGCAGATCCAGTAATGGGCCGTACTGCGTTGGCCCCCGATACCCCATACATATGAGGCGAGAGCATGACTATCACAGGAAACTTTATTGGCGGGAAGACCGTTACCAGCGGCAGCAACAATACAATGCCGGTTTTCGACCCCGCGACGGGCAAAGTGGTCCGCGAAGTCACGTTATCGACCGCGCAGGAAGTCTCCGATGCGATTCAGGTGGCGCATGATGCTTTTGATGGCTGGTCGCGTACCACGCCGCTGCGCCGGGCCCGCGTGCTGTTTAATTTTAAAATGTTACTTGAACAGCACGCTGAAGAGCTGGCGGGGATTATCGTCAGCGAACACGGTAAAGTCTTTTCCGATGCGATGGGCGAACTGACGCGCGGCATGGAAGTCGTTGAGTTTGCCTGCGGGATTCCGCACCTGATCAAAGGCGAGTTCTCATCGGATGTCGGCACCGGCGTCGATAGCTATTCTCTGATGCAGCCGCTGGGCGTAGTGGCGGGCATTACGCCGTTCAACTTCCCGGCGATGGTTCCGATGTGGATGTTCCCGCTGGCGCTGGCCTGCGGCAACAGCTTTGTCCTTAAGCCGCCAGCGCTGGCCCCTGGCGCTGCGGTGCGCCTGGCGGAGTTGCTGAAAGAAGCGGGGCTGCCGGACGGCGTCTTTAACGTGGTGCACTGCAGCAATGAAGATGCTGAGCAGCTGTACAAGGATCCGCGTATTGCGGCGGTAAGCTTTGTGGGATCTTCCGGCGTGGCGGAGCATATTTATAAAACCGCCAGCGCTTATGGTAAGCGCGTTCAGGCATTTGGCGCGGCGAAAAACCACGCGATTGTGATGCCGGATGCCGATCTTGATGCCACCGTGAATGCGATAATGGGCGGCGCGTTCGGCTCTGCGGGCGAGCGCTGCATGGCGCTGCCGGTGGTCGTCGCTGTGGGCGATGAAACGGCAGATAAACTCATTGCGCGCCTCAAGCCGCTGGTGGAGTCCCTGAAGGTCGGCCCGGGCTGTATGCGCGGAAAAGAAGAGAACGAAATGGGTCCGGTCGTCTCAGAGGCGCATCAGAAAAAAGTGCTGGGATATATTGATAAAGGCGTCAGCGAAGGGGCGACGCTGGTGGTTGACGGGCGCAAGCTGCGAGTTGCCGGTTTCGAAGAGGGTTACTACGTTGGCGGAACGCTGTTCGACAACGTGACGCCGGAAATGACTATCTGGCGCGAAGAGATTTTTGGCCCGGTACTGGGTATTGTCCGCGTGGCGGACTACCACAGCGCGCTGGAGCTGGTAAACAGCCATGAGTTCGGCAACGGCAGCGCCGTCTTTACCAGCAACGGCCACACCGCGCGTGAGTTTGTACATGATGTCCAGGCCGGAATGGTTGGGGTCAACGTGCCGGTACCCGTTCCAATGGCCTTCCATAGCTTTGGCGGCTGGAAACGCTCCGTATTTGGCGCACTGAACGTGCATGGGCCGGATGGCGTGCGTTTCTATACGCGTATGAAAACCGCCACCGTCCGCTGGCCGCAGGGTCAGCAAACCGTATCTGAATTCAGCATGCCGACGTTAGGCTAATCGGCGAAGGAGAGCGCCATGTCTTTACTGGCTAAAGCAAAAAAAGAAGGGCAGATTCAGCACATCACCCCGCTGAGCGCGGGGTGGAAGTACATTGGTTTTGATGTCTGGATGTTAAAGAAAGGGCAAACCGTTACCCTGGAAAGCGGCGATCGCGAGCTGTGCCTGGTGCTGGTCGCCGGGCTGGCTTCGGTAAAAACCTCGCAGGCCGATTTTCCGAATCTGGGCCAGCGTATGTCGCCGTTTGAGCGGACCCCGCCCTGGTCAGTTTACGTGCCGCCGCAGGATAAAGTCGAAGTGACGGCAGATTCTGACCTTGAGCTGGCGGTATGCAGCGCCCCGGGTAAAGGAACTTTACCGGCTCGAGTTATCTCCCCGCAGGACGTGGGCGTAGAGCATCGCGGTAAAGGGCGTAACCAGCGGCTGGTGCACAATATTCTGCCGGATAGCGCGCAGGCGGACTGCCTGCTGGTGGTAGAGGTTTACACTGACGAAGGAGCGACCAGCTCATGGCCGTCGCACAAGCACGACACGGCGCTGCCGGGTCAGGAAACTCAGTTGGAAGAGACCTACTACCACCGTTTCGATCCGCCGCAGGGTTTTGCCTTCCAGCGCGTCTATACCGATGACCGTAGCCTTGATGCCTGTATGGCTCCCTACAACCACGATGTGGTCATGGTACCGCGCGGCTACCATCCGGTAGCGGCGATCGCCGGGTATGACAGCTATTATCTGAACGTGATGGCCGGTCCGGATCGCAAATGGATGTTTACCTGGGAAGAGGATCACGCGTGGATCAACAGCCCTGATTATCCCCGCCACGATTAACAACCGTTGATGACAAAAAGGCCGGTTAGCCATGCTAGCCAGCCTTTTTGATCCTGTAGCCCGAATAAGATCGTCGTCGCAATTCTGCCACATCCCCGGCTCGCGCTGCGCTCAGCCGGGCTACGGGTTTACCGTCGTCTGCGGACAAGTCGCCCGGATAAGACGTTTACGTCGCAATCCGGGAATAATGAAAAATTTAAGCCAGCTGCTTCGTTTCTGCATCCTTGCTGCTGTTCAGCGCCAGCGAGACCGCCAGAGTCTGAGCCAGACACAGGGAGGCCACCTGCGAGCGGAAACCATCAACCTGCGCCTCGCGCACGACAAAGCAGACGTCGCTGAAGGCCGCCAGCGGGCTGACCTGGCTGTCGGTAATCGCTATCTGACGTGCTTTACGCTGCGCGCCGAGCTCCACCAGTTCAACCACTTCCCGCGCATACGGAGAGAAGCTCACCGCCACGACGACATCTTTCGGCCCGACCAGGCTGAGCTGTTCGGTAAACATGCCGCCCAGACCGTCAATCAGGAACGCTTTACGGTCCAGATGGCGCAGGGCGTAGGTCAGATAGGAGGCGACGCTAAAAGAGCGGCGCAGGCCGATAACGTAGATATTTTCCGCTTCCGCCAACAGCGCGACCGCACGCTGCAGATCGTCGCCGGAGGTCTGCATCGCCAGCTGCTGCAGCGCCTGAGTATTAACCATAGTGAACATATTCAGAATTTCGGTCGGCGTTTCCGGCGGGGTTGCGTCATCCGTGGTGGTCTGGCGGAACAGACGCGCGCGCTCGGTATAGTTAGCGGTCTCTTCCATCAGGTGCTGCTTGAACATCTGCTTCATTTCGTTGAAACCGCTAAAACCAAAGGCGTTAGCGAAGCGGATCAGCGTGGAAGGGGGGACGTCAGCTTGTTGCGCGATAGAGGCCACGGTATCGAAAGCCACGCTATTGCTGTTATCGAGAATATAGCGGGCTACCTGTTTCAGGCGTTTGCTTAACGTATCGTAGCGACGCCTGATTTCATCCTGCAAGATGGTAAGTTGGGTCGGATTATTGGCCATAGATTGCGCTCTGAGAAAATGAAAGGAATATAATTTCCAGTGTATCAAATGAAGCGAATTTTTCATTTACTACGATGAAATACGCGATTCATTTCACGAAGATCCAGAAAAAAGCCCGCATCTTTGGGAAAGGATGCGGGCCAGGTTAGTATCAGCCGCGGGCTTCGCGCCAGTAGCCGATGAGCGTGAGATAGTTGCGTTTGACTTCGTCAATCAGCGCCTCATCGCTGAGCTCTCCCTGCATCCAGCGCCGTGAAGGCTGGCCAAAAATGGTGCGTCCTACGGCAAAACCTTTGATCATCGGATGCTTCGCCGCTTCGGCAAAACCGGCGCGCAGACGGTCCGAAGGGGCGTCCAGGCCGAGGATTAAGATCCCGCGGCACCAGCTATCTTCGCGCGCGATCAGTTTGCCAATCCTTTCCCATTCCGCGCTCGACAGCGGCGGCAGCTTCCACCAGTCCGGCTGGATGCCCAGCTGATAGAAGTGCTCCAGCATGTCGTGGTAGTGGCGTTCATCTTTATCCGGGCCGTTTTCCGGCAGAATAATTTCCAGCAGCAGCTCATGCCCGGACTTGTTGCACGCCTGCCAGACCTCCAGCAGCAGCGCATCCTGTTCGGCGCGCAGCTCGGCCGGGTCGGCCGGGTGGTAGAAGACCAGGCATTTCACGACGTGCTCCAGCGGCCAGTCGATAAGCTGGGAACCGATGTTGCCATGTTCCAGGCGCAGCGGGCGCGAGCTTGGCATTTCAATCGGCCGGCCAATCCACCAGCCCTTGCCGGTGATGGCATTGAGCGAGCGCTGGCCGTAGGTGCCATCGGCGAGAATGCCGCTGCGGCCGTCAAGACCGGCTTCGTCTGCGGCGGCTTCCGCGGCCGCCAGCAGCAGCAGCTTCAGCTGCGGAATACAGGATTCATCACGCCCGGTTTCCAGCGCCAGGTCTGCCAGCTGCTTACGGTGGTCAAAGGCGAAAATGCACAGCTCCGGCCACGCCTGGCGGCGGCTTGTGACGCGATGGAGATGGTTGAGGCGAGCGTCGATATCCGGACGCGGGACAGATTCTGCTCGCGACAGATAGTCGTCAAGTTCGGCTTTGGTTGGCATCGCGGGCGCGCAGCCGTGACGTGAAACCACCAGCGCGCCGCAGGCGTTAGCGTAGCGACAGGCCTGCTCCCAGCCTTCGTCGTTAAGCCAGCCGCGCAGCAGGCCGGACATAAAGGCATCGCCAGCGCCGAGGACGTTAAGCACGTCTACGCGCACGCCCTGCTGCAGCGGCACGCTATCCCAGCTGTCGGGAATGTCGCCTTCCAGCACCACGCAGCCCATCGGACCGCGTTTGCAAACCAGCGTCGCTTTCGTGGCGTTACGCACGTTTTTCAGCGCGGTCAGAGTATCGGTACTGCCGCCGGCAATATGAAACTCCTCTTCAGTCCCCACCACTAAATCGAACAGATGCAGGACTTCCTGCAGCTGGCTGGTCACCTGACCGGACTCAATGAAACGCGTTTCGCCGTCGCCTAAAGAGGTTAACCCCCAAAGCACCGGACGATAGTCGATATCCAGCGCCGTACGCAGGCCGTGACGGCGCGCGTACTCCAGCGCCTTCAGCACCGCTTCACGCGTGTTGGCGTGCGAAAGGTGGGTACCGGTTACCGCCAGCGCCCGGGAGGAGGCGATGTACTCTTCCTTAATGTCTTCTGGCGAAAGGGCCATATCGGCGCAGTTATCGCGGTAAAAAATGAGCGGAAATGTCTCCTGATCTTTAATCCCCAGCATCACTAACGCCGTCAGGCGCTGCTTATCGGTGATCAGATATTCGGTATCGACGCCGGCGCGGCTGAGCGTTTCGCGTAAAAAACGACCATTGTGCTCATCGCCCACGCGGGCAAGCATCGCCGATTTTAATCCCTGTATAGCGGTGCCGAAGGCGACGTTGCCGGAAGAGCCACCCAGGTACTTAGAAAAACTGGCAACATCTTCCAGCCTCGCGCCAATCTGCTGGGCATAGAGATCGACTGCCACCCGGCCAATACAGATGACGTCGAGTCGCTTTACTGCTGCATTCATAGCTAGGGTTTCCTTTTGCATTTCTGCTGTACGGAAGAGTCGGGATGCCGACAGCGTCTCCGAAAACAGCCTGAGGGTTATTGGTTATCCCTAGTTTGAGAAATAAATATTTCATTTGCAAACTAGATCGAAATTAAAAAACCAAAAATGTGAGGGATATACCACTCTGCCGCGCCGAGCCCCATTCTGCCTCAGATCCTGCGCGCCGAGGTAAAGCTGAACTACCGGCCATTTACTATCACTCTTTACCTATGATTTTTAAGGGGATATTAAGAGCAGTACCGCGTAAATTGCGTGTTATCCCGGATACAGGATGTGAATGAAACGGGTGAAATGCATAGAGAGTTTGATCCCTCTCGCAAAATGAAATATTTCTTCTGTATTTCTATTTAATGAAAAAAATGTTTGCCTATAATCCAGAAGTATTCCAGTGGCGTTAACGATTTTCCTGGCCCATCGCTTGTCACGCTGGGCGGGGTAAAACGCTGACCTACACGCAAATACTGAACAATAAGGATTGGGCAACATGGGCAAACTGAGACTGACAATGGCGCAGGCGCTGGTGAAGTTCCTGGATAACCAGTACCTGGAAGTCGATGGCGAAGAGCATAAGTTCGTTAAAGGCATCTTTGCTATCTTTGGCCACGGCAACGTGCTGGGAATGGGCCAGGCTCTTGAACAAGATAGCGGTGAAATGCGGGTCTATCAGGGGCGTAACGAGCAAGGGATGGCGCATGCCGCCACCGGTTTTGCCAGACAGTCCCTGCGTCGTCAGATTATTGCCTGCACCTCCTCCATTGGCCCCGGCGCGGCAAACATGATTACCGCTGCCGCCACCGCGACCGCCAACCGCATCCCTCTGCTGCTGCTGCCGGGAGATGTGTTTGCGACCCGCCAGCCTGACCCGGTATTACAGCAAATTGAGCAGAGCCACGATCTCAGCATTACCACTAATGACGCGTTTCGCGCGGTGAGTAAATACTGGGATCGCATCACCCGTCCGGAACAGCTGATGAGCGCCTGCATCAACGCCATGCGTGTGTTGACCGACCCGGCGGAAACCGGTGCGGTCACGCTCTGTCTGCCGCAGGATGTCCAGGGCGAAGCCTGGGATTATCCGCAGTCCTTCTTTACCCGTCGGGTACACCGCCTTGACCGCCGTCCGGCCAGCGTCGCACAGCTGGCGGATGCGGTGGCGGCGATTAAAGCCAGCCGTAAGCCGCTGATCGTCTGCGGCGGCGGGGTGAAATACTCCGGCGCCGGCGAAGCGTTGACCCATTTTGCCGAACGCTACGGCGTACCGTTTGCCGAAACCCAGGCGGGTAAAGGCAGCGTTGTCTCTTCGCATCCGTATAACGTGGGCGGCGTCGGCGAAACCGGCTGCCTGGCAGCGAACCTGCTGGCGAAAGAGGCGGACTTAGTCATCGGTCTCGGCACGCGTTTCAGCGATTTCACCACCTCGTCAAAATGGATTTTCCAGCACCCGGGCGTGCGCTTCCTCAATATTAACGTCAGCAACTTCGATGCCTGGAAGCTGGATGGGATTCCGATGCTGGCGGATGCCCGCGAAGCCCTCACCGCCCTCGATGACGCCCTGTCCGGCGAATCCTGGCAAGCAGGCTGGGGCGAGCAGATTGAAAGCGTGCAGAGCCGCCAGCTGAAAGAGACCCAGCGCGTTTACCAGGCGGTATGGCAGGAAACCGCTTTCGTCCCGGAAATCGACGACCATCTGGATCGGGAATCGGTGTATCGCGAATTTCGCCAGATAACCGACTCCACCCTGACGCAAAGCAGCGTCCTTGGGGTACTCAACGAAACGCTGCCGGCGGATGCGGTGATTGTGGCGGCGGCAGGTAGCCTGCCGGGAGACCTGCAGCGCGTCTGGCGCAACCGGGCCACCAACACCTATCACGTTGAATACGGCTACTCCTGCATGGGGTATGAAGTCAGCGCCGCGCTGGGCGTGAAGTTAGCCCAACCGCAAAGCGAGGTCTATTCGCTGGTCGGCGACGGCTCATTCATGATGCTGCACTCCGAGCTGGTGACCTCCCTGCAGGAGCGCGCGAAGATCAACATCGTACTGCTCGACAATATGGCCAACGGCTGTATCAACAACCTGCAGATGGAACACGGTATGGACAGCTTCGGCACCGAGTTCCGCTTCCGCTGCGCCGAATCGGGCCAGCTGCAGGGCGGCCTGGTACCGGTAGATTTCGCCACCGTCGCTGCCGGCTACGGCTGCAAAACCTGGCGCGTCACGACGCTAGAAGAACTACGCCACGCGCTGGACGCCGCGCGCCGCGAAACCGTCAGCACCCTGATAGACATTAAAGTGCTGCCGAAAACCATGGTGCACAAATATGGCAGCTGGTGGAACGTCGGCGTCGCGCAGTCTGCGCTCTCCGAGCGGATCCGTAAGGTTGCGCAAATGATCAATGAAAAACGCGCTCAGGCGCGGGATTACTAAAACAGAACACAAACCCTGAACCCTACAAATCTCGGGAGAAAACCAACTATGTCACTCAAATTAGGTGTCATCGGTGCCGGCGCTATCGGTAAAGAACATATCCGTCGTTGCACTCAGGTACTGCAGGGAGCCACGGTAGTGGCGGTTTCGGATATCAACGAAGAGAACGCGCGCGCCGCGGTTGCGCTGCCGGGCGTGCATGCCGAAGTGTACGCCGACGGTCATGACGTGATTAAGGCCAGCGATGTGGATGCCATTCTGGTTACCTCATGGGACCCCACCCACGAAGAGTACACGCTGGCCGCCATCGCCGCCGGGAAGCCGGTGTTCTGCGAGAAGCCGCTGGCGATGAGCGCGGAAGGCTGCCGCCGCATCGTTGATGCGGAAATGAAAGCCGGTCGCCGCCTGGTGCAGGTCGGATTTATGCGTCCTTATGACGAAGGCTATCTGGCGCTGAAAAAAGTGATCGATGACGGCGATATCGGCGCGCCGCTGATGCTGCGCTGCGCGCACCGCAACCAGTCGGTAGGTGAGGATTACATCACCAACATGGCGATCACCAACACCCTGATTCACGAGCTGGATGTACTGCGCTGGCTGCTGAATGACGACTATGTTTCCGTGCAGGTGCGCTTTCCGCGCTCCACTTCCCACACCCATGCGCGCCTGAAAGACCCGCAGATCGTGTCGTTTGAAACGAAAAAAGGCACGCTGATCGACGTGGAAGTCTTTGTGAACTGTCAGTACGGCTATGACATCCAGTGTGAAGTGGTGGGGGAAACCGGTATTGCCCGCCTGCCTGAGCCGTCGGCTGTGCAGATGCGCAAAGCCGCTAACCTGTCGACCGCTATCCTGACCGACTGGAAGGATCGCTTTATCAAAGCGTATGACGTTGAGCTACAGGCCTTTATCAATGATGTTCAGGCCGGTCAGCTGCACGGCCCATCGGCATGGGATGGCTACGCGGCATCCGTTGCAGCCGACGCCTGTATCAAAGCCCAGGGCACCAGCGAGCCGGTTGAGGTGACGCTGCCTGAGTGCCCTGATTTCTACAAACGCTAATCCCGCTTTGCTGACGGAACTTCTTTGCACAGGTAACGACGATGAAAATTGCTTTTGACGTTGATGTCATTAAAGACCTCGGGGTCACCCGAATGGTCCATCAGGTGGCGGAGTGGGGCTACAAGTACATTGAGCAATCGCCGCACCCGCAGATCAACCCGTTCTACAAGCACCCGCGCGCCAGCCGGGAAATTATGGCTGAGTACAAGCAGGCGCTGCGCGATACCGGCGTAGAGCTCTCTTCGTTTATCTGCGTCTACCGCTGGTCCGGTCCGGATGAGCTGCGCCGTCAGGCAGCAGTAAAAAACTGGAAACGGCTGATCGAAATCGCGGTTGAAATGGGTGTACAGGTGATCAACACCGAGTTCTCCGGCGATCCTAACCAGCCGGAGATTTGCGATGAGATGTTCTATCGCTCCATGGAAGAGCTGCTGCCGATTTTTGAGCGCGAAGGCATCCGCGTTGAAATTCAGGCGCATCCGTGGGACTTCTGCGAAGAGAACAACGAAACCGTCGATATCGTGAAGTCGTTCCGCAGCGATAACGTTAAGTACGTTTACAGCGTCCCGCACACCTTCTTCTATGACAAAGGCGTGGGTGACGTTGAGAAGATGCTGCGCTACGCGGGAAGCGATCTCTCCCATGTACTGATCGCGGATACCCGCAACCATACAAAACACTGCCGCTATATCGTTAACCCACCGGGCGTAGATGCCGTCGTTCACCAGCACGTGGGCGTCGGGGAAGGGGATGTTGATTTCGACGCGCTGTTCCGCACCCTGCGCGATATGAAATTTGCCGAGCAGACCTTCAAGGTCGGCGGTGAGCCTATCGTGGCCACCTCGCTGTTCGGCTACCCGGAAAAAATGAAATACCAGGCAGTGGAAACCCGTGAACTCATCGAACGTGAATTGCTGCGCCGGTAGGCGCAGCGGCAGGAGCCCCCTACTATGAACAAAGATAACGTAAAACTGGCTATCGCCCCAATTGGCTGGACTAACGACGATATGCCGGAGCTGGGCAGCGAGAATACTTTTCAGCAAATCGTCAGCGAAATGGCGCTGGCGGGTTTTACCGGCAGCGAAGTCGGCAGCAAATATCCACGCGATCCGGCGGTTCTCAAGCCGATGCTGGATATCCGCGGCATTCAGATTTGCAACGCCTGGTTCAGCACCTTTTTTGCTAACGGCCAGCGGGAAAAAACCATTGATGAATTCGTTAACCACATGAATTTCCTGCATGCTATGGGCGCGAAAGTGATCGGCTGCTCGGAGCAGAGCGGCAGTATTCAGGGGCTGGAAAAGCCTATCCTGGAGAATGAGAAACCGTGCTTTAGCGAAGAAGAGTGGCAGCGGGTGGCGGAAGGCTATAACACCCTCGGTCGTCTGGCGGCGGAAAAGGGCATGCAGGTCTGTCTGCACCACCATATGGGGACCGGTATTCAGACGACGGCAGAGATCGACAAGTTTATGTCGCTGGTGGATGACAAGGTCTTCCTGCTCTACGACACCGGACACGCCTGGTATTCCGAAGGCGGCGAAGAGCCGATGCTGGCGATTCTGAAAAAATATCTGCCGCGCATTAACCATGTTCACCTGAAAGACGTACGTCCGCCGGTGATCGAGCAGGTGCGCCGCGAAGGACTCTCCTTCCTGGATGGCGTGAAGAAGGGGACCTTCACCGTGCCGGGCGACGGCGTCATTGATTTCCGTCCGGTGTTTAAACTGCTGGACGAGCATGGCTATAAAGGCTGGATGGTGGTTGAGGCCGAGCAGGATCCGGCGCTGGCCAACCCATTCGAATACGCCGTAAAAGCGCGTAAATACATCCGCGAGACGGCAGGAATCTAATCGTTGTTTCATTTTCAGGCCATACGCCGTATGGCCTGCTTTTTTGCCCCATCACTCAGCAGTAGCTCAAGACGTAGAACGAAAACAACACGTCGGTGAGGCCTCGGCCTCTGCATTCAGACTAGAGCAAATCTTCCCTCAAACAAGGCGGGTTACTGGAGTCTATTATGTCTAAGGAACAATATCTTACACTCAATAAAGCGTCGGGACCGAATAGCAATACCCCGACAACGCCCTTTGTAAAAGTTGTCGCCCTGATCGCGACGCTTGGCGGTTTACTTTTTGGCTATGATACCGGGGTGATTTCCGGTGCCTTACTCTTTATGGGCACCGAGCTTCATCTCACTCCCTTTACCACCGGTCTGGTCACCAGCTCGTTGCTGTTCGGCGCCGCCTTTGGCGCACTGCTATCTGGCAATCTGGCGAATGCGGCGGGCAGAAAGAAAATTATTCTGTGGCTGGCGGTACTTTTTGCCATCGGCGCGATAGGTACCTCTATGGCGCCGGACGTTAACTGGATGATTTTCTTTCGTCTTATTCTCGGCGTCGCGGTCGGCGGGGCGGCGGCTACCGTTCCGGTCTATATCGCCGAGATAGCTCCCGCGAATAAGCGCGGACAGCTGGTTACTTTGCAGGAACTGATGATCGTATCCGGTCAACTGCTGGCCTATATTTCTAATGCCACGTTCCATGAAGTCTGGGGCGGGGAAAGCACCTGGCGCTGGATGCTGGCGGTGGCGACGCTACCCGCCGTGCTGCTCTGGTTTGGCATGATGTTTATGCCGGATTCACCGCGCTGGTACGCGATGAAAGGGCGCCTGGCGGAAGCCCGTCGCGTGCTTGAGCGCACCCGGCATAAAGATGATGTTGAGTGGGAGCTGCTGGAAATCACTGAAACGCTGGATGAACAGCGCAATCTCGGTAAGCCCCGGTTCAGCGAGATTATGACCCCGTGGTTGTTCAAGCTGTTTATGATCGGTATTGGTATAGCGGTTATTCAGCAGCTTACCGGTGTAAATACCATTATGTACTATGCCCCCACGGTACTGACCTCGGTTGGTATGACTGATAATGCCGCGCTGTTTGCCACTATCGCCAACGGCGTAGTCTCAGTATTGATGACATTCGTTGGCATCTGGATGCTTGGCAAAATTGGCCGTCGCCCAATGACCATGATTGGTCAGTTCGGCTGCACCGCCTGCCTGGTCTTTATCGGTGCGGTCAGCTATCTGTTGCCGGAGACGGTTAACGGCCAGCCTGATGCGCTGCGTGCCTATATGGTTCTGGCAGGGATGTTACTGTTTCTGAGCTTTCAGCAGGGGGCGCTGTCGCCGGTGACCTGGCTGCTTATGTCGGAAATTTTCCCAACCCGTCTGCGCGGTATTTTTATGGGGGGGGCGGTATTTTCAATGTGGATTGCCAACTTCCTGATCTCCCTGTTCTTCCCGATACTGCTGGCGTGGTTAGGGCTTTCAGGCACCTTTTTTATCTTCGCCGGTATTGGCGTATTTGGCGCGATATTCGTCATTAAATGCGTACCGGAAACTCGCCACCGTAGTCTTGAACAAATTGAGCACTATCTGCGGGATAAGCTGGACACCAGTGAAGAAGGGCAGGCCGCCAGGGCCCGGCGAATAGTGGCTGAATCGCAGGCGAATAAAGTGTAACGCTGAGCGGTATCTGCGATGCTGGATAGGTACTCAGCGGTCTGTACGGCCCGGGCTAATGAGCCGTATCGAACGATCCCCTCCCCCTTGAAACAGGGGGAGGGGGTACACTGCTTCCGTACGCTATGACAGAAGATACCTCAACTATCGACGGGGATAGCGAGGGAAAGGGCTACTTCACTTCCGCCAGCGCGGTCTTATCGACGTAGGGCTTCATCAACGCATCGGCTTCCTTCTGCGCCGCCTGCACCGCGGCTTCCGGGGTAACATTGGCATCATTGACCACCGCGGCCAGCTGGTTTTCCATCGCCTTACGCACGGCAACGGTCTCCCAGGTGGAGTACCACGGATGGGCATACTTCAGCTGTTCGAGGGCGATAGCCGCGCGCGGATCCTGCTGCAGATACGCCTTCATTTCCGGCGTATCGTAGGCGGCCTTACGCGGGGAGAAGTAGCCGGTAAAGCGACTCCAGGCGCCGTTGACCTGCGGGCTCACCAGATACGTCAGGAACTGATACGCCGCTTTTTTCTGCGCGTCGTTGATGCCTTTGAAGCTAACCAGGCTGGCGCCGCCGATCGGTACCGCCCGCTGCTCTTTAGCCGGCAGCATCGCCACGCCCAGCTCAAAATCTTTGCTGTTCTCGCGCATAAAGCCCAGCGCGCCGGTGCTCAGCATCGCCATTCCGACTTTGCCGGAGAAGAAGCTGGCGCCGATCTGTTTCGAATTCAACACCCCGGAAGGCATCACTTTGTCTTTATAGACCAGGTTCTGCCAGAAGCGCAGGGCGCCGATGGTGGTTGGCGTGTTGTAATAGACTTCGCCCGGATAGTCCTCGTTAAAGTATTTCCCGCCGTTAGCGCGCACCAGCGCCGAGAAGATCCAGCCGCCGTAATCATCATTAGTCGACGGCAGCATGATCCCCCACTGGCCTTTGCTTTCGTCGGTCAGCTTTCTGGCGTCCGCCAGCAGCTCGGCCCAGGTTTGCGGCGGCTGTTTGATCCCGGCCCGATCGAACATCGTTTTGTTGTAGTAGAGGATCGGCGTCGAGTTATGGAACGGGATCGCATAGGTGGTGCCCATCACCTGGGCGTTTTTATGCATGGCGGGCCAGAACGCCTTCACCAGAAAATCCCCCGCTTTTTGATCGCCATACTGGAACAGTTCGTCCATCGGCAGGATCTCATCTTTCAGCGCCAGATCGGTGGTGAAGTTGGCGGACATAATCACCAGCGCGGGCGGCTGCCCGGCTTTCTGCGCTGATTCGGCTTTGATCTTGGTGGTGTCGTAGTTGCCGGTAAAGATCCCGCGCACTTCGACATCCTGCTGCGACTCGTTGAATTGCTTAATGACGCGGGTCATCTCCATGGTCAGCTTGCCGTCCACCGGCGCCGGAAACATGAAGTCGATCTTCTCTTTCGCCAGCGCCGCGCCGCTCAGGGCAAGGCTGAGCCCAACCGCGAGAGCGGTGAGAGGTTTAAACATGGTCTGTCTCCATCAGTAAATTATGCTGTTTCTCAGCATGAAAAAGATGCACATCGGCAGGTGAAAAGCCGAGGATCAGCGAATCGCCTTTCTCCGGTACCGCGCCGCGATGGCGACGGCTAAAGCGTAAGGTGCCGATGGGGGTGCTGACGTGGAGCAAATAATCGGCTCCCATCAGTTCTCGTTGCAGCACGGTGGCGGGCAAGCGCAGATGGTTCTCCTCCACGCGGTCGCTGATATGTTCCGGGCGAATGCCTAACCACACTCGGGATTCTTCACGGTAGCGCGGCGGCAGCGGATAGCGCAGCTCACCCAGTAATACCTCACCATCAGCGCAGGGCAGTGAGAGCAGATTCATCGCCGGAGATCCGATAAACCCGGCGACAAACAGGTTGGCCGGGTTGGCGTACAGATACTCCGGTCGCCCGACCTGCTGTACGTGGCCGCTGTTCATCACCACGATGCGGTCGGCCATCGACATCGCTTCCGTCTGGTCATGGGTGACGTAGACGGTACTGGTTCTGAGCTGCTGGTGGAGATCCATAATGCTGTCGCGCACTTCGCTACGCAGGCGGGCGTCGAGGTTGGAGAGCGGCTCATCCATCAGGAACAGGCGCGGATTGCGCACAATCGCCCGCGCCATCGCCACCCGCTGCCGCTGGCCGCCGGAGAGCTTCGCCGGTTTGCGATCGAGCAGGGTATCCAGCTGCAGCATCTGCGCGACTTTATCCACCCGCGGCTGCCAGCTGGTCTTCTCCTCTTTGCGCACCTTCATGCCGAAGGTGATGTTGTCGCGCACCGACAGGTGCGGAAACAGCGCATAGTTCTGGAAGATCATCGCGAAGTTGCGCTCTCTGGGCGACATTTCGGTGATGTTCTCATCGTGCAGCCAGATCTCCCCCTCGCTGACCGGCTCCAGCCCGGCGAGCAGGCGCAGCAGGGTGCTTTTACCGCAGCCGGACGGGCCCACCAGCACCACGAATTCCCCTTCGCGAATATCCAGCGACAGGGCGCTGAGGGCCGATTTACCGTCAAACTGTTTACTGATGTTTTGCAGACTAAGCATGGCGTTTAGCAATCTTCCGTTGGGCAGCTGATATTTTCGTCGTACATCCAGGGGCCGGCGTAGTGGGTCAGAGGATGCTGATAGCTCACCCACTGCTCGTCGACCTGGCGATGCATCAGGCACGACGCCGGAGAGAGGTCGTAGTACGGTCGGGTATCTTCATGCAAGTAGGGCACCTGGTGGACGGTTCCCGGGATGGTGGAGATGATGGCCTGGCGATACTGGGTCATGGTCAGGCTGTGGTTATGGCCGCAGAAAATGCGCGTCAGCGACGGGAAACGCTCAACCAGCGCCAGCAGACGATGGCCGTTTTCGCAGGCGATAGGGTCCATCTGCGCGTTGCCCAGCGGCAGCGGCGGATGATGCATAAATACCGTCGCCGGTTTATCGCCACCATCAAACAGCTGGGCTTCCAGCCATTTGATGGTTTCCTCGGTCAGCCAGCCTTTCGACGTGCCCGCCCGGCTGGAGTCGATAAACAGCAGGCGAGTGGCAAAATCGTCTACCGCGTAGTGCATGTTTTGCGCGTCGCGGCCGAGCTGCGGGCACAGCGGATGCAGGTACTCCAGAAACAGCGCTTTATCGTCGTGGTTGCCGGGAATGAGATACAGCGGATAGTTCAGGCTGCCGAGGATCTGACGGGCGACCTCATACTCTTCCGGGCGGCCGCAGTTGACGATATCGCCGCTCACCACCACCGCGTCCGGACGCTCCTGCAGGGCGTTCAACTGGGAGACGACGTCGGCATTGGCGGCGTTGACGTCAATAAAGCCGTACAGCTTCTGGCCGCGGCTGCGGAAATGGGTATCGGAAATTTGCGCTAACAGCATGAAGAGCTCCTTATTTGATCCCGGAGAAGCCGAAGCTTCGCAGGAACTGTTTCTGGAAGAGGATAAACGCCAGCATCAGCGGCAGGCAGACCATTAGCGTGCCGGCGCCGATGATGCCCCACTGACCGCCGGATTCGGCGCCCATGGCGAACGAGACCAGCCCCACGGTCAGCACCTGTTTGTCCGGGTCGTTCAGCATCATCAGCGGCCACAGATACTCGTTCCAGTGGTAGGTAATGCTGACGGTGGCGAAGGCCAGCACCGACGGCCAGGACATCGGCAGCAGCACGCGGAACAGCACCTGCCACCAGCGACAGCCCTCCATCAGCGCCGCCTCTTCCAGCTCTTTGGGTATGGCCAGAAACGCCTGACGCATCAGGAACACGCCGAACGCCGAGGTGAAGTAGGGCATCATCACCCCGGTGAGGGTATTAAGCAGGCCGAAGGTTTTCAGGGTCAGCATGTTCGGCACCATCATCACCACCGGCATGATCATCAGCTGGACGAGGAACATCAGGAACAGCGTCTTCTTGCCGCGAAACTCGTGGCAGGCGAAGACGTAGCCGGCGGTGGTGATGGTCAACAGCTGCACGAAGAAGGTGCCGAAGGTGAAGATAAGGGTGTTGGCGTAGAGGCTCAGCCAGTCGGCGCTGGCCCAGGCATCGCGGAAGTTATTCAGCGTCAGCGGCATACGGGGCAGCAGCGAGGCCATATCCTCGCCGAAGGTCGTGGCGCTGAACGAGGTCGCCAGCATCCATAAAAACGGGCTCATCCACAGCAGCGCCAGGCAGCACATTAATACCGTGAGCGTAAAGGGCTGCGAGCGGCGCAGGCGCAGCCAGAGCGGGCGCGATGCGCTGTGCGATCGCAGCGCCAGCGGCGAGATTTCAGCGCTCATAGTGCGCTCCTTTCTCCAGCAGTTTGAGGTTAATCAGCGAGAAGGCAAACAGCCCGGCCAGCGTCAGGAAGGTGGCGGCGGAAGCTTTACCTAAATCATGGGTGTCCCAGGCGAGGTTCTGGATGTAGTAGAGCAGTACTGTCGTGGCGTTATCCGGCCCGCCGCGGGTCATCACCGCCACGTGGTCGATCTGGGTGATGGAGTAGATCAGCGCCGTGGTTATCACAAAGCTCAGGGTCGGGCGCAGCAGCGGCAGCGTGACCTTAAAGAACACCTGCGTGCGGGTGGCGCCTTCCATGATCGCCGCTTCGCGCGTGGAGGCCGGGATGCTTTGCAGCCCGGCGAGGAAAAACAGCATGTAGTAACCGGCGAACTTCCACACGCCAATCAGCGCCAGCGCCAGCAGCGCGCTATTGCTGCGCCCCAGCCAGTTGTTGTTCATCGGGCCGAACAGCTTCGCCAGATAGTGGTCGAGCAGGCCAAGGCCGGGCATAAAGATAAACAGCCACAGCGCGGCGGCGCTGACCATCGGGATAATCATCGGGAAGAAGAAGGCGGTGCGCAGCCAGCGGTTGACGCGGTGATTCTCGGTCAGGGCGACCGCCAGCAGCAGGGCGAGGGTCACGCCCGGTACCACCGTCAGCAGGATATAAAGCAGGTTATTCACCAGCGACTGCCAGAAGACGTTGTCGGCGAACAGACGACTAAAGTTCTCCAGCCCGACATACTGGCCGCCGTCGCTGACCATGCGGGTATCGAACAGGCTGTCATAAATCGATCGCCCGAGGGGAAACCAGGTAAACAGTAATAAAAACAGCAGGGAAGGCGACAGTATCAGCCAGGGAAGCCAGGTTTTTCTCATGGTGGCGGACGTCTCATTCAGGCGTTTGTAGAAGCCCGGATTGTGAGAAGGATTGACTGCAAACGTATGGCGGGGAGATGACGGTTTAATGACCAGGGAAACAAGCGCCGGGCAGACGGGCCGCCCGGCATCACCCCGGTCAGTGGCGTTCAGGCCGCGAGGCTGCGGCCTGAAGCATGATGAGGAACGATCAGAAGTCGGCTTTCAGCACCACGCGGTAGCGGGCCTTGCCCTCGCGAACGTGCTTCAGCGCCTCGTTGATCTGCGACATCGGGAACAGCTCGGTGGTTGGCGCAACTTTGCTGCGTCCGGCAAATTTCATCAGCTTGCGCAGCTCGGACGGGTTGCCGGTGGCCGAGCCGGAGATGCTGCGGTCGCCGCCAATCAGGGTAAAAGCGGGGACCGGGAACGGCTTCATTACCGCGCCGACGGTGTGGAAGTTGCCGCCGTACGCCAGCGCTTCAAAGTACGGCTGCCAGTCGAGATCGACGGCGACGGTGTTGATAATCAGGTCGAACTGGCCGGCCAGCGCCTTTAAGGCTTCGGGATCGCGGCTGTTCACCACGCGATCGGCGCCCATTGCCAGTACTTCCTGCTCTTTCGCCGGGTTAGAGCTAAAGGCGGTGACTTCCGCGCCCATCGCGTGCAGCAGCTTGATGGCGATATGGCCGAGGCCGCCAATGCCGATGACGCCGACGCGGCTGTTCGCCGTGACATGATGCATCAGCAGCGGTTTGAAGACCGTGATGCCGCCGCAGAGCATCGGCCCGGCGGATTCAAGATCGACGTTTTCCGGCAGCGGGATCACCCATTGCCAGTCGGCGCGCAGCTTATCGGCGAAGCCGCCGCGGTTGATGATGGTGGGCACCGAGCCTTCCAGACAGTTCACGTGGTTGCCGCTGATACAGGCGTCGCAGTGGCCGCAGCTGCGCGCCGTCCAGCCAATGCCGACCTTCTGGCCAACCTTCAGCCCCTTATCCTGCGCCGCGCTGCCCAGGGCCGCCACCCGGCCAATCACTTCGTGACCGGCCACCAGCGGATAGCTCGACATGCCCCATTCATTGTCGATCATCGACAGGTCGGAGTGGCAGATCCCGCAGTACTCCACCTGCACTTCGACATCTTCCGGCTTGAGGTCGCCGGCATCGTACTCCCACAGCGACAGATCGGCGCCCGCTTCTTTGGCGGCGTAACTTTTAATAGTGCTCATGACAGTTTCCTTGGGTTTGGCGTAGTTAAGAAGGAAGTGTAGAGCATGGGGCGAGGGGACGCTTGGCAGAAGGAGGGGGGAAGGAGGGGTATAGAGGAGGGAAAAATGTGCCCTGAAGAGGCTAACACACTGAGCCGATGAAAAATTCATCACTTGGTGGCAGGTGAATGCAACGTTGCTTGCATGGCAGCGTATGACAGGTATAATCCAGAACGTTTTCCGTATCCTTTCCGTGCCGGAGTGGCGAAATCGGTAGACGCAGTTGATTCAAAATCAACCGTAGAAATACGTGCCGGTTCGAGTCCGGCCTTCGGCACCATACAAAGCTTTTTTCAAGTCTACTAACGTCTACTTTAGTCCATAAAAACAGTAAGTTAAGCAGGTTTCTGGCTTTTCTTAGTCTGTCTACGTCTACTCAATTCCTTGAACATATACCAACTGATGATGGTATAACTGATGGTATTCCCGGTTCGATTGATTTTGGTACCAACACTGGAGGTATCAACTGATGGCTCTCACCGATATCAAAGTTAGGACTACCAAGCCCTCCGACAAACCCTTCAAACTCACCGATGGGCAGGGTATGCACCTGCTGATCAATCCCAATGGTTCAAAATACTGGCGACTCCAATACCGTTTCGATGGCAAACAGAAAGTTTTAGCATTGGGTGTTTATCCAATGGTCTCACTTGGTGAAGCTCGCAGGAAACGAGATGAGGCCAAAAAGTTGGTATCTGATGGTATAGACCCTTCCGAGAAGAAAAAAGCCGACAAGATCGAGCAAAGTGAAGCTTTGACATTCGAGGCTGTCGCAAGGGATTGGCATACTGCCTGTAAAAGGAAATGGTCTGATTCCCACAGCGAGAGAGTTCTAAAAAGCATGGAAGATGGTCTCTTTACTGCCATTGGTAAAAGAAAAATATCCGAGCTTAATACCAGAGATCTTCTTGCCCCTATCAAGGCCGTTGAAGCTTCCGGGCGATTGGAAGTTGCTTCCCGCCTACAGCAAAGAACAACAGCAGTAATGCGATATGCCGTCCAGAATGGGCTGATAGATTACAACCCTGCTCAGGAGATGGCAGGAGCTATTGCCGTAGCCAAAAGAACCCACAGGCCAGCTTTGCCATTCGAACGATTCTCAGAACTCTTAGAACGAATTGATAACTTCAAAGGTAGGAAACTCACGAAGTTAGCCGTAAAACTGACATTGCTAATTTTCATTCGTTCCAGTGAACTCAGATTTGCTCGTTGGTCAGAGATAGATTTCGACAATGCCATGTGGACTATCCCTGGGGAACGTGAGCCATTGCCAGGGGTCAAACATTCTCATCGAGGCTCAAAAATGAAGACCCCACACCTCGTGCCGTTAAGTCGTCAGGCTTTAGAACTCCTCAAAGATATCAGAGAAATCAGCGGGGAATGTGAACTTGTGTTCATTGGTGATCATGATTTTAGAAAGCCTATGAGTGAAAATACGGTAAACAAGGCTTTAAGGTCTATGGGCTACGACACTACGGTTGAAGTATGTGGACATGGTTTTCGTGCGATGGCATGTAGTGCGTTGATCGAATCGGGAAAATGGTCAAGGGATGCTGTTGAACGGCAGATGAGCCACCAAGAGCGAAACTCCGTTCGTGCTGCCTACATACATAAAGCAGAGCACATTGATGAGCGAAAGTTAATGCTTCAATGGTGGGCCGATTACCTTGACCTCCTTAGAATACGACAAGTTTCACCATTTGATTTTAAAAGGATTTAACTATGAATAAGTAGTTAAGTAATCGCTCTCCCTTATCAACTTTGTTAAGGGAGAATTAATTCAGATAAGCAGTGTTAACTCATTCAAGCTTTGAATACAGTGGAGGGATTAATGAAAGTAGTAAGCCCTTATGAAGAATTAAAAAGCTGGTTTAGTCTCGAAAACTATGAGCAGTTAAAATCACTTACAATCAAAGAACTGCATACTGAACTTGCCTTTAGAGAAGCGATTTTCGACAGTGTAAATTTTGGATGGGAAGATGATAATCAAAATTTAAGATCTATCCTTGAAGGTAATCCTATTTTAAGCACACAAGATAATAATCATGGTCATTTTGGCAAGGGCCAAAGACATGTTGCACAGGTTAGCTTCGGTGATATAAAAAAATTAGAGAACAAGTTAATAATGTTTAGCATGGATTTTTTTGAAGAAAATGGCGATTTCAAAAAAGAGTTGAAAACGAAGCCAATAACAAAAACTATGAGAGACTTTTTTCTTAACCAAAATAGCAGCAAGATGTATGTTACATTTGATTTAGGAATGTCCAGCGATGAAGAAATTATAACAGCCTTACAAACGATGCTACCCATTCTCAGGAAAGAATATGAAATTGAGCCAGTAAAAACAGAAAAAATTGGACTGGCAAAAATAAGAAAGCTTGTCGATTACAATATTATCCCAATGATGGATCTATTGATTTGGGCAAAATTTAAAAAAGTAAAAATCTCAAATATGGTCTTGTCTCGTGTCTTGTATCCCGACTTTACAAGTGAGATCAGAGGAGAAGATCACATTAAAGATACAGACAGGCCTGTTGCAGAGAAGTCATTGAATGGAGAAACAACCCGTAGTCTCGAATACTTTATCAGCAAAAACAGCCATCTCCTCAACATACCGATTTCTGAACTCGGCTCTTTCTAGTTGTAAATCATCATGTTAATTGTCAAGGGGAGGGCGTAAATATTTTTCTTCCCCAGAATTTCCTTTCATTCTTCCCTCATCTAACTTTTCAGTTATCAGCATTCCCTTCATAGATACAAATCTGTGTGGCTAATATCTCCGTAACGGAAACGGAGGAGACAGCCAAATGAATACAATCAATCAAAGCTTAATTCGTTTACCAGAAGTCTTGAAACGAACTGGTTTCGGCAAAGCCTGGATCTATCGTCTGATCAGTGAAGGTCGGTTTCCGGCACCAGTGAAGATCGGTGTTCGTGCCGTTGCTTTTGTCGAGAGTGAAGTTGACGAGTGGATTCAATCAGTTATCGAAACAAGTCGAAATAATGTTGCTTAGTTAATTTGGGGAGACATGTTATGAATATCGAAGAATTTGTGAGTGAAGATAACCATATGTGCAATTTAGGCGATGATCTTTTTTACAAGATCTTCGAGTTGGGGGCAATCTATGATTTACCTGATAATGAATTTAACAGAAAGATTGTTTACTGGTTAAGCCAGTATTTAGTAGGGAATCTAAGGAAACCGTTAGATGAGATCTCTGAGCTTAATGCTTCCAAACAGATATATGTTTACGAGACTTGGTTCTCGTTAATTAAATGCCCTGATGAAATGAAACTTTTGGCGAAGCGGATAATTCTATATCTATTGGATTAATAAATTTTTATGAAAATGTAAGGTTTGGATGAATATTTTCGGTTAAAACTTTACAGAATAACTTACATTATTTTTATGACCGTTTATTCGCAAGGCAGTGAGATAATTTTCGAGGTATTAGGTGTACATAATTCTAACTAGATCTACCAGATGATAATTTGACAGGAATAATCGTCTATCTCACTGTTTTAATTTAACTAAATGACTTAATCGATTCAAATAAATTTGTAAATCTAAGAAATGCTTATTATTAATATATTGGAATTATACTTTTTGTAAAGTTTAGGAGGAAAATATGCGTAGTATTTGTGTGGATTCTTTTATGTTCGAAAATGGTGAGAGATATTGTCATATTGTAAATAAAAATACTGGTGAACCATTGTATTATCCTAACTTGTATATAACAACACAGGTCAGGAATCGGTCAGAGTCTATATCAACAATGAAGGTTATTGCCGGTAGCATTTCATTGTTATATCGATTCTTTATGAGGAAAGAGATCAATATTGATGAAAGAATTCAGAAAAAGATATTTCTGGCTCCTCATGAAATTGAAGATTTGATTGAATTCACTTCATTCAATTTCCGAGATGGCGAGGATGATAATTTTAGGAGTTCAAATGTCAAAAAACCAACTAAGTACTTTCGGATTACAACTATAGCTAACTATCTGGAATGGCTGTGCAAAATACATCTTTCTCATACAGGACAGAAGGATACTCTCAAATATATTTTAGATTTCATTAACAACATAAAACGAAAGAAACCGAGAAACAATGATAAATATAATATGGATATAGAAAAAAGCTTAGATAAAGAACAATTGGATTCTTTATTTAGCACTCTTGCACCGGGTAGTAAATTAAATCCTTTTTCAAAAAAAGTGCAAAAAAGAAACAATCTAATATTCCTGCTATTACACTGCTTTGGCCTGAGAGCAGGTGAACTTTTGAATCTGCGAATTGGTGATATAGATTTTGCAGAATCGACAATTGCAATAAGAAGAAGAGCAAATGATAAAACAGATCCACGAGTGTATCAGCCATTAGTTAAAACTTGTGAGAGGAAATTAATTGCTGATACAAAGCTCATGTTTGAAATTTCAGATTATATTATGAATGATCGAAGAAAGATAAAAAATTCTAACAAACATGATTTCCTGTTTATTACTTATAAGGAAGGAAAAACTCAAGGGCAACCTATTTCATTTTCATCATATCACAAAGTGGTGAGTGTTGTTCGTCAATCCTCCTCACTTCTAGGGGGATTGACAGGTCACAAACTCAGACATACATGGAATTATGAGTTTTCGAAAGCAATAGACAAGAATCAGGACATATCCGATGAAAAAGAGCAACAAATCCGTTCTTATCTCATGGGATGGCGACCGGGTTCAGAAACTTCAATGATTTATAATCGCAGGCATATTTTTGAGCTATCGAAAAAAACTGCACTTCAACAACAAAAGAAACTATTCAAAGGAGAATTTGATGAATAATTTAATTAAATATAACTCTGATAAAATGTCTTTGCATGAGCATAAAATCGTCAGTTCGATTGAAAGCAATGGAATCAATCTTACAAACTTAATATATGCTATGAACGAAAATTTGGTTTGTGGATTTGTATATACAGTACAATATTATTTTAATAGTAACAGCTATTTGTATGTGAAAAATATTGTTAGAAATATGGAGAGTCTTATCCGTAAAGTATCTCCTACTCAAATTGATGATAAGGTTCTAATTGAATATCAAAATAAGAAATTATCAAAAGCCCCAGCATCACTTCGCGTTTTACGACCATTTTTGATTAAATGGTTTGAGTTAGGATATCCAGGAATAGATGAAAGTGCGGTAGAACTGGCTTTGTTGAATAAATCGAACTTTTGCTG
>NZ_KV793481.1:0-5955 GCF_001808475.1 Klebsiella sp. HMSC09D12 | reverse complement strand
TATCTGAACATAAAACACTATCAATAAGTTGGAGTCATTACCCTTTTTTCAACTTCTGATGGATGCGAGTGATTGAACTCATACATTAATGTTTTCCCACGAAGTCTTTTTTCAGGTAAGCCTTCGCACATATCGGTAAATAGCTTGCCTGCTTTTATTTTTTCTGTCATCGACATGTTCATTTTTAACATTCCGTCCTGATAAGTTGGTCGGATAAGGCGCTCGCGCCGTATCCGACATTAATTTCTTAAGCGTCTTCATTCACCTGGCGACGCAGCAGGGAAAGTGGGCCGGGGCCGCTAAGCGTGAACACGGAAATTAAGGTGAAGCCCAGCGCCACCAGACCCAGCACCAGGTAAGCGCCATGGAAACCGATGCTTTCATACATATTGCCCGCCAGAATAGACATAAAAATCATCGCCAGTTGCTTAAAGAAGCAGAAACAGACCAGATAAATCGTCGCTGAAAAACGCACTTCAAACTGGCTGGTAATATATTTAAAGCTGCCCACCAGCAGGAACGGTACTTCAAACATATGCAGCGTTTTCAGAATAACCACTTCCAGTGCTGAGGTAGCGAACGATGAGCCAATAATACGTACTGACATAATAGTGCCAGCCAGCAGCAGGGCGTTTTTCCCACCGATGCGATTAATGATCAGTGGCGCAAAAAACATAATCGAGGCGTTAAGTAATTCGCCCATTGTCGTTACGTAGCCAAATACCCGCGTACCCTGTTCACCGGTAGCAAAGAACGAAGTAAAGAAATTAGCAAACTGTTGGTCAAAAACATCGTAGGTGCAGGAAACGCCAATAACATACAGTGACAAAAACCACAGTTTTGGCTGTCTGAACAGTTCCAGCGCCAGCTTAAGGCTAAATGCCGAATGGTTGGCACCTACCGCATTGGCAACCGTGGCAGAAGAGGGCGCATCCGTTTTGGCGAAAAAGAGTAAAACGGCGAGGATGAGTGCACAGCCAGAACCCAGCCAGAAAACAAACTGATTATTGATGGTGAACATGATGCCGACAATCGAGGCACACAGCGCCCAGCCAACACAGCCAAACATCCGCGCGCGACCAAATTCGAAATTACTGCGACGGCTGACTTTCTCGATAAATACCTCTACTGCTGGCGCACCGGCGGTAAAACAAAAGCCAAGATAAATACCACCAACAATCGCTCCTACTAAAATGTTGTATTGTAACAGTGGCCCGAAGATAAAAATAAAGAACGGCGCAAACATCACTAACATGCCGGTAATAATCCACAGCAGGTATTTTCGCAGTCCGAGTTTGTCAGAAATCAGACCAAACAGCGGTTGGAATAATAGCGAGAACAGAGAAATAGCGGCAAAAATAATACCCGTATCACTTTTGCTGATATGGTTGATGTCATGTAGCCAAATCGGGAAAAACGGGAAGTAGGATCCCTTGATAAAAAAGTAAAAGAAAAAGAATAAACCGAACATCCAAAAGTTTGTGTTTTTTAAATAGTACATAATGGATTTCCTTACGCAAAATACGGGCAGACATGGCCTGCCCGGTTATTATTATTTTTGACACCAGAGCAACTGGTAATGGTAGCGACCGGCGCTCAGCTGGAATTCCACCGACACTGACGAGCACCAGGAGTCGTCGCCACCAATCCCCATATGGAAACCGTCGATATTCAGCCATGTGCCTTCTTCCGCGTGCAGCAGATGGCGATGACTGGTTTCCATCAGTTGCTGTTGGCTGTAGCGGCTGATGTTGAACTGGAAGTCGCCGCGCCACTGGTGTGGGCCATAACTCAATTCGCGCGTCCCGCAGCGCAGACCGTTTTCGCTCGGGAAGACGTACGGGGTATACATGTCTGACAATGGCAGATCCCAGCGGTCAAAACAGGCCGCAGTAAGGCGGTCGGGATAGTTTTCTTGCGGCCCTAATCCGAGCCAGTTTACCCGCTCTGCTACCTGCGCCAGCTGGCAGGTCAGGCCAATCCGCGCCGGATGTGGCGTATTGCTCGCCACTTCAACATCAACGGTAATCGCCATTTGACCACTTCCATCAATCCGGTAGGTTTTCCGGCTGATAAATAAGGTTTTCCCCTGATGCTGCCACGCGTGGACCGTGGTAATCAGCACCGCGTCGGCAAGTGTATCTGCCGTGCACTGCAACAACGCTGCTTCGGCCTGGTAATGGCCCGCCGCCTTCCAGCGTTCGACCCAGGCGTTAGGGTCAATGCGGCCAATGTCATTATCCAGCGGTGCACGGGTGAACTGATCGCGCAGCGGCGTCAGCAGTTGTTTTTTATCGCCAATCCACATCTGTGAAAGAAAGCCTGACTGGCGGTTAAATTGCCAACGCTTATTATCCAGCTCGATGCAAAAATCCGTTTCGCTGGTGGTCAGTTGCGGGATGGCGTGGGGCGCGGAGGGTTGTGTCACGCTGAGGTTTTCCGCCAGACGCCATTGCTGCCAGGCGCTGATGTGCCCGGCTGCTGACCATGTGGTCGCGTTCGGTTGCACTACGTGAACCGTTAGCCAGAGTTGCCCGGTGCTCTCCGGCTGCGGTAGTTCAGGCAGTTCAATCAACTGTTTTCCTTGTGGAGCGACATCCAGAGGCACTTCACCGCTTGTCAGCAGCTTGCCATCCAGCGCCACCATCCAGCGCAGGAGCTCGTTATCGCTATGACGGAACAGGTATTCGCTGGTCACTTCGATGGTTTGCCCGGATAAACGGAACTGGAAAAACTGCTGCTGGTGTTTTGCTTCTGTCAGCGCCGGATGCGGCGTGCGGTCGGCAAAGACCAGACCGTTCATGCAGAACTGGCGATCATTCGGCGTATCGCCAAAATCACCGCCGTAAGCCGACCACGGGTTGCCGTTTTCATCATATTTAATCAGCGACTGATCGACCCAGTCCCAGACGAAGCCGCCCTGTAAACGGGGGTACTGACGAAACGCCTGCCAGTATTTAGCGAAGCCACCAAGACTGTTACCCATTGCGTGGGCATATTCGCAAAGGATCAGCGGACGCAGTTCTCCAGGCAGCGAAAGCCATTTTTTGATGGACCATTTCGGCACAGCCGGGAAGGGCTGGTCTTCATCCACACGCGCGTACATCGGGCAAATAATATCGGTTGCGGAGGTGTCGGCTCCGCCGCCTTCATACTGTACCGGGCGGGAAGGATCGACAGATTTGATCCAGCGATAGAGTGCGTCGTGATTAGCGCCGTGGCCTGATTCATTCCCCAGCGACCAGATGATCACACTCGGGTGATTACGATCGCGCTGCACCATTCGCGTTACGCGTTCGCTCATCGCGGGTAGCCAGAGCGGATCATCGGTCAGACGATTCATTGGCACCATGCCGTGGGTTTCAATATTGGCTTCATCCACCACGTACAGGCCGTAGCGGTCGCACAGCGTGTACCACAGCGGATGATTCGGATAATGCGAACAGCGCACGGCGTTAAAGTTGTTCTGCTTCATCAGCAGGATATCCTGCACCATCGTCTGCTCATCCATGACCTGACCATGCAGAGGATGATGCTCGTGACGGTTAACGCCGCGAATCAGCAACGGCTTGCCGTTCAGCAGCAGCAGACCATTTTCAATCCGCACCTCGCGGAAACCGACATCGCAGGCTTCTGCTTCAATCAGCGTGCCGTCGGCGGTGTGCAGTTCAATCACCACACGATAGAGATTCGGGATTTCGGCGCTCCACAGTTTCGGGTTTTCGACGTTCAGACGTAGCGTGACGCGATCGGCATAACCGCCACGCTCATCGATAATTTCACCGCCGAAAGGCGCGGTGCCGCTGGCGACCTGCGTTTCACCCTGCCACAAAGAAACCGTCACCCGCAGCTCATCGCGCAGCTCGCCGTACATCTGAACGTCTGCCTCCAGTACAGCGCGGCTGAAATCATCATTAAAGTGAGTGGCTACATGGAAATCGCTGATTTGCGTGCTCGGTTTATGCAGCAACGAGACGTCACGGAAAATGCCGCTCATCCGCCACATATCCTGATCTTCCAGATAACTGCCGTCACTCCAGCGCAGCACCATCACCGCGAGGCGGTTTTCTCCGGCGTGTAAAAATGCGCTCAGGTCAAATTCAGACGGCAAACGACTGTCCTGTCCGTAACCGACCCAGCGCCCGTTGCACCACAAATGAAACGCCGAGTTAACACCATCAAAAATAATTCGCGTCTGGCCTTCCTGTAGCCAGCTTTCATCAATATTAAATGTGAGCGAGTAACAACCCGTCGGATTCTCCGTGGGAACATACGGCGGATTGACCGCAATGGGATAGGTCACGTTGGTGTAGATAGGCGCATCGTAACCGTGCATCTGCCAGTTTGAGGGGACGATGACAGTATCGGCGTCAGGAAGATCGCGCTCCAGCCAGCTTTCTGGTACCGCTTCTGGTGCCGGAAACCAGGCAAAGCGCCATTCACCATTCAGGCTGCGCGACTCTTGGGAAGGGCGATCGGTGCGAGCCTCTTCGCTATTACGCCAGCTGGCGAAAGGGGGATGTGCCGCAAGGCGATTAAGTTGGGTAACGCCAGGGTTTTCCCAGTCACGACGTTGTAATACGACGGCCAGTGAATCTGTAATCATTGTCATAGTTGTATCCTGTGTGAATTGTTATCGGTAACATACGAGCCGGACACATAGAGTGTAAAGCCTGGGGTGCCTAATGAGTGAGCTGACTCACATTAATTGCGTTGCGCTCACTGCCCGCTTTCAAGTCGGGAAACTTGTCGTGCCAGCTGCATTAAGGAATCGGCCAACGTGCGGGGAGAGGTGGTTTGCGTATTGGGCGCCAGGGTGGTTTTTCTTTTCACCAGTGAGACGGGCAACAGCTGATTGCTCTTCACCGCCTGGCCCTGAGAGAGTTTCAGCAAGCGGTCCACGCTGGTTTTCCCCAGCAGGCGAAAATCCTGTTTGATGGTGGTTAACGGCGGGATATAACACGAGCTGTCTTCGGTATCGTCGTATCCCACTACCGAGATATCCGCACCAACGCGCAACCCGGACTCGGTAATGGCGCGCATTACGCCCAGCGCCATCTGATCGTTGGCAACCAGCATCGCAGTGGGAACGATGCCCTCATTCAGCATTTGCATGGTTTGTTGAAAACCGGACATGGCACTCCAGTCGCCTTCCCGTTCCGCTATCGGCTGAATTTGATTGCGAGTGAGATATTTATGCCAGCCCGCCAGACGCAGACGCGCCGAGACAGAACTTAATGGGCCCGCTAACAGCGCGATTTGCTGGTGACCCAATGCGACCAGATGCTCCACGCCCAGTCGCGTACCGTCTTCATGGAAAAAATAATACTGTTGATGGGAGTCTGGTCAGAGACATCAAGAAATAGGGCCGGAACATTAGCGCAGGCAGCTTCCACAGCAATGGCATCCTCGTCATCCAGCGGATAGTTAATGATCAGACCACTGACGCGTTGCGCGAGAAGGTTATGTACCGCCGCTTTACAGGCTTCGACGCTGCTTCGTTCTACCATCGACACCACCACGCTGGCACCCAGTTGATCGGCGCGAGATTTAATCGCCGCGACAATTTGCGACGGCGCGTGCAGGGCCAGACTGGAGGTGGCAACGCCAATCAGCAACGACTGTTTGCCCGCCAGTTGTTGTGCCACGCGGTTGGGAATGTAGTTCAGCTGCGCCACCGCCGCTTCCACCTTTTCCCGCGTTTTCGCAGAGACGTGGCTGGCCTGGTTCACCACGCGGGAAACGGTCTGATAAGAGACACCGGCATACTCTGCGACATCGTATAGCGTTACTGGTTTCACATTTACCACCCTGAATTGACTCTCTTCGGGTGCTATCATGCCATACCACGAAATGTTTTGCGCCATTCGGAGGGGGCACGCCGAAGTGAGATTCAAAATGCCGACGTCAGTTCACAGGTGGGTAATGATACCAACGTGTTGATTTCGTATTTTC
>NZ_KV793480.1:0-1629 GCF_001808475.1 Klebsiella sp. HMSC09D12 | reverse complement strand
AGGGGGGGGGAGCCTATGGAAAAACGGCTTTGCCGCGGCCTTATCGTATCCCTGTTAAGTTTCTTCCTGGCATCCACTAGGAAATAAATTTCCGCCCCATTAGTAAGCCTGCACCGCTCGCCGCAGCCGAACGACCGAGCGCAGCGAGTCAGTGAGCGAGGAAGCGGAATATCACCTGAACCAGCATCTTCTCCTGACGCCGGAAAGCCTCATTTCACTCCTGCCACATGAAGCACTTTGGCAAATCACCACTTCGGTTTAAAATATTTAGCCAGTATGCACTCCGCTAGCGCTACGTGACTGGTTCAGGGCTGCGCCCCGAAACCCGCTAACACCCCTCAGCTATTGGATATCACACCATGCCATCTGAGTATGATGAACAACCGGATGCGACTGATGCTCTGTTTCCCGGCGAATATGACCTTTTTGACTTAATGGCTCATGTTACTGAAGAGAACCTGCACGCCCCGGTGGATTCTGGCCCGCCTGTCGGCCGGGAAGCGTTATAGCTTTTTCGCTGGCCAGCGTACATGTAATACGCTGGTATTACATGTTATTTGTTTATTTTCATGTTGTTACAGATGATTGTAATACGTTGCGTATTACGCTAACACACGAAGTAACTCCATTTTTTTCATTTAATTCATGCAGTTGCGATAAAAATCGCGGCTGCGTTAGGTGTATGACCATTTAAGGGGCAAAAAATTATCATTCTGGCTGGGTGATCTGCGCAGGTTAAGGATCATCGGCGACGAAAAAGCGTCTTTAACTGCTTCGTTCATGCAAGCATGAACGGATTATTTTTCCAGACTACAGGTAAACTACAGGAAGACTACAAAAGTTGATGATTTAATCCTGCGTTTTAGTGCGATGACTACAGATAAACCTACAAAATAACTACAGGATAACCTCAGATCCGTTCTCTGAACCATTCGTACATCCGACCCCCTTACCGGTTTACACTGAGCACTGATGCTCTGAGGGCCCTTATGACGAAACAACAGAAAACAGCGCTGAACATGGCTAAATTCATCCAGAATCAGTCTCTGCTCCTGCTGGAGAAGCTTAACGAGCTTGATCTCGATGTTGAGGCGGACCTTTGTGAGAAACTCCACGATGATGCGGAGCATCTTTTCCGTACACTGTCCTCGAGACTGGATGGATTACAGGATGATAACTGATGGCCAGAGTGTCTATTAGTGAGGCTGCCCGACTGACGGGTAAGAGTAGAACAACACTGCACAGGTTAATTAAAGCAGGTGATCTGTCCACCTGTAGCGGTGAACGTAATGCAAAAATGGTAGATACTTCAGAGCTTTTACGTGTCTTTGGTCCCTTTGAACAACTGAAGGGTGAACACCATTCTGGACAGGTCTCTGAACAGCGTGATACAGCCTCTGCTGACCAGAGTGAACAGGTGATTCGTCATCTGAAACAGGAGATTGAACACCTGAACACCTTACTTTTGTCTAAGGATTCGCACATTGACAGCCTGAAACAGGCCATGCTCCTTCTTGAAAATCACCAGGCAAAATTAACTGAATCCCAGGCGCCATGGTGGAAATTCTGGAAAAAATCCTGACACCGTCATGCTTCAGTTTTCCTCTCCGGCCATTCCGGGGAGTTCCT
>NZ_KV793479.1:422-32174 GCF_001808475.1 Klebsiella sp. HMSC09D12 | reverse complement strand
TCAGCAAAAGTTCGATTTATTCAACAAAGCCTCACTACCGTTATCGGCTAATAAAATGGAAAAAACACAGGCAATAAAATAAAGCTGACGATTACCGATATAACAATAAGCGGCAATCCGGTTTTAACGTAATCAATAAACTTATAGCCGCCCGCAGAAAAAATCATCATATTGGCGGGCGTACCCACAGGGGTTGCATACGCACATGAGCAGCCAATAACTATAGCCATTAATACCGCCCGGGGATCGGCCCCCATCGAATGCGCAATAGATAGACCAATCGGCATTAATAAAGCGGCGGTTGCCGTATTGGACATGAAGTTTGTTAACACACAGGAGATGAGCAATACCGCGCTTAAAAGTAAGAAGGGGGAAGCGTGATTACCCAGTTGTTCAATCATTGCACGCGCCATGATCGCACCAGCGCCGGTGGTTTCCAGCGCTTTTGCTAGTGCCAGCGTTCCGCCGAACAGGAAAATGGTCTGTGAATCGATGGCCTGGTATGCCTGTTTTTCAGTAATCACCCTGGTGACAATCAGCGTTAAAGCGCCAATTGAGCCAACAATAGCAATCGGCAATCCAATCTGTTCTTCGAAAATCATGCCGGATACGGTTGCGATTAGTACCGACAGCGCAATCACCTGCTTGTATTTCGGGCACGCTATCTTGCGCATACTTTCAGTGCGTTGCTGGTGTAGCGTACTTTTTTGCGGTAATAGTCGGTAGCCTATCGTGACAAAATAGAGAATACCGCAAGCCAGCATCGGAATACCCAGCTTAGCATATTCAAAAAAACCAAAACGTTGGCCAACCTGCTCCAGCGCCGACTGTGCAATCAGATTTCCTGGGGAACCGATAAGCGACAAATTTCCCCCCAACGCAGAGGCAAAGGCCAGGGGCATAAGCAGACGTGACTGGGCATAACCTGATTTTATCGCTGCGCCGATCACAACAGGTATTAACACTGCAGCCGTTCCGGTATTCGATAAAAATCCAGAAAGGGTCCCACACACTAACATAATAATGACTATCAGCTGTTTTTCTGTACGCGCATAGCGTGTCACGATACCGCCAATTTTATCGGTTACGCCGGTTTCGAATAAAGCCCCGCCTACCACAAACATAGCCACAAATAAAATAACATTCTGATTAATAAAACCTGCAAAAGCAGTTTTGACATCGAAGACCCCGGTGACAACCAGAGTAATACAAACTATCATGGCAGTTACAGCTAATGGTATTTTTTCCCAAACGAACATGACGATCGAAAAAACCAATAGCGACAACGTAATCGTAACTGGAGACATAAATATATTGCACCTCACCTTGTTAAAGGTCATATAATAATATTTGCGATCATGTGAGTTTTTTCATACTTAAATCATTAAACTCCAGGTAAGATAATAACCACATGGCAATGGCATCATCTACAATTGTCCTGGGCATCAACCGATGCCCAGATATTCACGGCATTCTTTCTCAGTAACGACTTAAATCATCCCGGATGATATGAGTATTTCCCACCACCATACCCCGAGGGTGATGTGCAAGAGGAATGTCAGTACCGCCAGTATTCCACCTATAATCCACCAGGATTTGATATCGTTATAACCCACACCAAAAATAACTGGTCCCGCCGCGCCACCATAGTGAGTGACCATTCCGCCATAAGAATTGCTGAATAATAGCGCGAGTGCGGTGAGGGTTATCGGTGCACCAGATACATTCGCCAGCATGGCAAAGACCGGAACCATAGCGACGATATAAGCGCTTCCCGAGGCGAAGAAATAACGAACCAGTATGCTCAAGGCGACAATAACAATAAAGGCTATATTACCGTGACCATCAAATGAAATATTATTTTTTAATAAATCAGCCAGCCACACGAAAAAGCCAACTTTTGATAATAACGAGCTTAAGCCAATAATCCCACCGTACCAAATGAGCGTATTCCAGCCGCCTTTATTTTTTATCACATCATCCCAGGTTACGATTTTCAGCACTAACATCAAGGCCATGACGCAGATAGCAACGGTTGACTCATTAACCCCCAGGGCGCTGCTGAACACCCAACCGCCCAGTGCCAGAACAAAGAGGCAAGAGAGCATCTTTTCACGCAGGGTCATGGGTCCCAAAGCTTCGATGCCCGTTTTGGCGATCTTTTTATTATCAACCCGCTTTAATTCCGGCGGATAAAGCTTGTAGGTAATCAGCGGCGTCAGCAGCAGCATAATGATACCAGGTAATCCTGCGGCCAGCGCCCAGCCACCCCAGCTTAATTTGATGTGGCAGATATCTTCAATCATCTTCAGCGCAAGAATATTGCCGGCCATTGCGGTAAAGAACATATAGCTGGTTGTTTTCGTCACCATATAGATGTTCAACATAAGATAGTGACCAACTCGCTTTGCGCTGTGCTCCGGCTCCGAGCCAAGGGCGACTGCGACGCTATTAATGATCGGTAAAACAATCCCCCCAGCACGTGCTGTATTCGATGGCGTTGCGGGGGCCAGGATCAGGTCAAGGAAGGCGGTTACATAGCCAAGGCCCAACGTTGTACTACCAATTTTTCCGATAAGAAAATAAGCAATTCTTTTACCTAGCCCGGTAATAACAAAAGCTGCACTCAGAGTAAATGCGGAGAAAACTAACCAGGTGGTGCCGGATGAATATCCGCTTAATACGCTGGCGGCTTTTACCGAACCATCACCCAGATTGCCGGTGACCACCATTGATGCGGCGACGGCAATCAGCAGTACCACAGGCTCTGAAAAGGGTTTAATGACTAACCCCACAATGGCTGCCAGATAAATGCCTGATAAAACCCAGGCAAGTGTTGATAATCCTTGCGGCGCCGGGAATAAACTCATGAGTAACGGTATTGCTATTATAACCAGCAGCTTCCATAACTTATTCTTTTGCATTTCCATTCCTTAGCTGTACTCAATATTTAAGGATGCTTGTGGAACGCATTCACATAGCTCCCCGCCTCAATCCACGGTAATTTTTCGTTAAGGAGGGGACTCGGTATTTAGTCGGCAATATAAACCGAGCCGGAAAGAATCTTCCGTGCCGTGCGAATAACAGAGGCGCGGATCGCTTCAGGGGCTTCGGTCGTATTACTTAAGTCGACCGCAATACTCCCGCTGGGGTGCTCGATTTTAACGATGCCATCACCAGACAATTTCGTCAGTTCATTAGCAATCGTTCCCGGAATAATACATGCACTCGCCAGGCCGATAGCGCCGGTAATCGCCAACGATTTATGGCAACTGTGGGGCATAAAATATCGAACATTTAAATTTCCGCCGCTAAGCGCAGGAGAAATCAGAACCGGTTTCGGGATAACCATATTTGTCACATCGCCAAATCCCATCGCCTTTCCCGCTTGTCGCCGAATAGACTCCAGCGATTCTAAAAGCGCTGTGTCCCGGTCTAATTCGCAGGCAGATTCATAACCGGTTTTTCCCAGGCTCTGAGCTGGAATCACGACCATCGGCATTGCCATGTCAATACAGGTGACTTGCGCATTATCAAATACGTCCAGCCGATTCCCGGTAGGGAAAAGCTGGCCGGATTTTGCACCCGCAGAATTCAAAAAGGTTAATGCAACCGGTGCGGCACGGCCGGGAACGCCGTCTATCTGCGTATCGCCGTCGTAGATAACCTTTCCCTCAGGCGTTTGAATGTCAGCCTCAATAAAAGTATTGGTGTTCACATTCCTTATGCGCACTCTCGTGACCGGAGAATCCGCTTTAATTAACCCCTGTTCTATTGCGAATCCCCCTACAGCACACAGCATATTTCCGCAGTTCGGCGTGGTATCGACCCGCCGTTCGTTGACGATAACCTGAACAAACAGATAATCAATGTCCGCTTTTTCACTAACAGATCGACTAATAATGGCCACTTTGCTGGTTTGTGGGCTTCCACCGCCAATTCCGTCAATTTCCAGCTCATGGCCCGATCCCATGATGGATAACAGGAAGTCATTACGTTGGTTAATATCCTTTGGTAAATCATCCGCTAATAAAAAGGCGCCTTTGGATGTTCCACCACGCATTAATACACAGGGAATGCTCTTCATAGCAAGTTCCTCACCCGATAAAACATAGAAGAATTAAACGAAATGCCTTGTGAATTTAATTTGCTTTATGCTGTTTAAGTTTTTTATTTACTTAATTCACCTGCTACATCATTCACGTCAGGCATTTTACAAATTCATTCTACTTGCAAGATTTTTACCGGTTGATAAAATTTCGCCATAAGAGTTATTCCTGCCAGGAATTAATAAAAGTGCCATTACCGATTAATAATCACTTGTCATCTACTTAGAGAAACACTTATTAGGCCCTACGGAGCAATAATGAAAAATGAACTATCCGGGATGAAAGCCTTTGTCACAGTTGCAGAGCTAGGCTCTTTTAGTAAAGCCGCCGAACAATTAAATCTTACGCAACCGGCATTAACTAAGAAGATAAAAAAAATAGAGAGTAATCTGGATATTGCGCTGTTCGAACGAACGACGCGAAAGATTGCGCTGACGCAAGCCGGAAAAATGCTTCTCCCAAGAGCTAAATCTTTGATCTCCGGCCTTGATGCGGCAATATTTGACCTTAACGATTTAACGTCTCAATTGCATGATACGGTTACGCTATCCTGCATTCCTACTGCCGTATTTTATTTTTTACCGCGCGCTATCGTGCAATTTAATCAAAGTTACCCCAACATCAAAGTACGAATTTATGAACAAGGTATTGAAACCTGTATGGACTCGGTACGAAAAGGCGATGTTGATTTTGGTATAAACATGAACTTCATCACACATCCGGATATCGATTTCATTCCCCTGGTGAACGAGCCTTTTGTTCTGGCCTGCCGGCAAGATCATCCTCTGGCAACCAGGAAACTGGTCGAATGGCGGGAGCTTGTTAGCCAGACGTTAATCGGCGTCAGGAAATCAAGCGGCAATAGACAGTTGATCGAGAAATGTCTGGCGGATAAACCCTGGCAGCTGAGCTGGTTTTATGAAGTCAGACATTTGTCGACCTCGCTCGGCCTTGTCGAAGCAGGCCTCGGAGTCTCCGCACTCCCTTGTCTGGCAATGCCCCACGGAGAGAGCGCCGTGGTGAGCGTCCCGCTTGTGGAGCCGGTCATCAGACGCACGCTGGGTATGATTCGCGTAAAAAACAGGCCTCTTTCCGCAGCGGCAGAGCGCTTAGCTTCCCTGCTACTGATGATGTGGACGGATGAAGCGGGCACGCTCTGGCGCAACGTCGTGGATTCAACGCAGAAAACCTGAAAGCCATGCCGGCCGCTTCATCGCCAGATTAGGGCGCTAAAGCAATCACCTCCGCTGCCCAGCGCTGAAAACCTTCTACATCCAGACCCAGCGCCACCTGCACGTTTGCCGGTTGGCCCAGTTTGCCTTCGATATCGACCACCGTCGTTCCCGAGGTCCAGGTTCCCTGGGTTTCTACCGTCACAAAACAGGGCTTGAGGGTGAAGAGCTGCGGACGAACCAGCCAGGCAATCGCGCACAGGTCATGCATACGCAGGCCGCTGCTCATGCTCCCGCTCCGGTAGTGGCTAAATAGCGCATGCAGCATCTTCCCGGTCTGATTCAGCGTCGGTAGCGTAGCAAGGTAGTCCGGAGCCAGCATCGCCTCGTTGGTGACATCCAGCCCGCACATCACAATCTCCAGCCCGCTCTGGAAAACTTTCGCCGCCGCTTCCGGGTCGATGGCGATATTGAACTCCGCATTCGGCGTAAAGTTACCGCGCCCGGCGGAACCGCCCATGATAACCAGTCGACGGATATTAAAGCGGCATTCGGGATACTGGGTCAGCAGAAGCGCGATATTGGTTAGCGGGCCAATCGCCACCAGGGTCATCGGCTCCGGAGCGTGCATCAGCGCATCGCGGATCGCCTGAAATGCCGGTTTTGCCAGCGGCTGACGGTTATGTTCCACGAAATCGTAGCCTTCCATCCCGGACTCGCCGTGTACGGAGGCGGCGTCGCGCAGCGGGCGGACCAGCGGCATGGAAGCGCCCTGAGCCAACGGAACATCGGCGTTCCAGAAATGCAAAAGCTGCAGGGCGTTGCGGGTGGTTTTCTCCACGGATACGTTCCCCGCTACCGTGGTCATCAGCTGTAGGTCCAGTTCGGGAGCGAACAGCGCCGCGGCAATCGCTGCGGCGTCATCAATGCCGGGATCGGTATCCAGAATGATAGGTAAGCGCATAGTTTCTCCATAAAAAATGCCAGACGTTAAGCCTGGCATCTTCTCATACTGCGGGGAAAAAGAACTTACTCTACTTCACGGACGTCTACGCGCAGCTCTTTCGGCACTTCGAAAACAATGTTCTCTTCACGGCCTTCCAGCGGCACCGCTTCGCCGCCGCCCAGCTCCTGCAAACGCGAAATCACGTTCTGTACCAGAATATCCGGCGCCGATGCGCCTGCGGTTACGCCGACGCAGGTTGCGTCTTTCACCCAGGCTTCCTGGATATCGGTCGCATCATCGATCAGATAGGCAGCTTTCCCCATCCGCTGGGCCAGTTCGGCCAGACGGTTAGAGTTCGAGGAGTTCTTCGACCCCACCACCAGCACTACGTCAGCCTGCCCGGCCAGCGCGCGGACGGCCTCTTGCCGGTTTGTCGTCGCATAGCAGATATCATCTTTGCGCGGCCCGACGATTTTCGGGAAGCGCTCGCGCAGGGCGTCAATCACGTCGGAGGTATCATCAACGGAGAGCGTCGTCTGAGTCATAAACGACAGCTTAGCGTCGTTTTTCACATCCAGCTTCCAGACGTCATTCGGCGATTCCACCAGGTACATCCCCCCCTGCGGGTTACTGTACTGGCCCATGGTGCCTTCAACTTCCGGGTGACCGGCGTGACCAATCAGGATCGACTCTTCCCCCCGACGGCTGGCGCGAGCAACTTCCATATGGACTTTGGTCACCAGCGGGCAGGTAGCGTCAAAAACCGTCAGATCGCGGCTTTTCGCCTCGTTGCGTACGGCCTGAGAGACGCCGTGGGCGGAGAAAATCAGGATCGCGCCGTCCGGCACTTCGCTAATCTGCTCGATAAAAATAGCGCCGCGTTGACGCAGGCTATCGACAACATAGCGGTTGTGCACGACTTCATGACGCACGTAGATCGGCGCGCCATATAGCGTCAGCGCGTTTTCAACAATGCTGATAGCGCGGTCAACGCCTGCGCAGAAGCCGCGCGGGTTAGCCAACAGAATCTGCATGTTACCCCTCCAGCGCCGGATCGATCTCCAGCACTTCAACATCAAAATGAACGGTACGCCCGGCCAGCGGATGGTTGAAATCAACGGTAATCGAATCGCCGTTTACTTCACGGATCACGCCGGGCATTTCGCTGCCATCCATTGCGGTAAAGAGCATAATCGCGCCGACTTCCGGCTCGCCCGCATCGATAAATTCCCGACGCGAGAAATATTGGATCAGGTCCGGGCTCGGTACGCCAAACGCGGCGTCCGGCTCCAGCGAAAAGGTGGTTTTATCCCCCTCTTTTAGCCCCAGCAGATGCTGTTCCAGACCTTCAGACAGGGAAGTATCGCCCAGACGAAAGAGCGCCGGTTTACCGTTGTTGCGGGTTGACTCTGCGGTGGAGCCATCGTCGAGCTTTAAGGTGAAGTGCACCAGCACCGCACTGTTGCTCTGTACTGATTTAGACATGCAGGTTGCTCACTAGTTTTGTCCGGTGACGCTGGCGCTGAACGGGCCTACGGAGAACGTAGACCCGTGCAAACGTCGCGCCGCCCGGCGGGTATTGTTACGCCTGTTTCTTCGCAGCCGCGTTCGGCAAGAAGCCTTCCAGCACAATCAGCGCCGCGCCGATACAAATAGCGGTATCGGCAAGGTTGAAGGTGGCGAAATGCCAGTCCCCGACGTAGAAATCGATCATATCGACGACAAAACCATGCCAAAGCCTGTCGAATAAATTGCCCAACGCGCCGCCAATAATCAGCGCATAGGCAATATTATTCAGCTTTTGCGTCGCCTTAGAGCGATACATCAGCACCGCAAGGATCACGCAGATACCGATAGCGATACCGGCGAAGAACCAGCGCTGCCAGCCGCCACTGTCGGCGAGGAAGCTAAAGGCCGCGCCATAGTTACGCGCATAATGCAGATTAAGCGATGGGAACAGCGATACCGTATCCCCCAGAGCGAAGTTCTGGAGGATCAGGAATTTGCTGCCTAAATCGATAATCAGCACGGCTACGACGACCCAGAGCCAGCGTAGCCCCGTTGAACTAATCGGTTTACTCATCAGGCAAATTTACGTTTTTCGCCGTCACCGGCGATGTTGCTGACACAGCGTCCGCAGATATCCGCGTGTTCCGCCACCTTGCCGATGTCCGTCGTGTAATGCCAGCAGCGCGGGCACTTATCACCTTCGGCTTTGCTCAGCACGACTTTCAGGCCTTTCAGCAGCTCACTCTGCCATGCGTCGGCCGGAGCCTGCGCATAATCGGCAACTTTCGCCCCTGAGGTCAACAGGACAAATCGCAATTCATCGCCCAGCGCGTTGAGCTTCGCCGCGAGATCGGCATCGGCATACAGCGTTACCGCCGCTTCCAGAGAGCCACCCACCTGCTTGTCAGCACGCGCCTGTTCGATAACCTTGTTGACTTCGCCGCGCACTTTTAGCAGCTCGTCCCAGAAACCATCGTTCATCGCTTCGTCGTCGGCCAGGCCAAACAGACCGGTGTACCATTCGCCGGTAAAGACGTATTTCTCGCGGTCGCCCGGCAGGTAACCCCAGATTTCGTCAGCGGTAAAGGACATGATCGGCGCCATCCAGCGTACCAGCGCTTCGGCAATGTGGTACAGCGCGGTCTGGCAGCTACGGCGCGCGACGCTGTCCGCCTTGGTGGTGTACTGACGGTCTTTAATGATATCAAGCCAGAACGAACCCATTTCAATGGAGCAGAAGCGCATCAGACGCTGCACGACTTCGTGGAAATCGTAAGACTCATAGGCTTTGACGATATCGTCCTGCGCCGCTTGCGCGCAGCCTACTGCCCAGCGGTCCAGCACGACCATCTCTTCCGGTTTCACCATATCTTTAGCTGGATCGAAGCCATTGAGGTTCGCCAGCAGGAAGCGCGCGGTGTTACGGATACGACGATAGCTGTCGGCGGCGCGTTTAAGGATCTCGTCGGAGACCGCCATTTCGCCAGTGTAGTCGGTGGAAGCCACCCACAGACGCAGAATATCCGCGCCCAGTTTGTTCATCACATCCTGCGGAGAGACGGTGTTGCCGATAGACTTGGACATCTTGCGGCCCTGGCCATCAACGGTAAAGCCGTGGGTCAGCACCTGGCGGTAAGGCGCTTTGCCCTTCATCGCGGTAGAGATCATCAGGGATGACATGAACCAGCCGCGGTGCTGGTCAGAACCTTCGAGATACATATCGGCGGCGTGACCGGCAAATTCCGGACGCACGTCAACAACGGAGGAGTGGGTCGATCCGGAGTCAAACCACACGTCCAGCGTATCCGGCACCTTCTCATAGCTATCGGCCTCGGCGCCGAGGATGTCGCGGGAATCGAGATCCCACCACGCCTGAATGCCGTCGATCTCAACGCGTTTCGCCACTTCTTCCATCAGTTCGAGAGTACGCGGATGCAGCTCCTGCGTCTCTTTATGCACGAACAGCGACATCGGTACGCCCCAGGTACGCTGACGGGAAATACACCAGTCAGGACGGTTGGCGACCATCGATTCAATACGCGCCTGGCCCCAGTCAGGGATCCACTGCACGCCTTTGATTTCGGCAAGCGACTGCGCGCGCAGGCCTTTCTGATCCATGCTCACGAACCACTGCGGCGTGGCGCGGAAGATGATCGGCGTTTTGTGACGCCAGCAGCACGGGTAGCTGTGCTGCATTTTCTCTACGTGCAGCAGCGCGCCTTTTTCAGACAGCAGCGCAACGACAATATCGTTGGCTTTAAACACGTTTACGCCATCCAGCGTCGGGTAAGTTCCCGGCAGATAGGCGCCGTCCGGACCCACCGGGTTAGCGACTTCCAGGCCATATTTTTGACCGATAACATAGTCATCCGGGCCGTGGCCTGGCGCGGTATGTACCGCACCGGTACCCGCGTCCAGAGTGACGTGATCGCCCAGGATCGCCGGGACGTCGAAATCGAGGAACGGATGCTTAAAGCGCATCAGCTCCAGCTCGGCGCCGTTTACCACCGCAAGGATGGTGTAATCAGTAATGCCGGCGCGTTTCATGACGCTGTCGACCAGATCTTTCGCCAGGATCAGCGCCTGGCCGTCAACCTGCACCAGCGCATAGTCAAATTCCGGGGACAGGGAGATGGCGCGGTTCGCTGGCAGGGTCCACGGGGTGGTGGTCCAGATAACCAGAGAAACCGGACCGTTAACGTCGGCCACGCCGAATTTCGCCAGCACCGCCGCTTTATCGGTCGCGTGGAACGCCACGTCGATGGACGGAGAAGTTTTGTCGTAATACTCAACTTCCGCTTCCGCCAGCGCGGAACGGCAGTCTACGCACCAGTGCACCGGCTTAGCGCCTTTGTGCAGGTGGCCGTTGCCGATGATTTTACCCAGCGCGCGGATGATGTTGGCTTCCGTTTTGAAGTCCATGGTCAGGTACGGGTGCGACCAGTCGCCGAGCACGCCCAGACGGATAAAGTCTTTGCGCTGCCCGTCAACCTGAGTGGCGGCATATTCGCGGCACTTGGCGCGGAACTCGGCGGCGGTGAATTTCTCGCCCGGCTTGCCGTATTCCTGCTCTACCTTCAGCTCGATTGGCAGACCGTGACAGTCCCAGCCCGGTACGTACGGAGAGTCATAGCCCGCCAGCCCTTTGGACTTAACGATAATGTCTTTCAGAATCTTGTTAACCGAGTGACCAATATGAATGCTGCCATTCGCATAAGGAGGGCCATCATGCAGAATGAAGGTTTTTTTGCCTTTTTTGGCTGCACGAATGATGCCGTACAGGTCATCATCGGTCCAACGCGCCAGCATTCCCGGTTCACGCTTGGCGAGGTCGCCGCGCATCGGGAACCCTGTTTCCGGCAAATTCAGGGTCGATTTATAGTCACTCATCAGATTCTCGGTTCCGTATTTCGGTTTGATAAACACCGTCAGGGTTATGCCTGCCCGGTTAGCCCAAAGAAGTCGCGGGCCGTTAACTCATCACGTGCGATTTGCGCTTTTAGCTCATCAAGCGACGCAAATCGCTGCTCGTTACGTATTTTTTTACGCAGTATTACATCTATATGGCGACCGTAGAGGTCCATTACAACATCCAGGAGATGGACTTCCAGCTGCTGACGCACGCCGGACACCGTTGGACGAGTACCAATGTTGGCGACGCCCATAAAAGGTTTGTCGCCAAGCCCTGTCACTTCTACCGCATAGACCCCTTTAACCGGGGAAACCTGACGACGCAGCGGTAAATTCGCCGTCGGGAAACCTATTGTGCGCCCGAGTTCATCACCGTGCACAACGCGGCCGGAGATAGTAAACGGATGCCCCAGCAGCGTCTCCGCCAGGGGCAGATCGTCGTCTGCCAGCGCCTGGCGCACCGCGGTGCTGCTGATGCGCACGCCGCCTTCACAGAAGGTTTGGGTGCTGGTGACGTCAAAGCCGTACTCCACGCCGGCTTTTTGTAATAACAAGAAATCCCCCTGGCGACCTGCGCCAAAGCGGAAATCATCGCCAACGGCGAGGAACTGAACGCCCAGCTGGCGGACCAGCAGTTCGCTGATAAAGTCCTGGGCGGTCAATGCCGCGAAGCGCCGATCGAAACGCACGCACAGGACGTAATCGACGCCGCTTTCAGCCAGATAGTTCAGCTTCTCACGCAGGCGCGTTAAACGTGCCGGCGCTTTATCGGCGGCAAAAAGCTCAAGCGGCTGCGGCTCAAAAATCATCACCACCACCGGTAAGCCACGCTGGCGCCCTTCTGCGCGCAAACGCTGCAATAATGCCTGGTGCCCGCGATGCACGCCGTCAAAATTTCCAATGGTCAGCACGCACCCGTGCGGGGCCTGACTGAGATTATGTATGCCGCGTATCAGCTTCATGTCTGGCTCAAAACAGTGAAAATCGTCCGAGTATACCTTGTACAACTGGCGACGTTAACCAGCGATTGCACCTCTTCACCGAAAGATCCCGGGAATTCATTCACTCAGCGCGAGATTGCGGGAAAATCTCTCCGGCGTCGTCGATTTTTATGGTTGAAAGGCTGTATTCGCCTGCAACAAGCTGGTAGAATCTTGCGCCATCACTACGTAATGAAGCGTTGTTCGTTTAAACGACGCTTATTTGCACAAATCCATTGACAAAAGAAGGCTAAACGGGCATTCTCCTCGGCCTTTGAATTGTCCATATAGAACACATTTGGGAGTTGGACCTTGGCTAATATCAAATCAGCTAAGAAGCGCGCCGTTCAGTCTGAAAAGGCCCGCAAGCACAACGCTAGCCGTCGCTCTATGATGCGTACTTTCATCAAGAAAGTATACGCAGCTATCGAAGCTGGCGACAAAGCTACTGCACTGAAAGCATTTAACGAAATGCAACCAATCGTGGACCGTCAGGCTGCTAAAGGTCTGATCCACAAAAACAAAGCTGCGCGTCATAAAGCAAACCTGACCGCTCAGATCAACAAACTGGCTTAATCGTCTGCTTGTTGTCGCTTTGTAAAAAAACCCGCGAAAGCGGGTTTTTTTATGTCTGTCGTCTATCGCTCAAAGCGTCAACCATCGCGCTTCTGGCAACTATTGCTTTGCCGAACCGCCAGAAACAGCGCTGTCCTGGGCCTGCGGCGGCGTAAAGAGCGCCGAATAGTCGCGATGACAAATACGCTGCACAGCCGGATGCTGGATCATTCGTTCAGCGAAGATCGCGTGATACTCTTCCATGACGTTGTCCATCCGTCCGATCTCAACTATCGACTCATCGCTATAGAAATCATGCGCATACAGCGTCGGGGCAACGAATATCGCATTATGCGCCGCGCCGAAGGCTTTCATCAACGCCGCATCGTCAAACTCGCCGAGGATTTCCACCTGCAATCCCTGCGAGTTAAACCAGTTGAGCAGCTTGCGCCCTAACATCGAACGACGGCCAGGGATCAGTAAGCGACGCTCTTCCAGACAGGCCGGGAACGGTTTTTTCGGCGGCGGATTCATGCACCAGAAGCTGACGCTGCATTCGCCAATTTTCACTGAAAACAGCCCTTCCTGCTGGGTTGAATCAATAGGGCAGTCGGAAATAATCATATCGAGCTTATGCTGGCTAAGCTGCTCCAGCAGCATTTCGTGGGTTGATTCGAAACAGCGTAAATGGATCTGTTCGTTATCGACAACGGCAGCATCCAGTACTCCGCTCACCAACCTTTTCGACAGCGCGTCCGCGACGCCGACGTCAAACAGCAGATTCGACTCTTTACGATAGTTAACGATATCGAGCATTTCCTGGCTCAGCGTAAACATGCGATCCGCATAGCGGAAAACCAACTCGCCTAATTCGCTGGGCTCCAGCCCTCTTCCTTTTCGCTTGAACAACTTCCCCTGCAGGCGCTCTTCCAGCGCCTTAATTTGCCCGGTAATGGTCTGCGGCGTCAGGAACAGCGCTTCCGCCGCGCCAACAACGGAGCCTTCTTTATAGACATGCCAGAAGTAGTACAGATGGTTGTAGTTGATATGCGACATGCTTCTCTCCCTGATAATGTCCAGGAGAGCCGTAGCGGCTCTCCGTGAGATGTTAAGCCGCGTAGCCCGAATCCGTTACGCGCTTACGCAGTATGATGTATCCCGTGACTGCCGATAATATCGATCCAATCAGGATGCCAAGCTTGGCCCAGTTGATCAATCCGGGGTCGACGCTGCCGAAGGCCAGGGTGGCAATAAAAATCGACATTGTGAAGCCAATCCCACATAGAATGCCGACCGCCATAATTTGCTTGCAGGTTGTCCCTTCCGGCAACGAGGCCCATTTCAGCTTCAGCGCCAGCCAGCAGAATACGCTAATTCCCAATGGCTTACCGATAAACAGCCCGGCAATAATACCTAACGGCAGCAGCGAGGTCAGCCCTTCTACCGTGACGCCCTGCAAAGAAACGCCCGCGTTAGCGAAGGCGAACAGCGGCAGGATCAGGAAGGCCACCCACGGATGCAGCACGTGCTCAAGCTGCTTCGCCGGCGATTTACCGTTCTGCTCTTTTAGCGGGATCATAAAGCCGACAATGACGCCAGCCAGCGTTGCGTGAACCCCCGACTTCAGCACCGCAGTCCAGAGTATGGCGCCGACCAGAATATAGATCCCGGTACGCCGTACGCCGCTCAGATTCAGCGCCGCCAGCACCATAATGGCGCCGGCAGCGACAACCAACGACACCACGGAAAGATCGTGCGTGTAGAACAGCGCAATGATAATAATGGCGCCCAGATCGTCGATGATGGCCAGCGCCATCAGAAAGATCTTCAGCGCAGCGGGAACACGATTGCCCAGCAGCGCCAGTACGCCCAGCGCGAAGGCAATATCGGTCGCAGCCGGAATCGCCCACCCTTCCCTGGCAATCGCATCCTGGCCGTTAAATGCCAGATAGACTAACGCCGGAACCACCATGCCGCCCAACGCCGCGACGACCGGAAATACGGCCTGGCGACGGCTGGCCAACGCGCCCTGTTTCATCTCGCGCTTTACTTCCAGACCTATAAGCAGGAAAAATACCGCCATCAGCGCGTCGTTTATCCACAACAGCATGTTCTTGTTGATCTCTAACGCGCCTACGCGCAGCTGAACGGGCGTCTCCAGAAAAGAGTGATACAGGCCGCTGGTCAGGCCCGTATTGGCTAATAGCATCGCCATAGCGGCGGCGAAGATGAGGATTATCCCCCCGGATGCCTCGCTATGAAAAAAACGCTGTAGATGTTTCACTTTTACCTCACCTTATCGGCAAACAACTCGATAAAAGTATAATACAGACGCAAATACATCGAAAAAAGTAGGTTTAAATTGCCGTTAAGATCGTTTTTTACGAATGTACGCCCGTCAAATGCTGACCGGGTTAACCGGGCAGTGAAGTTTAAAAAGGCAGGCAGGAAAGACGGTTGTTATATTCATATTTCAAATGATTTAGCGCAGACGTCACGTTGGCAGGCGACATCCTGGTGAGCCAGGGAAGGAAAGGATGGCGATAAATATAGTCTATAAATTCGCTGGCGCTTCGCAGGGTCGCATGCCGTAACAGGCCGGTTTTCTTACTTCCGGTCAGGTTACAAACGGCCATGGCGTAGTCCCGCGTGGAGAATGTTCGCCAGACATTGTTGCGGATCCCGCCGCTGTAGAACAGTCGCGGTGGCATGTCGCCCTGAGGGGGGTTTACACCGCGTTCTCTGACGAATGAGATATGGCAGCGCCCCTGCCGGACCTGCGCCAGGTTTGCCATCATACATCCGCCAAGGATGAAACACTCATGATCGAGATAATGCTGCACATTTAGCGAACGCTCATCGGTTAACATTCGCACCAGTTCAAAATGTCGATAGGCCGGCAATACGGGTTTAACCAGCATACCTCGCACATGCCGGTGCAACGTTCCCGGCCCGTAATCAATATCAAACAGCGCGCCACGACGCCGCATAGTGAGCATTTCTTTGCGTTGCACGAGATACGCCAGCGTGCCTGGGGGCAGTCGTTCTTCATATTGCGATTGATACTGATACGCCGGCTCAACCGGGCGTGGAGTATAGTTCGTCGAGATAGCCACCACTTTACCGCTTTTTTCCTCAGCGGTGACCAGCACATACAGCCGATTCTCTCCACCGTTAAAACCAAGGCTAAACGCCCGGGTGGTGAGAACAATATCAAACGCCGGAAAGTCAAAAGCGCGCTCCGCCAGGTCCGCGCGATAAGAGAGGTTAGCTAATTCGCGGCCTAATGTAGTGTTATCGATAGCCAGTAGAGTGCGAATATCGTTAAGCGAGCTGCCTTGCTGGATGAGAGCGGCAAGCTCCTGCTGGCGAGGCGTGAGGGTCAGGCTGTCCGGTATCACGAAGGTCTTGCTGCAGTCGCGACATGCCATACGCCGCTCGCCCTGCGCCGAGTAGCCGTAGCGTTTTAGAGAAACGCTGCCGCATCCCGGACACTGCTTAACCAGCCCCTTCCATCCCTGGTTTACCGTGCGGCGAAAAGCGTTAAGGGAAATCGCCGAAATGGGCGGAAAGAGAAAGCCGCATTCCCGGCACAGGATATTTTCTCCCTGACGAAGGTAATCAGGGCTATTAAGCACGCCAAGATTTTTACAACCGGGCGTTTTGCAACTATTAACATTAACGTCGTTAAACATATTCACTCACTGCGAATATTTCCCTCGGGCCTCGCTGATTTTATCACTATTATTTCTCCAGGGTAAAAGCGCGTTATCACCCTTTTTTTGATTATGAGTAACGGTTCAGGTTATTGCAGCCTCTGTCTATCCGCCGATGCGGGCCAATAAAAATACCTGATTCAACGTCAGAACGCTGAATCAGGCAGGTATGGCGCCTGGTAGCATACGATTATGATATGCTAATATTTCATCAGCCCCAGGTCACCGGCGTCGGTTTATCGCCACGGGCTTTCATCAGTGAATCATTATCGATGTCATTTTTATATTTCAGAAACTCAGCGAACATCCGCTGCTCAATTTCGGGCTGCTTACCGATTTGATTTAGCGTTTCTGCGCGATCCTGCTTCAGATTATAGAGGTATTTAGCCTTACCTTCGCGATCAATAATCATTTTCCAGTCGCCGTCGCGAATCGCCCATTCATCGGTCGGATCGTCCTGGAACGGCATATCGATACCGAAAATCAGCGGTTTTTCCCGCTTGAACGCTTGCTTCTCCAGTACCGGTACGATTGACTGGCCGTCATAGGTACGGTCCTTCGGCAGAGGGAAGTTCATCATTTGCGCCAGCGTCGGCATCCAGTCCAGACCCGACATCGGCGTTTCTGAGACCATCCCCTGCGGAATATGGTGACCATATTTGATAATCGCCGGGACGCGAATTCCGCCTTCCCACAGGTTATCTTTACGACCCCGCAGCCCATCCGTTTCACCAGCAAGGTTCAGCTCATAAACTTTTCGCGCTTCGCGGGTAACCGGGCCGTTATCGCTGGTAAAAATCACGATCGTGTTATCTTCTTCACCCATTGCTTTAATCTTGTCGAGCACTTTCCCTACCTGAGCATCCATATAGCTGATGTTGGCATAGTACTCACCGGCGCCGCGCCAGGGCTTATCCGCCCAATCACCGTAGAACAGATCCGGGTGCTGCTTCGCATAAGCGCTGATATAAGGCGCGTACATATCGAGATATTTCTTCGGCGAGGCCAGCGGGCTATGCACTTCGGTAAAGGCGACGTAGAGGAAGAAGGGGTTGTTATCTTTCTTCTTATCCAGCCAGTTGACGACTTCCGAACTCACCAGCTCGCCGCTGAACGTCTTCGCGCGACCGATAGGTTTCTCGTTGCGGGTAAAACCGGTGGGATAGACCATGCCGTAGCGAGGACGCTCTTTGGCGTTATCCAGCGTTGAGTCGCTCACGAACCCGGCGGTATTGACCAGCCTGTAGTCAAAGCCCATGTCCTTCGCCTGCGGCTGGTCGGTACGATCGCCGCCGGCGTTGAGATGGAGTTTGCCCATAATCGCCGTATCGTAACCCTGCTGCTTCAGCAGATTCGCAATCGTCAGCTCGTTACGGCCTAAGGCAACATTTTTCCCCTCCGGGATCCACGATCTAATGCCCGTACGAAACGGCATGCGGCCGGTCAACAGGCCCGCCCGCGAAGGTGAGCAGAGCGGCGCCGGAGCATAATAATCGGTGAACTTCACCCCTTCCTGAGCCAGCTTATCAATATTGGGCGTTTTGACGATTTGATGCCCATAGGCGCCCAGGTCACCATAGCCTAAATCATCTGCCAGAATGATGACCAGATTGGGATGTTTAGCATCAGCGGCATAAACAGAATGCATGGCGCTACCTGCGCATAATGCCAGGCCAATCAGGCCGGCAACACATGTTTTTTTCATGTTAATCCCTCAGAAAAAAATTTAAAAATTGATAACGCAACATATAACGCATTTAATCCCATAAGCCCTCTGGCCAGATGTATTATTGCTCTCTCACCAGCCTATAATTGCAGATATTCATGGGAGTAAAATTGATGTATCCATAGCCAAACCGGCCAATCGGGAAAGAAGTATCAATCGAAAAGAAAATGATATTAGTGATTGAAATCTCACATAGCAACGGCATAAAAACTCATGCAAAAAGGGTGTCAATGAATGTTGTTAATAACCACATAAATGAATGTTTCTGTTGCAGAGAATATTCTCTTAACAATAATGAAAACGGCACTGACTCATTAAACAGATGCGCAAGAAATACCCTCTTCTCCGCCCCTTATCTTGCCTGAGGGACCGGGGCGATCGGATTATTGGCAATGACAGACGGGCGTGAGGATCAGTCATAGACCACGCGCAGCAGCGTTAGCTGTTTGTCCTCATCCAGGTAGGACTTTTCAATCGTGGCATAGGGGGAGGATATGGGCACAATGAGGTTTTCCACGGTGATATGACGCTCAAGACGATCCTGACGCTGGCATAAAATATCGGAGGTTCCCGTTTCGTTCCAGCAGGCGGCGGTTATCACGCTACCGGAAAACTGAAGCTGACCGCCGGAGGCGAGGCACGCGCAGCCGATAAACCATAGCGGCAAGACCAGCGCGGGTATCACACTATGTATGAGGGGCATTTTTTCCATGTTTCGACACTCCTGTGTTTGATTTCACCGGGGCGTGACCACCCCGGTGGAGAACACCGTCCCTAGCCTTTCGCTTTCTGAATCGCCGTCTGCAGAGCGTCCTGCGAGGAGCTGCCGGGCATCACCGAGACGCGGTTAGCCTCCGGCGTTTTCGCCTGTGGCATCACGACAAACGCGGGGGTACCGGAAAAGTTCATATGCTGGGCCAGCGCCTGATTTGCCAGCAGAGCGTCATGAACCGCCCCGCTATCCTGCGCCTGCTTGACCTCCGCGATCTTCTCTTTCGACAGATAATGCTGCGCCAGGCCATAGACATCCTGTTCCGTGAGCGCGCCTTCCACTTTACCGGTGGCATAGAGCGCGTTATGCCAGTCAAGATATTTGGCGCCGCCGTCGCTTAACCACACCTGTTCGCCGATCCTTGCTGCCAGCCCCGATACCGGCCAGCGCGAAGAAAAAATAGGGAACTCTTTGAAAACAAAGCGCGTATCCGGGTTGGCTTTGATCAGCGCCTCGATAACCGGCGCCATTTTGCTGCACCATGAACACTGATAATCAAAGAACATGACCACTGCAGCTTTCGCATCTGCCGGGCCAACGGATGGGCTGGCGCTGCTCAACAGCCCGGCCTGATACTGCAGGGCCAGCTGTACGTAAGCCTGCTGTTGGGCGATCTGCTGCCGCTGATGTAGCGTTTCGCTGGCGGCGATGAGAAATTCCGGGTGATTGGCCAGATACGTGGCTACGGCTTCGCCGACTTTATCCGGATGGCTGGCGATATAGGCCTCCGCCGCCGGACCAATCTGCGACGCCGGCTCGCCGTTCTCCGCCTGCGCCGGTAAAGAAATCGCGCCGCTAACCAGCGCCAGCGCCGCCAGGCAGCTCAGCTTTAAAGATGAATCGTGCATAAAACAAACTCTCATTCCAGGGATAAAAATCAGCGCGCCAGCAGTACGTTCGCCGCTATCGGCGGCAGCACGCGGCCATAATCATTAATGCTTTGCCAGCGCACCTCGCAGCGGGTCGCCCGCTGGCACCAGTCGGTTTTGCGCGTCGAAAAAGGGGCGACGACGCCTGCGGTATCAATGGGCCGGCCGTTGGCCTTGAGCGAGAAGAGCGTGACGTAATAGGGGCCCGGGTTCTGTACCGACAGCCCCTCCGGGGTCAACGTCCAGCGCAGTCCCCGGTACGCCTGCTGGGGATTGCCTGCCAGGCCAGCAGGACGATAGATAAGTTTCAGCGCGGAACGAAAGGCCATCTGAACATGATGGTCGCCAGGCTTACCGGAGGGTATGGCGGCAATACTCAATGTGAACAGGCTTTCCCGGTCGGGGGGGAGCGCGTCGCCGGTCCAGGTCACGCGCAGCGTATTCTCCTGCTCTGCCGCAAGACGGAACAACGGCGGCGTAATGATAAAGGGGGGTCTGTTCCCTGCGGCAATAGCCGCGCCGGGCCATCGTTGCGCCGACTGAATGTGGCTATCAATAAGCCAGCTCTCAGAAGAGGTGTTGCTCACCGGCACGCTTAGGGTCGGCATCTGCGCATGATAGATAAACCGCGCCCCGCCGATCACCACGCCCGCCTGAGCCACAGGGATCGGCAGCAGCCAGCTCATGACGATATAAAAAAGGAGTTTATTCATAGGCGAGGATAAACGTGGCTGAAGCATTCGCCTTTCCGGCCGTAACCGCGCTGCCGTCCGCGATATAGCGAGCATAGAACTGCAGATGCGCGGAAGTCTGCCCCGGAGAAAGCGCGATGACTTCGCTCGTCTGCCCTGGCGGAATAAGATGTTTATCCTGGTCATAGAGGCCAATGCCAATCCCTGTGGCATCGTCCGCCGCGTCGATAAGCGCCAGGAGATCCGTATTTCGCTGATTTGCCGTCCCGCTGAAGCTCACCGTAACGCCGCTGACGGTGCTGCCGCAGTTTTGCAAATCAATGGCGAAAGGCTGCCAGGCGGAACCATCGCCAGCCTGGTAAAACTGACGGTTCGATACGCTGCCCATCTCCACGTTAATGTTTTCTGAATCCGGCGACAGCGTGCAGGTATTGTCGGTAATCGTGCCGGAGACATAGATACGCCCGTCATGCGCGTCTGCCGTTGCTGGCGTCAGTAGGCAGCAAGCCATGCAGGCTAAATAAGCATATTTATTCATCGCCGCGCCTATTCGTATTGCAGGTCGAAATACATCACCGCCGTCGCATTACCGGAGGTGACCACTGGCCGTGTCGATTTGTAGCGAATGTAGAAGGAGAGGGTATTGCGCCCGGCCTTTAGGGAATAAACCGCCGAGTTGCTGTTATTGATACTGATTTCATCCCCATCATCATTGTTAATTTCCACGCCAACGCCGCTGGCCAGCATATTTTCGTTACCCATGCCGGTATCGGTCAGCGCCAGCAGCGACGGATCATCACTGTCTGCCGTGCCGGTAAACCAGATTTTGGTTCCGGTAATCCCCCGGGAGCAGTTTTTCAGATTGATGTTAAACGGCTTCGCTTTCGTCCACGTTCCGATCGCCGGAAAATCCTCAACCGAAAACTGCCCCAAATCGATACTCTGGCTGACGCTGGAAATCTCCACATCGCAGGTTTGCGCAACGATCGTGCCGGTAAATTCCAGGTTATTGCCGGTATTACTGGCCTGGCAAAATGGGCTCCCGCAGAGGAGCGCTAAAAAGAGACCGCGTTTTAAGCTCATTTAGTCGAAGTCCACCCGCAGGTTAGCCAGCGCGGTAAATACGCCCTCCGCGGGAATTTCACCGGTCGTGCTAACCGGATAAGCCTGCAGCGCGATGTTGGCTTTACCGGCATCGTCAGTGACGAAAGGCACCACGCTGCTGGCATCGTTTGGCGTCAATACCGCGCCATCGTTGGTCTCAACCACCACGCCGACGCCCGGGTTATCCGAGGCGATAGCCTGGTTAAGGTGAGTATCCGCTGTCGCAATCAGCCGCAGGCTTAAATTAACCTGCGAATTCACGCCGCTGCATTTCACCGGCACCCTGAATTTTTTATTTCTGACGCTCACCGGCTTTGCCCCGGCGCGGTTGAAGCCACCGCTATAAAGCGAGCCGAAATCCACAAGAATGGTCTGCCCTGCGTTGATTTCGCAGCTTTGTGGCACGGTTACCGTTCCGCTGTAAGCAATGTTGTAAACCACGTTGCTCAGGGGATCGCTCGTCCCTGTCGTCACGTAGACGTTGAACATGGTCTTCGGAGTGATAGTGACGGTTCCCACGAAAGGCCTGGCAATCTTGAGCTGAAACACCAGGTTCGAGTCGCGGATGTAGAACGGTTTGCCGGCGTTTACGCTGTCATCGGTGCCCATATAGGCGTAGTTGGTAGGGAGATAAAGGGTTCCTGCCGCGGAGTCGTCAATTCTCATCGCCCCCTCCAGATAGTCAGGGTCGAGCTTTAAATACTTCCATGGGCCGCTGGTTTCAACCACGGCGTAGGGTGAAACATAGGAACGATACGTCCGGTTCGAGAATGCCGACCCTGCGGGACACACGGCCTGAACGTTCACTTCCTGGTTTTTGGTCAACTGAACCGTATTCCCCGCCGCGTTTTGGGCCGCCGTGAGGGTGGTACTCAGATCGTAATCGACCGTAGTAGGCGCGCCGTTGACGTTTTGACAGACGGCAGCCTGAGCCGCATTGGCTAACAGCAGTCCCGCCAGCGGAATAAAAAATAAACCCGTCTTCATTTAGCGGCATTCCACGCGTTGTCGCACCAGGGCCTGCCGGGTTGCGGGAAGTTGATAATGCACCAGACACTGCCGGGAAGCTCCCCGGCCCCACTGCACTTTGAGCGTTCCCTGGGGGCTCAAACCGGCCAGGTAAACTTCGCCGTCATCGCCGACGATCGCCTCCTCCGCTGACGCATCGGTCGAGGCGGTCGCGCCGAACGGTACCGGCTGCCCGTCGTGCAGCAGCGTCAGGAGCGCACGTTCGCCGACGCGCGCTTTAAAGCTGGCCAGTACCAGCGCGCCCTGCGTAGGCACGACGTTCACGACGGCATCGTCGATATCCACGTCATCCGCCATCGAGTTCACATCCAGCGCCATGCGATTTTGGCGATAGGTCGTGGCGTAAGGCACCACCGCATAGCCCCGGCGATCGGTATGAATGCCCGGCTCGTCATCAATATTGACATTGCCTGCTCCCGGAGCGGCGATCAGCACGTTGGTCTCGCCCAGCGGCTGGCTCAGCGTTAAGCCGTGCGCATGCGCCACTATGCCGCCGCTCAGACCGTAATTTATCTGCTGATAATCGCCGTTATTGCTGGTGTTATAGCCCACGTTGACATTGCCTTCGGCGCCATCATATTCGAGGCTGGCGGCGCCGCTTTTACCAACGCCATGATTTTGATAACCCTGCTGTACGCTATAGCTGAGATTGTTTTGCGCCAGCGCGGTACCGCTTATTCCGGCATTTTGGCTGACGCCGCCGTGCCGATCGGTACTGGTGCTGAACGTGGCGTAGATATTGTGATGCTTGTGGGTAACATCATCGCTGTGATGTAGCCACTGGCTGAGCGGCAGCGAGAGATTCAGGGCAATAAGCTGGTCGCTCTTGTCCTCTCCCGGGGCACGGCTTTGGTTATAAGAGAGGCTCCATGACACGCCCGCCAGGGTATCGCTATAGCCCACTTGCAGCAGCGTGTTCTTCTCACCGGTATGCCAGTAGCTCTGCTGACTACCGGTTACATAAAGCGAACCAAAACGCCCAAGCTGCTGCGAGATATTCAGCTGAATCTTGCCGCGTTTGGTGTAATAGAGGTTGTAGTAATCGCTCCAGCTACGCTGGTCTTCATTTTCGTCGGTTGGACCGTTATAGCCAGACATGCGCTTCAACGCCGTCTCGTCGAGGGTATAAAAACCCGATGTTGAGTAGCGATAGCCGAGCAGCTGAAAGTTAGTTCCCAGACTATTCAGCGATTTAGCGTAAAGAAAACGCGTGGATTGCCCCTGATGCTCGCTATCATCAGCCAGGGTGCTGCGCGCCTGGGTCAGGTCGACGGAAATCGCCCCCCAGTCGCCCAGATTGGCTCCCGTACCTAACGCCAGCGCGCGATAATGATCGGCAAACTGCGTCCCGCCGTAGACGGTAAAGCCGTGCGGCAGGCCCCATATCAGCGTCGCCTGGCCAAACTTAACGTCCTCTTTCTGGCTGCTGTCGCCGCGATAGGTCGCCGCCGTGGCCGCGTATTTCAACCGCCCTTCACGTTGCAGAATTGGCACAGCGGAATACGGCACGCTATAGCGAGTGATGCTGCCATCGGACTCTTTTATCTCAACGCTCAAATCACCGCTGCTGGCCGTGGAGTAAAGGTCGTCAATGGTAAATGCGCCGGGAGAGACGTAGCGCTGGTCGATGGTGTAGCCATTCTGCCGAATGGTCACCTGGGCATTGCTTTTAGCGATACCGTGGATGGTCGGTGCGAAGCCTTTCATACTGTCAGGCAGCATGTTGTCATCGGAAGCCAGCTGAATGCCGCGAAAGGGCAAACTGTCGAAGATCGCGGAAGGCGTATAGCTATCTCCTGCGGTCAGTTCGCTTTTCAGAGCGCGCAAATCGCGCTCTACATATGTGCTGATATGCTGCCAGTCGCTTTTATTGCTCTCGCCGCCGCTGTTATCGTTCCAGGTGGAATAGTTACGCAAGCGCCAGGCGCCAAGGTTCAGGCCACTGTTAAGGCCAAGAAACAGGGTACGGGCATCAACGCCGCCCTCGCTGCGATCGCGGCTATTCGCACCGGTAAACGTGTAATTAAGCAATAGCGCGTTGATCCCTTCATCCCAGTATTCAGGTGCAATATAGCCCCTGGCGCTGTTCTTCATCGCCGCCTGGGGAATACTGATATTCAGGCGCTGCTGGGTGAAATCAAAGCGCGCGAAAGCCGCGGGAATGGCGGCGGCAATATCCACGCACCCTTGAGAAGAGGGCTTTAACAACCCCGGAAAGGCCTCAACGTTCACCTTCATCTCTTTGAGCATATCAGGCGTCAGACAAGCGCTTAGCCCGGAGTCGTCTGCGGCTGGCGTCCTGGCGGAGGGTTTCGCTTCGTAGAAGGTCATATCGCGGGTGGCAAGAAAGGCGCCATTCAGATAGACGTCGACCCGATAAACGCCAGGCGCCTGGCCGTTGCCTTCAAAACGTGAAAGATCGGCGATCCTGGACGGATCGTCCGATAAAAACGCGGGATTAAAATAGTTATCCGCCCAGCCCTTCGGCAGCGTTAACACGCTGACTAAAGTCAGGGTCATCAGCACCGGTTTACTGACAGACGGCGATTGACGCTTTATAGCAGCCATTTTCTGCACGCTAAGATTGGCTCTGGCAGGTTTGTACAGGCGTGGTCGCACCAAAATCATTGACGGTCTGGAAGGTTACCCGGCTTTCGCTGCTCTGCAACGTCAGCTCGCTTTTTGGCGCGACCATGGCATTCGGCAGTTTTCGGCTTCCAGCATGTATTTCAACCAGAGAGACATAGTAGGGCGACGGATTGGTAACGATTAATCGACCGTTTTGGCTATGGCAGCGCAGCATCGCGGGCGCATTTGTGGAAGGAACGGACAAATCCGCAGGACGAATAAAAAGTTTAATGACGCTTTGGGTCGCAATTTGCAATGAATTATTCGCCAGCCTGGTTTTATCGACCGAGGGGATCGCTTTGCTATTGAGATAGAACACGCTTTCCCGGTCGGTGGGCAAAGACGGACCGATGTACATAATTCGCAGGGTGTTCTCTTTTTTCGGCTGAATCACGAACAGCGGCGGGGTAATAATAAAATCAGCGCTCCGGCTACCATCAGCATTGGCAACCCAGGACTGAATCAGGAAAACGTTGTTCTCCGAGGAGTTAATAACCGGCAGAGAGACCTGCTTGCTTCCCTGCGGATAGATAACGCGGGTTGATCCCAGAGCGATACCGCCCGCGTGCGCCTGGTTTATTATTCCAGCGATAGCCAGCAACAGCGATAGAAATTGAATTGTTCTTTTAAGCATTTTCTAAGTAAATAAACGATTTTGGGCGCAACATAAATAGCGTTTCCTCCGTGCAAGATGCACGGAGGAATACCTGAAAAGAAATCAGGAGTACACCATACTAAAGGTGGCGGTAGCAGAGACGTTACCGGCAACTACAGCGCCGGTGGCGATATAATCGACGCTCAGCGGAACCACGTTTTCACCATCAATTAACGTTACGGTGCCAGAAGTATCGCCAATATTGAGCGGCTGGCCGTCCGGACCATACAGCTGCAGAGCGACGTTGGTAGCCGCACCAGCACCTGCGGTGTTGGCAAGGGAGCCGGCCAGCGTACCGTCCTGCTGACCGTTAAAAATAACTGCGGCTTCCTGGCTTACCGTGGTATCGCAATCTTCCAGTTTGATCGAGAAATCTTCTTTTTGATTCGCAACCATGCCGGCGGCCGTTAATTTGCTGGCACGAACCTGGCTTAAGGTGACCGTTTGATCAACGGAGTCAGCAGAAACAGAACAGGCGGCATTAACAACCTGGCCGACAAAATTAACAGTGCCACCAGAAACGGTCGCCGTATCCGCAAAAGCGGAAGTCATCATGCCGCCTGCAGAAATAGCAGTCACCATCATGGCTAATAGATGCTTTTTCATATAATCCCTTTTAAATTTAATAAAAACCCAGTGTTATAGTTTGATAAATATCAGACATTGGTGGACAAGGGCTTTCGCTCAGGCCAGCCTGACGATCTCTGGCTTTATATGCTACAGGAAGACACTCACGTCATTAATATGAGATAACTTACTGACCAGTAATCGCCTCACTCAAATAAACACTCTGACATTAGTTAATTATTATAAAAGGTATAAACAGTTGCAATCATCACCTGCTGTTTTTATAGGACTACAGATAACCTCATGTTTTAAAAGAACTATAGTCATGAGATACACCCTATGCCATCAGGACTATTGACTTTTTAATTAATACATGAACACACGAAAGACAACCGTTCGTAATACTTTTTAAAAGGTGTTTAATTGATGTAAAAAAACACCTTTTATGCAACATCGCTAATAGGCCGTCGGTAATTTCTTCATGTCTAATAAACGACCGCCATCGATACTAATATAACCCCCTTTCTTAAGTTCAGAGAGAAGTTTCATCGTACGGCTACGGGATATGCCCGTTCGTCTTTGAATAAAGTTAAGGACGTTAATGCTTTGTCGGTATTCGCTGGCATAAGCCCAAAGCTCGATTAATAATGCGCGCACCTTCAGATAAGAATCCACGCCAACCAACTCCCGATCCCGTACGCTCATCACCATCAGACGATAGGCAAGTATTCGTGCGACATCGTGCCACAGATCGCACTCATCGACGGTCTTAATAAAGTCGGGCAAAGAAACCGCACGTCCGCTGCACTCGGTTTCGGCCACCAGAAAGTGCTCCGGTCGGGTCGGAACATCGTAGGTTACCCCATAGCTATCGACGAGTCCGACAATAGAGGGCGCAAATGTAGAACTCACATGAAGTCCACTGCCGCAGCGGCAAAATGAAAAAATCCCGGACTGCAGAAGGACTATTTTATTCTCACCGCCAGAATTAAGTAAAAACTCATCACCAGGATTTAAATTAAAAGGCTTACCAAAAGACCATAATGCGGAGAAGAGCGCATCAAGCGCTGCATGTGGTTTAGCCTGCTGGGAAAATAAATATGAGTGCAAGGTATTCTCATTATCGTTTTCAGCAATGTCAACTTTCATTTTTTCATTAAAAACCATAATCATAGGTCAACCCAACATATACTTAATGAAAGGTGTCTTCAATTAATTATAAATAAAACCACCTGGTAGTATATCTGTACCAAACCCGCACAAATACGCAATACTTAGCACGATGAGTAAATTCTTAATAAAAATATCAACAAGCTCAATTAAACCTCAAAACATAATATTAACAGGGAAATAAAATCACAAATGAAACTATTTCTCGGAAAATAAAAAACCTCATAAAAAATAGTGATTCAGAATATTAAACTCTCTGAATCACTATGAACAAGACGATTTTTCTTCACTAAACAGCAGGGAAAGAGGTGTTATTAACTAAAATATTTTGGCGCTGAGTAATATTCCACCATTTTTTCTGCCAGCCAACCGCCATCTTCACCGTTAGAGTGAATTGTCGTAATGCTTACCGTTGAGCCTCCGCCCCAAAGTACCGAGAAAACGTTATAATCAGGGAGATTTAACGCCTGCATCTGCCCCCAGTCGTAGCCATTATCCTGGCGTAAAAAGTCGCCGACTGTCGCTACGCCATAAGTCGCGCTATTCACCGTCGTATTTAACAGATCCGAAGCGATGGTATTGAGATCGCTGCCAATACGCGCATCGCCCATAAAGAAGCTTCCGCCCGACGCGTAGTGCGCGGCGGCAATTTTACTGTTGCCTTCGTCTACGGTTGGCATATGGCCCCCCGGGATTTGCCATAGCATAGCTGGTTTATGCAGGTCTTTAGCCGCTTGTTTTACCATCCCTAAATAATTAAACCAGCAGGTCGCGTTCCAGCCATAGTGCGCTAATGCATCCGGGCTAAAGCAATCGCGTTCAAATTTATCAAAGGCGATAAAATCTGGCGCATACTCACCGCTATACACTCCCAGCTCATTGATAAAGCTGGCTATCGCTGTCCCCTGGGCCACAGGATCGGCATTTGCTCTGAGTACCCAGTCTGCCGTTCCCGTCGCCCAGACGTTGGTCTGCCAGCCGAAGGCCACGTCCGGCGCAAACTGGCGCACAATATAGTTAATCGCCTGGACATAACCATAAAGATCGTTAGAAAACGTCGGCAACAGCGGCGCGCTGAATCCCGGAAGAGCAGGCAAAGCGTTAATCGCCGCCGCCAGCTGGACATTAACCTGTACGCTATTCGCTTTACGTACTGCGGTATAGCCGTACGGCTCCTGCTGTATCGCGCCAAGGAAATCCGGATTCAGCACAAAGGTGGCGGGAACGGCGTGCTGGTCGCCCTTCCAGGACTGCGCCGCAAGACACTGGGTGATGAAGTTACCAAAGTGGTTACGTAACCGCTGTCCGTCCTGAAGATCCGAGAGCGCGCTGCCGCCGCTGGCGTTAGCGGTATAAACCACCATGACCGGCATCACGGAGCGTCCCGCTTCTTTTTCAATCTCACGCACCAGCGGAACGGTTTTGTGAATCGGCAGCGAGTCATAATCAAGGAAGCCGTCACCGTTTTTATCCACTTCCGCCGCCGGTAGCGGGTCGCCGCCGCCGTCAAAACCATCATATTTAAACAGGGCGCTAAAAGGGACGTCGCGATATAGCGATACGGTATCCGCGGCATTCACCGTCCCCCCGCCGTGGGCAAGATAGTCCGGCCAGCCTTTAACCTGCAGTGGAACGCCCTGCACAAACTCGAGCGTAATATGATTGACGCTTTTCAGCAGCCGCAGCGGCGCATCCTGTTCACAGCGCCACGGTGTACCGGCGACGTAAACATCGGGAGTCTCAACGCTATACTGTCCGGGAGCCAGATGCATCGCCAGCGTTTGCAGACGGGCATCGCTCTCCAGCATCACGGTATATTGATATTGCCCGCAGCAGAACCGATAGCGCTGAGGCGATACGCCCTCAGGTAAACCTAGTATCGTCACCTGAACTTCGACAAAATCATGACTATCAACCCCGGTCTGCTGGAAGCCGATGCTCACCTCTTTCACCTGGCCCTGCTCAGGGGTAAAAATCGTCGGTCGGGCGGGATGGCTAATCATCTGGTTATTGATTACCGTCGACTGTAAGCCAATCTCGTAGCAGTGACCGGCGATAAGCCGATCCACCAGCTGTATTTGGTTGACGGGCATCGTCAGGGTTCTTTCGCATACCCCAGATTCCGACCACAGCTCAACCACCATTTCCGCGCCGGCAAACTCAGGGGCATCGACGATAAGACGTACTGAAGCAAACTGTACCGGCGCCTGATACGCGACCTGACAGGTCTGGCAGTCAGATCCGCCAGCCAGCTTCAGCCTGAACGTCGATTCAACGGGTACGATCTGCATATCATCATTACTCAGCTCCAGCACAGCGATCGTGTACTCACCCGCGCTAAGATCGCTGATGGTCAGCGTCTCTCCCCACTCGCCTGCAAAGCGTCGTGAAGTCGCATCCGGATAGAACAGGTCGATCGTCGGCTTCAGGGTGGTGTTTTGTTTTAACGAAGGGAACTGAATATTGATCTTGCCCTGACGGCCTGGGTCGTGCGCGAGGATTGCCGTTAAGCCGCTCATAGTGACCGGAGTTTGGGTAGCGGAAAGATAGAACTGCAGCTCAGCGCTTGCGCCGCCCTTTAGCCAGAATTGCCCATCATTATTTATCGTAATCGTGTTCTTTTCGATTGGCCAACCGCCGTCGCTGCCCAACGTTACGGGCTTGTTGCCGAGCAAAGATCCGCTGAACGCGCTGTAAGGATCGGGATGCGCGCTGGCGGTAAACTGCAGCTTAAGTTGGTTAAGGTCGATAGCCTGGGCATAGAGGTTGGTCAGCGTCAGAGTCACCCGTTGATACCAGCTGGTCGTGCTCAGCGGGCTTGCGACAACAGTCATTCCCTCTCCTTCCACAACCGCATCATCGCCCTGCTCTTCAGGCTCAGGAGCCATCTCATCCGTACCCTCATCGTCAGGGATAATCTCTTCCGGTACAGGCGCGACATCATCAGTTTGATCATCGACGGGGGCTTCAGGTTCCGGCTGCCCCTCGTCCGCAGATTCATCAGCGCTATCATCTTGCTCAGATGAGGCCAGGGTTAAGCTAAAAGTTGAGATTTTGACCGGTACCTGAGTGGCGGCAAAGCTGAAGAATAACGTGCCGCTTTCACCGGGCTGCAGCAGCAGCGGTTGGCTGTTATTAATAATGATTTCATTGACGTCGAGGGCTCCCTGCGTTTTACCGCTTAAGGTGAGGGGCATATCCCCTTTAAGCGTACCGCCAAAATTGCCCCACGGATCCTGATGTCCGGACCCGGTAAAACCAATGGCCGCATGATTGATATCCACGGCGCTGTTATTTTCATTGGTGATGGTTAAGGTGATTTTTTGATACCAGCTGTTCACATCGATCTGGCTGTTTTTAATCGAGACCGTCATTGACAAAATTCCTCATTCCCTGGTGGAAAAAAGCCCCGGTAAACCGGGGCTTGCATTTTTTAGCCCACTATTTTTCGCTTAACGAAAAGGATCAGTAAGCACCAAGGTCAGTCCATGCCTGGCCCGCAGCGCAGTTCAGATCCGGCTGGTCGCCCTGAGACCACCATTTCACCTGGTAGTTATGGCCTTTCCAGCTGACGGTTTCAAAGGTACCCCAGTTGCCGCCATAAACGGTGCTGGCATCCCACAGCGGGTAAGGCGTCGTCGCGTCATCCGTGGAAGTGTCATCTTCCGCAGGAGTGGAGTCTTCTTCCGGTTCGACAGGCTCTACCGGAACCACGGTATCGTCCTCTTCCGGCTCAGGCTGCACCTGAGACGCCGACGGAACGGCAACCAGCACATAACGCTGCTGGGAAGAAGGCTCGCCCCAGGCATCACGAACGAACAGGGTGAACTGGAAGTTGGTGTTAACGGTCACTTCCGGAACGACGAACTCGATGACAGCACTGGTCTTGTCTGCCACGCTGATTTCAGAAGGAACGCCCCAGCTCCAGGTAATCTCGTCTTTATCTTCATCAGAGGAACCTTCACCAGAGAGCTGTACGGTAGAACCGCCCACAACGCGCAGTTCAATGGCAGCCTTCGGCGCGTGGTTGATCGCCGGTTCAGGCTGAACGCTATCGTCATCCTGTTCATCTGCCGGGTCGACGTTGATGCCTTCGAAATAGAACGGTTCCATATCGATAACTTCAGAGGCCATTTCATAGC
>NZ_KV793479.1:0-402 GCF_001808475.1 Klebsiella sp. HMSC09D12 | reverse complement strand
ACGCCGTTGTCCTGGTCGATAGTCCAGGTGAACATTCCTCCGAGCCCCAACTTCGCGGTGTACTCGCCCTTAGCTTTAACAGAACGCGGCGTGTCCAGAGACATGAACAGTTTGCTTTCCGGGTTGTAGAGGTAATCCGCATTGGCCACCTGGTCGGTATAGACGTTGAAACCGTTGCGGCCTTTCTGGTTTTCCAGGTCCAGGTAGTTATAAATAACGTCATACCATTCGGTGGTACCGGATTCGAAGGTACCGGTGGTAGTACCGGTACCCGGGTTATAGGAGCCTTTCAGCGGAGACAGAGATTCCAGCTCAACGCTGCGGCCATTGCGGGTATAACCGGCATAGCCAATGTTAATGCGGTCTGCCGGGAAGCCTTCGGCCAGCAGATGGTCGACGATG
>NZ_KV793478.1:0-818 GCF_001808475.1 Klebsiella sp. HMSC09D12 | reverse complement strand
CATGCCTGAATATCTTCGAGTGATGATTTGGTGCGGCTTTGTTGAATAAATCAGATTTCGGGTTCCACCTGACTGACCTGCTGCCAGAGCGGGGCGTGATGCTCCGGCACGGTCTGCCAGCCGGATGCAGCCGAACAGAGACGGTGCGATGCCATCTGCTGCTCATTACTGTAGATCCGCAGTTCATCATCCAGCGAGATCCGTATTGATACCGGCTGGCCACACAGGCTTTCCGGCACGCTGTAACGGTTTCCGCCAACCTCGATATAGCCATCCCAGGAGACATGACGGATATCGAAGTAGCTGGTATCGAAGTCCGTATCCGGCAACGGCTGCAGATGCTCCTGTTCCTGCGTGAAGCGCTGTTCCGGTGTCTGCCTGAACTGGCGAAGTTCCCGCCTGTCGGCAACGTCAGCCATCCACTGCTCCAGTAGCTGATTAACCTGGGCGAAGCTGTCGAACCGGCGGTACCTGAAGTGGTCAACTAAAACTGGCCACCGCGTTAGAGTTTTTCCAGTATCGGTTTTCTGATTCGTTTGGCGGTAACCCACCATTATATTCGTGCGGTCTTAGTGCGCTGTAATATCCAACGATATAGTCCGTTATTGCGTGAGCTGCATCGCTGAAGCTTACATAGCCCGTCGCCGGCACCCATTCGTTCTTCAGACTCCTGAAGAAGCGCTCCATTGGGCTGTTATCCCAGCAGTTTCCACGCCGACTCATACTCTGCCTGATCCGGTATCGCCACAGTAACTGCCGGAACTGCCTGCTCGTATAATGGCTGCCTTGGACGCCCTTCTAAGAGTCAAGCTGTTATC
>NZ_KV793477.1:0-46089 GCF_001808475.1 Klebsiella sp. HMSC09D12 | reverse complement strand
CGGATTTGGCTTTCTGTACTGCGTCCATGCTCAGCGCACGAATAGCGTTAGCAAGCTCTTTACGTGAGGACATTTTGACTCCAGATCGGATAATGAAGGCCATGCCCGCAGCGACTTGACGACAGCGCGTTTTGGGCTACGCCGGAAAAAAGTGTGAACAATGTAACCTAAGCGGCAAAGCATGTACATGGAGCATCCTTTTGCCGTTTAAGAAATCTCTGGAACACGTTGTGCTACGGCGTAATCCTCTCGCCCGCATTCTCATATAGTATTTATAATTTGCACAGGATACGGCAGGTCAGCTATCGCCGTTTTTTCGGATAAAGAACCATAAGATTGTGGATGATAAAAAAATGAAAATTCGCTCAGCTCTTCTTGCCCTTGGGATCGCAGCAACGCTTACCGGATGTCAGAACATGGACTCCAATGGTCTGCTTAGCTCCGGCGCAGAAGCTTTCCAGGCTTATTCACTCAGCGATGAGCAGGTCAAAGCCCTAAGCGACAAAGCCTGTCAGGAGATGGATGCGAAAGCGACTATCGCGCCTGCCAGCAGTGAATACAGCAAACGTCTGAGTAAAATCGCCGCCGCGCTGGGGGACAACATCAACGGCCAGCCGGTGAACTATAAGGTGTACCAGACCAAGGACGTTAACGCCTTCGCCATGGCTAACGGCTGTATCCGCGTTTACAGCGGACTGATGGATTTGATGAATGATAATGAAGTCGAAGCGGTTATCGGCCACGAAATGGGTCACGTCGCGCTGGGCCATGTGAAGAAAGGCATGCAGGTGGCATTAGGCACCAACGCGGTACGCGCGGCGGCGGCCTCCGCTGGCGGTATCGTCGGCAGCCTGTCGCAGTCGCAGCTGGGCGATCTTGGCGAGAAGCTGGTGAACTCACAGTTCTCCCAGCGTCAGGAGTCCGAGGCGGATGACTACTCGTACGATCTGCTGCGCAAACGCGGAATTAATCCTGCGGGCCTCGCGACCAGCTTCGAAAAACTGGCGAAGCTGGAAGCCGGACGCCAAAGCTCAATGTTTGATGACCACCCGGCATCGGAAGAACGCGCTCAGCATATCCGCGATCGCATGAAGGCCGACGGGATTAAGTAAGCCCCGGCGGACTCTCACTGTTTATAGTGAAGAGGAACGCCTTGCGGAGTCCCCCCTCTCCCGGTAAGGAGAGGGTTTGGGCCCTCTAGCCGGGCGTTTTCCCCGGAGGCGGCATGCGGGCTCGCCGGCAGATTAGTACAGCGTCTTTTGCGGCGGCCCGGCAAAACGCAGCGCGCCGATCTGGCCCATCTTCACTTCCACCACCGACGGCCCCGGCATCGCCAGCGCTTCAGTCATCACCGCCTGGAAATCATCCGCCCGATCGACGCTCCAGGCCTGCAGACCGATGGCCTGCGCCAGCAGCGTAAAGTCCGGCGTATGCAGCTCGTTATAATACTGGCGGCCGCCAAAGTACTTATCCTGAATACCGCGCATCACGCCGTAGCCGCCGTCATTCATAATCAGCAGCGTCACGTTAGCCTTCTCCTGTGCCAACGTCGCCAGCTCGCCGAGGTTCAGGCTCAGTCCGCCGTCGCCGACCAGCCCCACCACTTTACGCTGCGGATTAGCAATTGCGGTGCCGATCGCCATCGGCAGCCCCATACCGATAGCACCGGCCAGAGAATGAATATTCATCAGCGGACCGTGGGCGCGAAACAGGCGGCTCCCCCACAGGCTGCCGGACACGGTAATATCGCGAACCAGGATACCGTTCTCCGGCAGCGCCTGCGCGATAGCGTCATTTAATCTGGCGTAATCACCGCACTGTTCGCGCAGCCCCTGCTCCGCCATCGCCACCGCTTCTTTTATTTGGCTATCCCAGCGCGCGTCGCCCCATATTCGCCCCTGCGCTCGTTCCGCCAGCGCGTCTAAAAACGCGCTGCAGTCCGCCACCAGCGTATTGTCCATCAGATAGTTACGGCTGGCCGCCGCCGGGTCGATATCAATCTGTACCCGCGGCGCGGGCAGTTCCAGCGTCCATGAGCGCGTTTCGTTACTGCGCAGACGTGAACCAGCGACAAGTGTGAAATCACATTGTGAAATCAACGCTTCAACCGATGGGGAATTGTGAAATGCGCGCAGGCTGGCGCGGTGGCTATCCGGCAGAATACCGCGGCCATGGGTGCTGGAAATCACCGTCATCCCGGCATCGGCCAGCGTCTTCACCGCCTCGCAGCTCTCTAAAGCGCCGCCGCCGAGCCACAGCAGCGGCCGCTTCGCCTGCTTAAGCTGCGCCCACAGCGCATCAACCATTGCCTCTTCAGCTTCCGCCACCGGTGGCGTTTTCAGCGGCGCGGTCAGCAGCGAAAGCGGAATTTTCACGCTTTGAATATCGATCGGAATTTCAACCGAGACCGGACCGCACGGCGGCGTTTGCGCATCCTGAATCGCTTTATGCAGGAGCGCTACCGCCTGATTGGCGTTACTGATACGGTATGCGCGCTTTGAGCTGGCTTTCAGGAAGGTCAGCTGATCGCGGGTTTCGTGAATAAACCCGGTGTCGGCATCCAGCCAGGCCTTTTCGACCTGACCGGTCAGGTGCAGCAGCGGCGTGCCGGCGTTCATTGCCTCAACCAACGCGCCGACGGCGTTGCCCGCCCCGGCGCCGGTGCTGGTCAGCGCCACGCCGAGCCCGGAAAAACGCCCGTGGGCGTCGGCCATGGTCACCGATCCCGCCTCCCCGCGCGCCGGGACGAAGCGGATTTTTTCCCGCTGGCCGACGGCATCGGCGATCGGCAGATTGTGAATAGAAATGACGCCATATATGGCTTCAACGTGATACTGCTCCAGCGTTCTGGCGATGGCGTCGCCGACGGTTATCATTTCACTCATTGCTCACCCTTCTCTCAATCACACCAGTGGTTGACGCTATTACCCGTCGCCAGATAAATACTCTTCTGCTGCATCCAGGCCTTCAGGCCCTGGATACCTTTTTCGCGGCCCAGACCGCTCTCTTTAAATCCCCCAAACGGGGTGGAAATAGAGAAAACCTTGTAGGTGTTGATCCACACCGTACCGGCCTCCAGCTGTTCGCTCAGGCGCAGGGCGCGGCCGGTATCGCGCGTCCAGATCCCCGCGGCCAGCCCGAACACCGAATCATTGGCCTCGCGGATCAGCGCCGCTTCGTCGCGAAAGCGCATCGCCACCAATACCGGCCCAAAGATCTCTTCCTGACAGACGCGAGCCCGGTTGTTGAGTCCCTCGACGATCGTCGGCAGGAAGTAGCTGCCCGCCGCCAGCGCCGGATCCGCCGGGATCTCGCCGCCGCACAGCACGCTACCGCCTTCGCGCTTCGCCAGCTCGACATACTCCAGCACGCTCTGACGATGCTTATCGTTAATCAGCGGTCCGACGTGGGTATCCCCGCTAAACGGGTGGCCCACCCGCAGCCCTCGGGTTAATTCCAGCAGGCGGGCCATTAATTGCGGATAGACTTTTTCATCAATGAACAGACGCGATCCGGCGATACAGGCCTGGCCGCCGGAGCTGAATATGCCGTAGCAGATGCCCCGCGCCGCCTGTTCGATGTCGGCATCTTCCAGCACAATAGTTGGCGATTTTCCGCCCAGCTCCAGCGACGCCGGGATCAGCTTTTCCGCCGCCACGTGCGCCAGATGCCGCCCGGTAGCGGTACCGCCGGTAAAGGAAATTTTGCGCACCTTAGGATGGCGAGCCAGCGCATCGCCAATGACCGAGCCTTTTCCGGGCAGAACGCTCAGCAGCCCGGGAGGTAATCCGGCCTGTGCAAAAATCTTCGCCAGCTCCAGCGCCATCAGCGGCGTCGCTTCCGCCGGCTTGAGGATCACCGCGTTACCGGCGGCGATGGCCGGAGCCACCTTCTGCATTTCGCTGGCGATGGGCGAGTTCCACGGCGTAATCGCCGCCACTACGCCCAGCGGTTCATAGCGGCTCAAGGTCAGCAGATCCGCCTGACGCGGCGTCGGCAGCTCGCCTTCCAGCAGTTCGCAGGCGGCGGCAAAATAGCGCGCGGTGCCCGCCGCGCTCATGACCAGGCCCCGCGCTTCCGCCAGCGGTTTACCGTTGTCGCGGCTCTGTTTACGGGTTAACTCGTCAATTTGCGCTTCAATCAGATCGGCGACGTTATGCAGGATCTTTGCCCGCTGATGCGGCAGCATGGTCCGCCACGTCGGTTCCAGCCATGCGCGATCGGCGCAGTCGATCGCCTCCTGCAGGTCGTCCAGGCTGGCCGCATATAATGAAGCGTTAAGCGATCCATCCGCCGGAAAGCGGCTGTGCATCAGGTTGCCGCCGCCGCGCCGCCACTGACCGCCGATAAAAATGTCTAACTCGTCCATCTCAGCCTCTCTGCGTTATGTCAGTTCGCAGCAGGCGCGTACCGCGCTCAGTGCCGCCAGGGTCGACGTTTTGGGATTGCTGGCGAGCGGCAGACCGCTCAGCTCCAGGTGAAACTCGCCGAACAGTCCTTCGGCGTGCAGCGTATGGGTGTTGCGTTGGGTCGTCGGATCCACCATCAGCTGCACCCGGGTGGCATCGAGACCAATACCGCCCAGCGCCACGGTCGCCGCCACGTTGGCATTCGCCGGAAACAGCCGCGCCGCTTCGCGGGCGCTGCCTTCAAAGAAAATGCGCGTTTCATGTACCGCGCTGAGATCGATAAGCTGCTCAGCGTAGCTGCCGCGCCAGCTGGCCGGACTTTTACGCGACTGATAGGTGACGCGCTCAAGGCCGCCCTCTTTCGCCGCCGCCAGGCCATCAATACCGGCTATCGCGCCCGCCAGCAGCGTGAGCTTGCCGCCCGCCTGGCGAAGGCGCTGTTCCAGTTCGCTATCCGCCAGCGCGCCGGTGGAGATCACCGCCAGATGCCAGCCGCGGGCCAGCACCGCCTCGGCGTACTGCGCTACCGCCTGCTGGCTGGCGCATTCAAGCACCAGATCCGGCGTCCGATCGCACTGCTGCGGATCGCTCAGCGGCGTAACCGCCCCGGCAAACTGCTGGCGGATCGCCGCATGATGCGGCTCGCGAGCCACGATCCAGCCCAGCGACACCTGCGGCGGTAACCGCTCAATGACCGCCTGCGCCATCGCGCCATAGCCGATTAACATCACCTTTTTCATCATCTTTCCTTACAGGTGACGGCAAAAGCCGCCGGACACATCCAGCGCCGCGCCGGTGGTAAACGAAGCCAGCGGCGAAGCGAGAAACAGCAGCGCCTGCGCCGGTTCCTGTGGTTTGCCAAGCCGCGCCATCGGGATCCCGCGCTTACGGGCGATGTCGGCGGTCCACTCTGGCCAGCTCTGGCTCTTATCGCTGCGGTCTGCAAAACGGCGCTGCCACTGCCCGGATTCGACCATGCCCAGCAGAATGGAATTGACGCGAATCCCTTTGCCAATCAGATCCTTCGACAGGGTCAGCGTCATATTAAGCAGCGCGGCGCGGGCGGCTGAGGTGGCGATCATGTGCTCTTCCGGCTGCAGCGCCAGCAGCGAGTTCACGCAGGTAATTGAAGCGATGTCCGACCGTTCAAGCTGCGGCTGGAACGCCCTGACCGGATTAATCACCCCGAACAGCTTCAGTTCGGCTTCGTGCAGCCAGGCCTCGCGCGGCGTATCGGCGAAATGGGCGACATAGCCCTGGCCAGCATTGTTTATCAGCATGTCAGCGCCGCCAAAGTGGGCCCCGACCGCATCTGCAAAGGCCTGAACCTCTTGTTCGTTCAGAACGTCGCAGCGCCAGGAAAACACGTCTCCTGCGGGATATTCGTTTAACAGCGCCGCGTGAGCGCTGGCCAGCCGGTCCGGGTTGCGGCCGCAAAAGGCGACTTTCGCCCCTTCGCCCAATAGCAGGCGCAGCGTTTCGAAGCCAATCCCTGACGAGCCGCCGGTGACCACCGCGACGCGTCCTTCAATTTGTGCATTCATCGCGCACCTCTTCCCCTATGCGTAAAAGCTGTTGGTTAAAAAACGTAGCGTTATCGAGATAGCTGGCGTGCCCGGCCTGCGGGATGGCGAGATACGGCATGCCGTAGCGTAGCGCCACCCCCTGCACCAGCTCGGGCTGGGTGATGGCATCCTGCTCGCCGCACCACACGGCGAAGCGGCCGCGATACCCGGCAAGCCAGCGGTGGATGTCGTCGTGCGCCAGCATCCAGGCGGCGGCGAGATAGCCTTCACTGCGCAGCCTGCGCATGCCTGCCGCGACCGTCGCCACATCGGCTTCGCGCGCGCCGGCGCGCAGCAGCTTCGCCGCCCGCCCCTCGGCCATCGCCTCGCCGCCCAGAGCCATTTGCTGCTGACGCCCCTGCCAGATTTTTTCCCGCTGCGCGGCCTCCGCCTGGCCGTAGCCCTGGGCGACGTCGGCCAGCACCAGATACCGCACGCGCTGGGGATATCTGGCGGCGAAAGCGGCGGCGACCAGCGCGCCCAGCGAATGGCCAACCAGAACGGTTTTCTGCACCCCGGCGCGGTCAAGCATCCGCGCCAGCGCATCGGCGTAGGCGCCGGCATCCGCCCTCGCCGTCGCAAGCATCGGGCTTTCGCCATAACCGGGCATATCCCAGGCCAGCACGCGGTAGCCGGGAAGCGCCATCTGTTTATGCCAGGAGGCCGCGCCGGAACTGATGCCGTGCAGCAGCGTCAGCGGCGTACCGCTTCCTTGTTCACGAAAACCCGTCATCATCCCCCCTTAGCTACGCTTCACTTTCGACAGCGGATGATCTTCCGGGTAGGTCGGAATATGCGGCTTTGGCGTACCGAGCATCACGCACATCAGCGCTTCTTCCTCGCCGTGGTTGAATAGCCCGCGATAAATCCCGGCAGGAACAGAAATCAGATCGCGTTCGCGCAGAACGGTCTCGGTGTAGTTGTCGCCATCCTGAATCATCAGGGTGATCTGCCCTTTGAGCATGAAGAACACCTCTTCCACATCATCATGCAGGTGCAGCGGGCCTTCGCACCTGGACGGCAGTACCATGGTGGAGAAGGTAAAGTGTTCCGCCTGGACGGTATTGCTATCGCTGGCGACGCCGGTCGCGCCGGTGCCGATGTAGCGCATCTGCGCGCGACGATATTTCGGGTCAAAATCTGCCTGGAACTTCAGCGCATTCCAGTCGTATTTACGGCCTTCAAAGCGCGCGATACGCGACTCGACCCACTCCTCCATCGTCAGATGTTCAGGTTTGAGACTCGGTTTTGCAGTTACGGTTGAATCAGTCATCGTTTTATCCTCAGTAACGTCTTAGCAGCGGCAGTAACAGGACGCAGCCCACCGCCGCCATCACCGCCAGAAAAATCAGCCCGGAATCCATGCTGTGGGTGAAGGCGATCAGCGCGCCCATCACCGCCGGCGATAGCGCCCCGGCAAAGTTTCCCAGCCCGTTGAAAATCCCGCCCGCCGTGGCGCTGACTCGCGGATGGGTTGCCTTGGCCAGCAGCGCAAAAATATTCGGTGCGCCGGTCCCCCACATAAAGGTGCTAAAGCTCATCGCCGCAATCACCGGCAGCGGGGTGGTGAAATGCATCACCGCCGCCAGGCCAATGCCTGCGCCCGCCAGGGAAATAAAGCAGGCGGCGGCGCGCTTATCGACGCGGTCAGACAGCCAGGCGCCGATGATTTCGCCGAGCAGCATGGCGATAAACGGCATCGACGACAGCCAGCCGGCGTGTTCGAGATGAATGCCTTTACCCTTAATCAGGTAGCCGGGCAGCCAGCCGTTGATGCCCCACAGATAGGCGAGAAAGGCGATGTTGAAGATGCAGATCATCCAGAAGTGCGGGCTGACAAACAGCTCGCGGCGCGCGCTGCGGCGTGCCTCCTGCGACGTTTGCCCGCCGCTGGCTTTTGCCTCCAGCGTGATGCCGCGCAGCCCGATGCGCACAAAAATCAGTACCGGTACCGTCAGCATCGCCATTACAAAGAAGGTGCTCTGCCAGCCGAAGGTGTTGAGCAGCCAAATCGATAGCGGGAAGCCAATCGCCGCGCCGACCGGCGTCCCGAGCAGCCAGAGCATGGTGGCGCGCGCCTGCAAATGCTGGGGAAAGGTATGGCGCACGATAGCAAACGCCAGCGGGAACAGCGGCCCTTCGGCGATACCCAGCAAAATTCGCAGCGTCACCATCAGCGTATAGTTATGGGTAAAGCCCATCACCAGCATCAAAACGCACCACACCGCCATCATTCCGGTAAGCAGGCGCAGCGGCGCAATACGGTCGCCCAGGCCGCTTAGCAGCACCGAAGAGAATCCATAGCTCAGCAGGAAAGCGCTCATCAGTATGCCCAGACGGGTGGTGTCGAAATCGATCCCCATCGCCTGCTGGAAGTGGCTATCGGAAAACAGCGCGGCGATGCTGATTTTGTCGAAGAACGCCAGCAGTACGCAGGCCAGCAGCGACAGCGGAATGGCCCAGCGAACCGCTTTTTCAGGCGTGCGGATGCCCTCGCCGCTCGCCTCAGCAGGCGCGGCGTTAGTCTCTAATGTGGTCATTTCTCCCCCTTAAGGGTGCGGGTTAGCTATCGCAACGACATCAGTGAAAAAGCCGGGTCGGCGAGCGGGACATCGGAAAGATCCCTCCCCGCCGCCATCCAGCGCTTCGCCAGCTTGACGGTGCGCGCATCATTAAACGCCACCAGCTGCGTCAGCCGCCCGTTTTCGTCCAGCGAGAAGTACAGCGAATCTTCACGCGCTATCGTTCTGCTGCCCGGCTGCGGAATACCGAGGATCTGGATATTGTGCTGATATTGATCCGACCACAGCCACGGCGCGTCGTCGTAGCCTGGCGCATCGGGGTTGAGCATCGCTTTTGCCGTCGCCACCGCCTGATTCTGGGCGAAGGCCCAGGACTGGATGCACAGGCCGTAGTGATGATGCTGCGCCACATCCCCGGCAGCAAAGATGAACGGATCCGACGTTCGCCCCTGGCTATCCACAACGATCCCGCGCTCGGTTTTCAGCCCCGCGTCGCGCGCCAGTTCGAGATTAAGATCGACCCCGATCCCCACCACCACCGCATCGAAGGTTTCCCGCCGGCCGTCGCAGTGCAGCGTTGGCAGAGCGTTATCCTCTTCCAGCTCCAGCGCGCCGCAGCCGCAGCGAATATCGACACCCTGCTCGCGGTGCATCTGCGCCAGCGCCTGCGAAACTTCCGCGCTCACCGAACGCATGCACAATGCTGGCTGCTGCTCATAAAGGGTTACGGCCACGCCGCATTTGCGCGCCGAAGCGGCAATCTCAAGGCCAATCCAGCCGCCGCCGACTATCGCCAGTTTTTGACTTGCCGCCAGACGACTTTTCAGACGCTGCGCATCCTGCCAGTGACGCAGGGTATAAACCTGGGGATGCGCCGCCCACGACTCGTCCGGTAGACGCGCTCGCCCCCCGGTGGCGATTAAAAGGACGTTGTAACTCAGGCGTTCGCCGTTGCTTAAAATCACCGTTTTAGCTAGTCGGTCAATCCGCTCTGCACGCAGCGGACGGTACCAGGTCAGGTTCAGCGCCTGCTGCGCCTCGTGCGAAAACAAGCGCGGTAGCTGCGCATCGGTATCCAGCAACGCGGCTTTGGACAGCGGCGGCCGTTCATAGAAATCCCATTCCTCTTCCGCCACTACGCAAATCTCGCCCCCGAAGCCCTGGTCGCGCAGCGTTTTCGCCGCCCAGCCGCCCGCCTGGCCGCCGCCGACTATCACGATCCGCGCCGTCATACCGCCTCCGTTTTTTTCTGCTGGCGGCGGGTATCGTGGTCGATTCCGCCTTCCACCGCCCACTCGGTAAAGGAGACCAACGAGTGCTCCAGTTCGCGCGGCTGCCAGTTTTCCGTCAGATAATCATCGTTGGTGTAGTACTCGAAGGCGCCGCCGGTGGGGCTGTTGACGTACCAGAAGTAGGCCGAGGAGACCGGGTGGCGACCGGGGCCGATGAAAGTGCTCCAGGCATTTTTGTTCATCGCGATGCCGCCGCCGATCACCTCGTGAATATCGCGGACGGTGAAAGCAACATGATTCAGCCCGCGCTTACGGTTCGGCAGCTGCAGCAGGAAGAGGTTGTGATGGCCACCGCGCGCGCCGCAGCGCAGGAAGACCGCGCGGTTAATGTAGCGGTCTGACACCTGGAAGCCGAGCACCTCGCGATAGAAGCTTTCGACCGCCGCCAGCTCTTCAACGAAGAACACCACGTGGCCGACGTTGATCGGCTGCGCGTGGTCGTAAACCGGACTCGGCGTGTCGATACGACGAATATCGCCCCACTGATTAATTGGCTCGACGTTCAGCTCCACCGCCTTTTGCTGGCTGACCTGCACTCGCAGCGTCATGCCGTTCGGGTCGAGGCACTCCAGCGCGCCGTCGACCCTGCGGAAGCCAGGCTGACGTTCCAGCTTTGGACGCAGCGCTTCCAGCGCCGCCTGGTCCGCTACGCCCCAGGTCATACGGCGCAGCGTATTGCCGGTTTCAAAAGCCGGCGGCAGGTCGGCAGCCTCCAAAGGGTTAAGCTCAATGCGCGCGCCGCTGAGGGTGGTGAACACGCGGCCGCTGGCGTCGCCAGCCAGGCCAAAATCGTGCATAAATTTGGCGCTATGGTTCAGGTCATCTACGCCAAATTCCAGCTTTTCAATTCCGGTAATACTCATTTTTCGTCGCCTCTTTACCGTTCAGTCGCCCGAATTTGGGCGTAAAACATGCCCGACGCACTCAAGCGCCTGCCGTTAAGTGTTTGATTTAACTTGCCTGAGACAAATATCCCAGGAAACCGGAAATTTTGTCCGCCGCCAGGCTGACGTCGTTCTGCAGCCGCTCGCGATCGCTTTGCGGGATCTCATCGGAGGGCACCAGGATACTAACGACTCCCGCCACCCGGCCGCTGCGGTCATACACCGGGTAGACAATCGACGAAATGCCGTGGCGAAAGAAAGACTCGCCAATCACATAGCCGCGGGCTTTATCCTGCTGCACCATCTGCCACAGCGCTTCGCGATCGTGCAGCTGGCCCGGGGTGTTGCCCGGCAGCCGCTCGTTGGGGAACAGCTGTTCAAACTCGCTGCGTGAAACATCGGTCAGCAGCATGCGGCCCAGCGAGGTGCAGTGCACCGGCAGCCGGGTGCCGACGCTGACCTGGTTTATCCGCGAACCGGCCGCGCTGACGCGAGCGATGTAGATGATGTCCCGGCCATCGCGGATTGCCAGATGGCTGCTGCACTGGCTGACATCACGCAACTGCTCGATAACCGGCTGACCTACCTGGGCGATATCCAGCGAGGCAATATATTCAAAGCCCAGCCGCAGCACGTTCATCCCCAGCGAAAAGGTATTGGTGCGCGCGTTGCGTTCGAGAAAGCCCATATACTCCAGCGTTTGCACCACGCGATAGGCGGTCGCTTTCGGCATATCCACCAGCCGGTGCAGCTCGGCGAAGGTCAGATCGCGATGCTGTTCGCCAAAAGCCAGCAGCAGCTGCAGGCCGCGCTCAAGCCCCGGCACCAGATACTTCACTTCCTGCTCGTTCGCCATACCGCCTCACTTATTAGTTAAAAACAAAACCGCCGTTGACCGGGATCAGCTGGCCGGTGATAAACCGCGACAGATCGCTGAGCAGCCAGACTACGCTGCCGGTGACGTCTTCCGGCTGCTGCGCGCCGCTGAGCGCGCGACCGTTTTCATACAGCTGATGGCGTTCCGCGGGCACGTATTCCGTCGCCTCAACGCGGGTCAGCCCCGGCGCGATGGCGTTTATGCGGATCCGTTTCTCCCCCAGTTCGCGGGCCATCGAGCGGGTCATCGCGATCACCGCACCTTTACTGGCCACGTAGGCCATCAGCCGCGGCGCTCCCCACAGAGCGGTATCCGAAGCGACATTGACGATCCCGGCCCCTTCACGCAGCAGCGGCACCGCCGCGCGGGTCACCAGCCAGGTGCCTTTGACGTTAACCGTCATCACCCGATCCCACAGATCCGGATCGTAATCGAGCATGTTTTTCCCGCCGACGCCGGTGGCCATCGCCGCATTATTCACTAACCCGTCGATCGCCCCCCGCTCGCCGATAGCGCTGAATACCCGGTCGATCGACTCGCTATCGGCGAGATCGATCTCATGGGATTCAATGCAGTAGCCCTTTTCCTGCAGACGATGAGCGCTTTCCGCCAGTTCGCCCCGAAGAATGTCGCACATCACTACCGCCGCGCCCTGCCCGGCACAGGCTTCGGCGAAGTGATAGCCCAGGCCGCGCGCCGCGCCGGTGACGACGATACGTTTTCCGTTCAACAGACCGTTCATCAGGCGGCTCCCTGCTGCTCTTCCAGGGCCGCCAACTGCTCTTTTGCCGCTTTCTGCATCATGCGGCGCAGGCGGGAAAGGCCGACGTCGTGCTGATAAAGATATTCGCGATCGCGGGCATTCGGCGCCAGGCTTTCCAGCACCACGCGATCCTGTTCGAGCACTTCCCAGTGCAGTTTTTCCAGGCGGTTGCGGTACATAAATCGCCATAGATCGCGCTGCCAGCCCTGTACGCCGCGGATGCGCCAGAAGAAGACGCGGCAGTTGTCGTTATCTTCCGGCACCACCATGCCGACAATCCAGAAGTGGCCGCCCGGCCCGAAGCGCTTTTTGTACGGAATAGAGAGGCGCATCCAGTAGGCCCCGCTGCTGCCCAGTTCGACCCAGTCGAAGTTAACGCCAACCTGCCCTTTCTTCTCAAAAATAAACCCGGTTTTCGTCGGCTGCAGCACCATGTCGGCTTTGCGATCGCCTTCCGCCATCGAGTGCGAGGAGGAGTGAAGATAGGTGCCGTGCATCGGGTCCATCACGTTTTCCAGCGCGTACTGGTAGTTGCATTTCCACGCTGCGGTACACAGGAAGTGGCTAAATTTGTCGCTATTGGCCAGCTCTTCCGGAAAGCTCAGCTCATCAGGCTGCTGGTCGGCGGTGACGCCAAACCACAGGAAAATGGCGCCATGCGCTTCCTGAACGCTGTAGCTGCGAACGCACTGCTGACCCACCAGCGGGCAGCGGTCAACCGCCGGGACGTCTTTCACTTCGCCGTTACCGGCCACTTCCACGCCGTGATACCAGCAGGCAATGCGATCGCCCAGGTTCCAGCCCATCGACAGGCGCGCGCCGCGATGCGGGCAGCGGTCTTCCAGCGCCTGCACCTGGCCATCTTTATTGCGCCAGACCACAATCTGTTCGCCGAGGCGGGTAATCCCCACCGGCGCCGACTGCACTTCCCAGCTCGCCAGCACCGGATACCACAGGCCGCGTAATCCTTTATCAAGATAGTTTTGTACCGTTGTTGTCATCGCTGTGTCCTCAGTATCCGTTTACCTGCAGAAATGCCTGGAAGCTGCTCTCGCTCCACGGTTCCCCCTGCTGGTCGTGCATTCTGACGCCGTTCAGGCCGTTCACCAGCTCACCGAGGCTTTCTGCGCCCTGTTCAAAGAGCGTCTCGAGGGTGGCGATAAGCTGTAGCTCCCAGCTTTCCGGCACCCGGCTGCGGGTTTGCCAGATCAGATTGGTGTAGTCGCCGGGTTTGTGAATGTTGCCGTTTCCGCCTTCCACCGGCGGCGTAAACTGACGGCTTTCCGGCAGCGCCGGGTTAAAGTCCAGGGTTTCGCTCATGCCACGTTCTCCTCGATAAAAGAAATCTGGATCTGCTTGTCGTATACCCGCACCGGGTAGCGATGCAGGTTGCGCCCGCCGGGGCCGTGCAGACACTGGCCGGTTTTGACGTCGAATACCGCTTCATGCAGCGGGCACTCCACCTTGCCATCTTCGACAAAGCCCTGGCTCAGCAGCGCATACGCATGGGGACAAACGTCTTCCAGCGCGTAATATTCGCCATCAATCAGATAGATACCGATTTCTTTACCGTCGATACTGCCGCTATAGGGGAAATCTTCCTGTACTTGCTCCGCGTCACACACGCCAATCCAGCTCATCGCATTCCTCCGGGCTTTGTTTCATATATGAAACTCTGTTTCTTATTTAATACGGTCAATATAAAAGCGATGTATCTTTCGTCAAGCAGCAATGTGACCAAATTGTTAATGAATGGCTTTTTAATTAGCTAACTGTGGAATTGATCACGAAAAAAAGCAGCCAGATGAAATGATGATATTTAAAGCGCCCTTTCATTATAAAAAACGCTATCTCTTCAGAAACAAAATGCGCTATTGACTTCTTTTCATGAAGATCGTTAAAAATGAACAGGAAGGGAGCTTGCGGTGTTTCACATATGAAACAAAAAGAAAATTAAACCTTAATAAACAATGAGTTTCATAGGTGAACCATTTTAGTTAAGTGATTATTTCTGGCGTCAAAAAAATAATAACCAAAATGTATTAAATTTAAAAAGAGGTAAATCATGGCGGCAAGATGGCAAGGTACTATCGCATTACTTTTGTTAATAATTATTTCTTACGTCGATCGGGTAAATATCTCAGTGATGATTCTGAACCCCGAATTTGCCGCTCACTTTCATTTAAATGAAAACAGAATGTTACAAGGCATGCTGATGACATGCTTTCTTCTTGGTTATGGTTTATCGGCTTTAATATTAACTCCCCTTATAGAAAGTAAGCTCAACTATCGCCAGGGGCTGTTAAGCGGCGTAGCGATATGGGCGCTGGTTTGCGCGGTTTCTCCGCTGCTGGGCTCCCTGCTGGGCATGTTAATCGCGCGCATCGTTCTCGGCGTTGCCGAGGGGCCGTTATTCTCGCTGAAAACCCGCTTTATCAGCGATAGCTTCGCCGCCGATGAGGTCGGTAAACCTAACGCCGTGACCGCTCTCGGCGTTTCGCTCGGGCTGGCGGCTGGCTTTCCGCTGGTCACCTGGCTGATGGCGCACGTCGGCTGGATGGGATCGTTTTACGCCCTGGCGCTGCTCAACCTGCTGCTCGGCGGCGGCTTAGTCTGGCGCTTTTTACCTGCTCCAGTCGTCAATGAACGCCGCGCCAGGCCCGGTATGATTACAACCTTGACCCTCGCCTGGCGCACGCCGCTGCTGGGCTGGATCCTGCTGGTGGAGATCGCCACCCTCAGCTATCTATGGGGCAGCAGCGCCTGGCTGCCGGCCTGGCTGCGCGACGAGCATCACTTCTCGCTACAGGCTACCGGCCTGCTGGCGGCGGTTCCGTTTCTGCTGAGCCTGGGTTCAAAATTTCTCGGAGGGGTACTTCTCGATAAAATGCGCCCGGAGCAGGCGCCGGTGCTGTTTATTATCGGCGGCCTGCTGACCGCTCTGTCGGTACTGGCGCTGATGCTCAGCCACCAGCAGGCGATGCTGGCGCTGTTTATGCTGGCGGCGAACGTTTTCTGGGGGCTGCAGGGCGCGGCGATCCCGGCGGTCGTGCAGCATCATGCGCCGCGCGAAGCGGTAGGCAGCGCCTATGGCATTATTAATGGCATCGGTAATATCTGCGCGGCGTTTATCCCGCTGCTGATGGGAATGGTCATGAAATCGGCGGGATCGGTAAGCTCAGGATTCTCGGTGCTGGTAGTATCGCAGCTGATAACGCTTTGCGCCGGAGGCATGCTGCTGCTGCGCATGCGTCGCGCAGCAGCAGTCAGCGTCTGAGGCTTATTCGCCTTTTTTCGCCGCCTGAATGTAGAGCATTTCCAGCGCCAGCGTCGCCGCCGCCAGGGCGGTGATTTCGGACTGGTCATAGGCCGGAGCGACTTCCACCACGTCCATACCGACGATGTTCAGATCCTTGAGGCCGCGCACCAGTTTGATCGCGCGATCGGAGGTCAGTCCGCCGATCACCGGTGTACCGGTGCCCGGCGCAAACGCCGGATCCAGGCAGTCGATATCAAAGGTCAGGTATACCGGCATATCGCCGACGATCTGTTTCACCTGAGCGATCACGTCGTCGACGCTGCGGTCGTTAACCTGACCCGCATCCAGCACGGTAAACCCGTTGTCCTTATCAAACTCGGTGCGAATGCCGATCTGCACTGAATGGTGCGGGTCGATCAGGCCTTCGTTCGGCGCGGTATAGAACATGGTGCCGTGGTCAAATTCGCAGCCGTTGGCGTAGGTATCGGTGTGGGCATCGAAATGCACCAGCGCCATTTTGCCGAAGTGCTTAGCATGAGCGCGCAGCAGCGGTAGCGTCACAAAGTGGTCGCCGCCGAATGAAAGCATGCGCTTACCTGCCGCCAGCAGTTTTTCCGCGTGCGCCTGCAGCTTTTCACTCATTTCACGCGCATCGCCGAAAGCGTAAACCAGATCGCCGCAGTCCACGACGTTCAGCCGCTCGCGCATATCAAAGTTCCACGGGAAACGGTTATGCTCCCACGCAAGGTTAGTCGACACCTGACGGATCGCCGCCGGGCCATGACGCCCGCCCGCGCGTCCGGAGGTCGCCATATCAAACGGTACGCCGGTGATGACCCAGTCCGCATCGCTGTCGTACGGCATAAAATTCATCGGTAGACGCAGAAAGCCAAATGCGTTGGATACCAGGGAGTTATCGTATTGATGACCTAAGGTGCTCATGGTTATGACCTCTTTTACAGTCGTTGTATTGAAATACAAATATAAAAAAACCCCTCCGCGTCGTTAGGCCCGACGAGGAAGGGTTTGAATAAGTTTGCTGCTTAATTGGGCGAATTATCGCCGCAAATGTCTACGTGTTCAAGTGAGTCTGGCGAATGGCGTAATGAGCCTTCCCCTCTCTCTTCCCTCTCCGCTACGGAGAGGACGTATATCACTCGTCTTCCAGATAAGTGTAGCCGTATAAACCCGCTTCGAACTCTTCAAGGAACTGCTGCTGCAGGTCAGCGTCGAGATCGGTCTTTTTCACCTGATCGCGGAACTGCGTCAGCAGCGTGTTCGGATCCAGCTGGACGTACTGCAGCATATCCGCGACGGTGTCCCCCTCATCCGACAGCTCCACTTCGACGCTGCCGTCAGGGAAGACAAACACGTCTACGGCTTCCGTATCGCCGAACAGGTTGTGCATATTGCCCAGAATCTCCTGGTAGGCGCCTACCATGAAGAAGCCCAGCATCGGCGGATTTTCCGGATCGTATTCCGGCATCGGCATGGTGGTCGCAATGCCATCGCCATCGACGTAGTGGTCAATTGCGCCGTCGGAGTCGCAGGTGATATCCAGCAGCACCGCGCGGCGTTCCGGTACCTTGTTCAACCCTTCCAGCGGCATCACCGGGAATAGCTGATCGATACCCCATGCATCCGGCATCGACTGGAACAGAGAGAAGTTGACGTAAATCTTATCCGCCATACGCTCCTGCAGCTCATCGATTATCGGGCGATGCGCGCGGTTGCTGGGATCGAGCTGTTTCTGCACTTCATGGCACATATTCAGATACAGCTGCTCGGCCCAGGCGCGTTCCTGAAGATTAAAGGTGCCGGAGGAGTAGCCGATATGAATATCGTGCAGATCCATCTGGCTATCGTGCAGCCATTCGCGCAGCGAGCGGCGGTTGCCGGTTTCCTGCATCTCCAGCCAGGTTTCCCACATGCTTTGCAGCGGACGCGCGGCATCTTCCGCGGGCGGGGTCGCCTCGGTATATTCGTTACGCTCAACGCCGATGATGTTGGATACCAGTACGGTGTGGTGCGCGGTGACCGCACGGCCGGATTCGGTAATCACCGTCGGATGCGGCAGACCGTTCTCTTCACAGGCATCGCCAATTGCCCAGATAATGTTGTTGGCGTATTCGTTCAGGCCATAGTTCACCGAGCAGTCGGACTGCGAACGGGTCCCTTCATAGTCAACGCCGAGACCGCCGCCAACGTCGAAGCACTGAATATTCACGCCCAGCTTATGCAGCTCGACGTAGAAACGCGCCGATTCACGCACGCCGGTGGCGATATCGCGAATATTGGCCATCTGCGAGCCAAGGTGGAAGTGCAGCAGCTGCAGGCTGTCGAGATGCCCTGCAGCGCGCAGAATTTCAACCAGCTGCAGAACTTGGGTCGCCGCGAGGCCGAATTTGGATTTTTCGCCGCCGGAGGACTGCCACTTGCCAGAGCCCTGCGAAGCCAGACGCGCACGCACGCCAAGACGCGGCACCACGTTCAGCCGTTCGGCTTCTTCCAGCACGATGGCGATTTCCGACATTTTCTCAATGACCAGATAGACCTTATGGCCCATCTTTTCACCCACCAGCGCCAGGCGGATATATTCACGGTCTTTATAACCGTTACAAACAATCACGCTGCGGGTCATGCCGGCGTGCGCCAGTACCGCCATCAGCTCGGCCTTCGAGCCGGCTTCCAGACCCAGCGGTTCGCCGGAGTGGATCAGCGATTCAATCACGCGGCGATGCTGGTTAACCTTGATGGGATAAACCAGAAAGTAGTCACCGTTATAGCCATAAGACTCACGCGCCCGTTTAAAGGCGGCGTTAATCGAACGCAGGCGGTGCTGCAAAATCTGCGGGAAGCAGAACAGTGCAGGCAGGCGCTGCCCCTGAGCTTCACGCGCTTTCACCAGCTCGGCAAGGTCAACGCGCGCTTCCGGAACGTCAGGATCCGGGCAGACGCTGATATGGCCCAGTTCGTTAACGTCGTAGTAGTTATTACCCCACCAGGCAATATTGTAAGTACGTAGCATCTTGCTGGCTTCCTGGGAGCTCATCGCAACCTCCTGCATGGAACGTAGTACACCGTGATCGCCTGCTGACGAAGGCGAAGATAAAGACATGTCGTCAGACATAGCGAACCTCAAATTTTAGTAACAAGTGTAAAACAGTTGACTACTATCGCAATCCGAAGAAGCGATAACAACCCATAAACAGTCCGAAATCCCAGTAGATAGTGCTGGACTTGCGGCTGAGCGACCGGTTTCTTATTCATATCATCGTAAAACACGTACCCGAACGGAGTATGACAGTCCGGAGAAACCACGAGAAAACCCTTGCTATCGCAAGAGCGCCCTTGTTCAGTTTTCCTGTAGCCTGCCGGCCCTGGAATCCTGAGAAGCGCCGAGATGGGTAGAACATCGGCTGGTTTGCATGAGAGAGATGCGGATTGAGGAATAGTGACGCGCGACGGAACGACGCGACGAGTCAGGCGAAAAACGTGGGTTCATTATCTGGTATCACCTCCACACTGCCCCGGTACGGGCCAGCGACAAGCCAAAGCTATAGGATCCGGACAGCCAGCAAAAAAGCCGCTGCGGGACTCTGTCAATACAGACTGCTTAACCCGGCTGGAAGTGGCGTCACGAGGTGAGTGCTCGTGCGCTGTTTTAATGAGCCGCGCGCGGCGTTTTATACCGATAAGCGGGGTAAAAAGCAAAATAAAAATATGCGCGTTGCCGGGCATTGTCAGGAAAAATTGCCACCGCCCTTTTTCTATAAATGCGACGAATATCAAAAAAGGCTGGAAATGGGGTCAAGAACTGCCCTAAAATAGCCGTCCAGAAGTTAATCCATCTATACTGATTAACACTCAGACTGCTCGTGTCACTACCTGCAAGCTTTGGTAGAGTCATCCGTCAAAGCCATTCTACACAACAGTATGAGCTACCCGAATCGTCCACAGGTGAAATAAAACATGGCAAAACACCTCTTTACGTCAGAGTCCGTATCCGAAGGGCATCCCGACAAAATTGCTGACCAAATCTCCGACGCCGTGCTGGATGCGATCCTTGAACAGGATCCAAAAGCGCGCGTAGCATGTGAAACCTACGTCAAAACCGGCATGGTTCTGGTGGGTGGCGAAATCACTACCAGCGCCTGGGTTGATATCGAAGAGATCACCCGCAATACGGTCCGTGAAATTGGCTACGTGCATTCCGATATGGGCTTTGACGCCAACTCCTGCGCGGTGCTGAGCGCTATCGGTAAACAGTCTCCGGACATCAACCAGGGCGTTGACCGCGCCGATCCGCTGGAGCAGGGCGCGGGCGACCAGGGCCTGATGTTTGGCTATGCGACTAACGAAACCGATGTGCTGATGCCTGCGCCGATCACCTACGCTCACCGTCTGGTGCAGCGTCAGGCTGAAGTACGCAAAAACGGCACCCTGCCGTGGCTGCGCCCGGACGCAAAAAGCCAGGTGACGTTCCAGTACGACGACGGCAAAGTTGTCGGTATTGATGCAGTCGTTCTCTCCACACAGCACGCCGAAAGCATCGATCAGAAATCGCTGCAGGAAGCGGTCATGGAAGAGATCATCAAACCGGTGCTGCCGACCGAGTGGCTGAACAGCGCGACCAAATTCTTTATCAACCCAACCGGCCGTTTTGTTATCGGCGGCCCGATGGGCGACTGCGGCCTGACCGGGCGTAAAATCATCGTTGATACCTACGGCGGCATGGCTCGCCACGGCGGCGGCGCGTTCTCCGGTAAAGATCCGTCTAAAGTCGACCGTTCTGCGGCCTACGCGGCGCGCTATGTGGCGAAAAACATCGTTGCCGCCGGTCTGGCCGATCGTTGCGAAATTCAGGTTTCCTACGCCATCGGCGTCGCAGAGCCGACCTCGATTATGGTTGAAACCTTCGGTACCGAAAAAGTATCGTCCGAGCAGCTGACGCTACTGGTTCGTGAGTTCTTCGACCTGCGTCCGTATGGCCTGATCCAGATGCTTGACCTGCTGCACCCGATCTACAAAGAGACGGCGGCTTACGGTCACTTTGGTCGCGAACATTTCCCTTGGGAAAAAACCGACAAAGCAGCTCAGCTGCGCGAAGCGGCCGGCCTGAAATAAGCCCCTGCTCTTCTCGCTCTTAAGGCCAGCCTCGCGCTGGCCTTTTTATTTTCAACCGTATAACCGCAGCCTCTGCATCCAGCCCTTTGCAAAGCTTCCTATGGAAGCGATTACATCCCATGTGCAACATCCTTTTCCTCGACGTGCGCGAAAAATGTAATAACCCTTGGCTTTGTTACACAATATTTCAGCAAACTCTGATTAGCGCTTTAAATTTCTTGAGCTAAACTTTATTAAAATGCTGATTTAAATAAATTAAATGTGATTACCTTTCTTTACGATAGTGTAACCGATTACACCAGCGTGATTATTATCACATTTTTTTACTACGCATTTACCTACCCTATGCCTCGACAGAATCAATAACTCAACCGGAGGGCGTTATGCCTGACAACAAAAAACAAGGGCGTTCAAACAAGACGATGACGTTCTTTGTCTGCTTCCTCGCCGCACTGGCAGGCCTGCTATTTGGCCTGGATATTGGTGTTATTGCGGGTGCCTTACCCTTTATTGCCAACGAGTTCCAGATAAGCGCTCATACGCAGGAATGGGTAGTAAGCTCCATGATGTTCGGCGCCGCGGTCGGCGCGGTCGGCAGCGGCTGGCTCTCCTTCAAACTCGGGCGTAAAAAAAGCCTGATGATTGGCGCCATCCTGTTCGTTGCCGGTTCCCTGTTCTCCGCCGCCGCCCCGAATGTGGAAGTCCTGCTCATTTCTCGCGTGCTGCTCGGCCTCGCCGTTGGCGTCGCTTCCTACACGGCTCCGCTGTATTTGTCGGAAATTGCGCCGGAAAAAATTCGCGGCAGCATGATTTCGATGTACCAGCTGATGATCACCATTGGTATTCTCGGGGCGTATCTTTCGGATACCGCTTTCAGCTACAGCGGCGCCTGGCGCTGGATGCTCGGGGTGATCATTATCCCGGCGGTGCTGCTGCTGATTGGCGTAGTTTTCCTGCCGGACAGCCCGCGCTGGTTTGCCGCTAAGCGCCGCTTTGTCGATGCCGAACGCGTTCTGCTGCGCCTGCGCGACACCAGCGCTGAAGCGAAACGCGAGCTGGATGAGATCCGCGAAAGCCTGAAGGTAAAACAGTCCGGCTGGTCGCTGTTCAAAGAAAACAGCAACTTCCGCCGCGCGGTGTTCCTCGGCGTCCTGCTGCAGGTGATGCAACAGTTCACCGGTATGAACGTCATCATGTACTACGCGCCGAAGATTTTTGAACTGGCGGGCTATGCCAACACCACCGAACAGATGTGGGGGACCGTCATCGTCGGTCTGACCAACGTTCTGGCGACCTTTATCGCCATCGGACTGGTTGACCGCTGGGGCCGTAAACCGACGCTGATCCTCGGCTTTATCGTCATGGCACTCGGCATGGGCGTGCTGGGCAGCATGATGCATATCGGCATCCACTCCGCCACGGCGCAGTACTTTGCCGTCCTGATGCTGCTGATGTTCATCGTGGGTTTTGCGATGAGCGCCGGCCCGCTGATTTGGGTGCTGTGCTCCGAAATCCAGCCGCTGAAAGGGCGTGATTTCGGTATCACCTGCTCAACGGCGACCAACTGGATTGCCAACATGATCGTCGGCGCGACCTTCCTGACGATGCTGAACTCGCTGGGCAGCGCCAACACCTTCTGGGTCTATGGCGGCCTTAACATCCTGTTCATCTTCCTGACTCTGTGGTTGATCCCGGAAACCAAAAACGTTTCGCTGGAACATATTGAACGTAATCTGATGAAAGGCCGTAAACTGCGCGAAATCGGCGCGCGCGACTAGTACGATACACGCTTCCTCCCCTCCGGGAGGAAGCTTCTTCTTGCTCTCCTCATCCCGCCGCACTATCCTCTGGCGCTATGAAAACACCCCGAATTCCCATTGCCCTTCAACAGGCCGTTATGCGCAGCCTGCGGGAAAATCTTGCCAAAGCGAACCTCAAGCTGGGACGACATTACCCTGAACCGGTGCTGGTTTATCAGCAGCGGGGAACCTCCGCCGGTACCGCCTGGCTGGAGAAAAACGAAATTCGCCTTAACCCGGTGCTGCTGCTGGAAAACCAGCAGGCTTTTATCGACGAAGTCGTGCCGCACGAGCTGGCCCATCTGCTGGTATGGAAACACTTTGGCCGCGTGGCGCCGCACGGAAAAGAGTGGAAATGGATGATGGAGAGCGTACTGGGCGTACCGGCGCTGCGTACTCATCGTTTCGAACTCGATTCTGTCCGTAAAAATACCTTCCCCTACCGCTGCCAGTGTCAGCAGCATCAGCTTACCGTTCGCCGCCACAATCGCGTGATGCGCGGTGAGGCCACCTATCGCTGCGTGCGCTGCGGCGACGTGCTGGTGGCGGAAAAGTAATCTCCGGAAATAACTGGAAATTTTCTGATCTGACTGATTGCATCAGGCAATCACATTCGTTACGTTGCGGGCTCGTTTTGACACGGAGTTAACGATGTCCCGTATTTATATTTTTGCTGCCGCGTTTCTTAGCGTGGCGGCGTGTGCCCCGCTTGCTGCGGAGGGAATCAACAGTTTTTCTCAGGCCAAAGCCGCTGGCGTCAAGGTCAACGCCGACGTCCCCGGCGATTTCTACTGCGGCTGTAAAATCAACTGGCAGGGGAAAAAGGGCGTTATCGATCTGGAATCATGCGGCTATAAAGTGCGTAAAAATGAGAACCGCGCCAGCCGGGTAGAGTGGGAACACGTGGTTCCGGCCTGGCTGTTTGGTCACCAGCTTCAATGCTGGCAGGACGGCGGGCGGAAAAACTGCGCCAAAGACCCGGTCTATCGCAAGATGGAAAGCGACATGCATAACCTGCAGCCGGCGGTTGGCGAGGTCAACGGCGATCGCGCCAACTTTATGTACAGCCAGTGGAACGGTGGCGAAGGCCAGTACGGCCAGTGCGCGATGAAGGTTGATTTTAAAGATAAAGTTGCCGAGCCGCCGGCTCGCGCCCGGGGCGCGATTGCCCGCACCTACTTCTATATGCGCGACCGCTACCAGCTTAATCTTTCCCGCCAGCAAACCCAGCTGTTTACCGCCTGGAATAAGCTGTACCCGGTAACACGCTGGGAATGCGAACGCGACGCGCGTATTGCAAAAGTTCAGGGCAACCATAATCCTTACGTCCTGCAGGCTTGCCAGGCGCAAAAGAGCTAACCTACACTAGCGGCAATTGTTAATTTGCAGCTTCACGCTTCCCTCTTTAATGAGGGAAGACAATATCTGCGCGAAGAACGGAATATCAAGCATGCGCATCCCTCGCATCCATCACCCGGAACGCATCACTACGGGTAGCCAGATAGCCCTCTCCGACGACGCGGCCAACCATGTCGGTCGCGTTTTACGGATGGGTAAAGGCCAGGCAATCGAGCTTTTTGACGGCAGCAATCAGGTCTTCGAGGCGGTCATTGTCGAGGCAGGTAAGAAACATGTGCTGGTTGAAGTACAGAGCGGCAAAATCGATAACCGCGAATCCCCTCTGCATATCCATTTAGGCCAGGTGATGTCACGCGGCGAAAAAATGGAATTCACCATCCAGAAATCGATCGAACTTGGCGTAAGCCTCATAACGCCACTGTTTTCCGAACGCTGTGGCGTTAAACTGGACGCCGAACGTTTGCACAAGAAGATTCAGCAGTGGCAGAAAATCGCCATTGCCGCCTGCGAGCAAAGCGGCCGCAACGTGGTGCCGGAGATCCGCCCGGCAATGCAGCTCGAAGCCTGGTGCGCGGAGCAGGACGAGGGCCTGAAGCTCAATTTACACCCTCGCGCCAGCGCCAGCATCAATACGCTGCCGCTGCCGGTCGAACGTATCCGACTGCTGATCGGTCCGGAAGGCGGGCTTTCGGCAGAAGAGATAGCGATGACCGCTCGCTACCAGTTTACTGATATCCTGTTGGGACCGCGCGTTCTGCGTACAGAGACAACTGCGCTCACTGCCATTACCGCCCTGCAGGTGCGTTTTGGCGACTTAGGTTGAAGCGTTAACGGAGAAGAACAATGATTAAGCTCGGCATCGTGATGGACCCCATCGCAACCATCAACATCAAGAAAGACACCAGCTTCGCTATGTTGCTGGAAGGGCAGCGTCGCGGCTATGAACTCCACTATATGGAGATGAACGATCTGTACTTAATCAACGGTGAAGCCCGCGCCCGTACGCGCAAGCTGAGCGTCGAGCAGAACTACGACAAATGGTACGAGTTCAACGGCGAGCAGGATCTGCCTCTGGCGGACCTGGACGTCATTCTGATGCGTAAAGATCCGCCGTTTGATACCGAGTTTATCTATGCGACCTACATCCTCGAACGCGCCGAAGAGAAAGGCACGCTTATCGTCAATAAGCCGCAGAGCCTGCGCGACTGTAACGAAAAGCTGTTTACCGCCTGGTTCTCCGAGCTGACGCCGGAAACGCTGGTCACCCGCAATAAAGCTCAGCTGAAAGCCTTCTGGGAAAAGCACGGCGATGTCATCCTCAAGCCGCTGGACGGCATGGGCGGTACCTCCATTTTCCGCGTGAAAGAGGGTGACCCTAACCTCGGCGTGATTACCGAGACCCTGACCGAGCTGGGCAGCCGCTACTGCATGGCGCAGAACTATCTGCCGGCCATTAAAGACGGCGATAAGCGCGTACTGGTCGTGGACGGCGAGCCGGTTCCTTACTGCCTGGCCCGTATTCCGCAGGGTGGCGAAACTCGCGGCAACCTCGCCGCCGGCGGCCGTGGCGAAGCGCGCCCCCTGACCGAAAGCGACTGGGCTATCGCCCGCCGCGTAGGCCCGACGCTGAAGGCCAAAGGCTTAATCTTCGTCGGCCTGGATATCATCGGCGATCGCCTGACGGAAATTAACGTCACCAGCCCAACCTGCGTACGTGAAATCGAAGCCGCCTTCCCGATTTCCATCACCGGGATGCTGATGGACGCCATCGAAAAGCGCCTCAATAAATAACGCGCTCATTCAGGCTATGGGCCAACGCCTGTAGCCTGAAGCTCGCTTCAGAGATTCACTTTCAGGCTCAGACAGGCAATGGCCGTGACGCCTGCAAGATAAAGTGAATCGACACTCTCTTGCTTTACCCGCATACTGGGTGCTGCTTTTTTGAACCAGGAACAGAACCTCTGACAATGAATTTACAGCATCACTTTCTGATTGCCATGCCTGCTCTCCAGGACCCGATGTTCCGTCGCTCCGTAGTCTATATCTGCGAGTATAACGATGACGGCGCCATGGGCATCATCATCAATAAGCCGATGGAAAATCTGCAGGTTGAAGGGATCCTGGAGAAGTTAAAAATCACGCCTGAGCCGCGCAATCCCGAGATCCGCCTGGATAAACCGGTGATGGTTGGCGGCCCGCTGGCCGAGGACCGGGGTTTTATACTGCACTCGCCGCCCTCTGACTTTTCTTCCAGCATTCGTATTTCCGATAATACGGTGATCACCACCTCCCGCGACGTGCTCGAAACGCTGGGCACGGATAAACAGCCGGACAACGTGCTGGTTGCGCTGGGCTATGCCTCCTGGGAGAAAGGTCAGCTGGAGCAAGAGATACTGGATAACGCCTGGCTCACCGCGCCGGCGGATCGGAACATTTTGTTCAATACGCCAATAGCCGACCGCTGGCGCGAGGCTGCGAAGCTGATCGGCATCGATATCGTCACCATGCCGGCCGCAGCGGGGCATGCCTGATGAGCGGAACGTTTTTAGGCTTTGATTTTGGCACCAAAAGCATCGGCGTCGCCGTAGGGCAGCGCATCACCGGCACTGCCCGCCCCCTGCCCGCATTGAAGGCGCAGGACGGCAAACCTGACTGGAATATTATCGAGAAGCTGCTCAAAGAGTGGCAGCCCGAAAAGGTGGTTGTCGGCCTGCCGCTGAATATGGACGGTACGGAGCAACCTCTGACCGCGCGCGCGCGCAACTTCGCGAATAAAATCCATGGCCGTTTCGGCGTGCAGATAATCCTGCACGATGAGCGTCTGAGCACGGTGGAAGCCAGAGCCGGGTTATTTGAACACGGTGGATTCCGTGCGCTCAATAAAGGCAGCATTGATTCAGCGTCCGCTGTCATTATTCTGGAAAGCTACTTCGAGCAGGGCTTCTGATCCTGAATGCTGGCGCCACATCGCAGCGACAGGCGCCATCATCCTGATTCAGTTTTTAGTGACGCAGATGCTCATTCGCCCAGCTGACCGCCTGGGTTCGGTTCTTCACGCTTAGCTTACGGAACACGTTGTACAGATGGGTACGCACCGTGTTTTCGCTGATAAACAGCGCGCGAGCAATATCCATATTGGTCGCCCCGCAGCGAAGTTCATTAAGGATTTCACATTCGCGCTCGGTCAGCGGCGAACTTTCCACAGGCGCCGATTGATGATCCGCTGCGTACATAGCCGGGTGCATTACGCTCAATTCAGCCGTCTGTTCGCCGTTAAGCACAGCTTTAACGCCCTCAATTAAGCGCAATTCATCATCGTCGTGACGGAAAACGCCATAAAGCGCTGGCCACTGTGCCATTTCGTAGAGCTCATACTTTTGTGCGCTGTTGATAATCAATAAACGGGGGTTATCTACCTGCAGGCGAATAATATCACGCCACACGCTATTCAACTTTTTATTTGAAACCGCAATATCAAATAATATTACAGAATCTTTCACAAGTCGTTGCGCGAGGGGTTTGTTAATATTTTGCAGGATCACTGTAGCAGATAACCTGTCAGCCAGCCAGGTTGCAAATGCCTTGCTTTGAATTGAGGGGTGAGTAATAAAGGTAACCTGATGAGAAAGAACTAAATCCTCAGAAAAATTAATCACTTAAAACTCTCCTTAGTTGATACCCGCCTTCATAGCGGTTAAATGAATTAACAAGAATACCATCGCCGGTGTATTTATAAATAAAAACCAAATTTACACTTTGAAACAATATTCCATGGGAATTTTCCTATCCCTGTAAACAGCATAAATCGAATACCTTGAGAGAGTCAAAAGATTATCAAACTTTTTTCCTGGTTATGGGAGGTTTATGTCAATTCGTTTTTCATAGCCTACATTATTCGGCTTAATTCCATATGGTTCTTTGTAATATAAAATAATAATACCGAACATTAATAAAACATTATCATAACAAGCCATTGGTAAGATGTCTGAATATAAAAAATGCAGCTATAAAAGACCCGCTGCCGTACGTTGCTGAAAGCTTTGCGTAAATGTTTGCATGCCAGATTGCTGCCCGGTTTGCATCACGCCGGGCAGCTGATGCGTTTTTCCCTCCCGGATCAAATTCGCCACTGCTGGGGTATTAACTAAAAGCTCGTATAGCGCAACTCTGCCGCCTGCAGCATCCGGAAACAATTTTTGTGCCAGTACCGCGCACAAACTTCCCGCCAGCTGGCTGCGAACCTGCTCTTTCTCCTGGGCGGGAAAAACATCCACCAGCCTTTCAACCGCCTGCGCCGCGCCGCGCGTATGCAGCGTCGCCATAACCAGATGTCCGGTCTCCGCTGCCGTAAGTGCCAGGCGGATAGTTTCGCTATCGCGCAGTTCCCCTAACAGAATGACGTCCGGATCCTGACGCAGCGCAGCGCGTAACGCCGCGGCAAAGGAGGGGCAGTGGCGGCCGATTTCCCGCTGCTGGATCAGGCAACGCTCGCTGTGGTGAATAAATTCGACCGGATCTTCCAGCGTCAGGATATGACCATTGAGGCGCTGATTAAGATAGCCCACCATCGCCGCCAGGGTAGTTGATTTCCCGCTGCCGGTGGCGCCCGTGACGAGGATAAGCCCGCTCTCCTCATTGAGCAGCTCGCTTAAGGCGGCTGGTACACCGAGCGCCTCCAGCTGCGGGCAGGTTTCCGCCAGCAGACGCAGCGCCAGCGACAGGCCGCGGCTGTGGGCAAATGCGCTGGCGCGAAGGCGTGGCCCGCCAGCCGGCGCTAAAGCGAAATCGACCTGCCCGCTGGCCTGCCACTGCGCGAGCTGCTCGGCGTTGAGCCAGTCATGGAGTATTTTGCTGATATCAGGGGAGGTAAAAGGCGCAGGCTCCAGCTTTCCCTGGCGACGCCAGCGCGGCGCTGAAGCATTGCACAGGTGTAGATCGGAGACGTTATGCTTTACACTAAGGGCCACTATTTCTTCCAGTTCCATAACTCATCCTCGGTATATGAACGATATTGCGCATAACCTGGCACAGGTCCGGGACAAAATCTCAGCCGCTGCCGCACGCTGCGGCCGTGCTCCAGAAGAAGTTACGCTGCTTGCAGTCAGTAAAACGAAACCTGCGAGCGCTATCGAAGAAGCGATGGCCGCAGGCCAGGTCGCGTTTGGCGAAAACTATGTTCAGGAAGGGGTGGAGAAAATCCGCTACTTTCAGGAGACCGGGGCAAGCGGGCTGCAGTGGCACTTTATTGGTCCGCTGCAGTCCAACAAAAGCCGCCTCGTGGCCGAACATTTTGACTGGTGTCATACCGTCGATCGACTCAAAATCGCCGCTCGCCTCAGTGAACAGCGCCCTGCCGACATGCCGCCGCTCAACGTGCTGATTCAAATCAACATTAGCGATGAGCAGAGCAAGTCGGGTATTCCGCCTGCAGAGCTGGACGCGCTGGCGGCAGAGATCGCTAAATTGCCGAATCTGCAGCTGCGCGGTTTAATGGCCATCCCCGCGCCTGAGTCAGAATATGTAAGGCAGTTTGCCGTCGCCCAACAAATGGCGGTAGCATTTGCGCGGCTAAAAACGCACTACCCTACCGTCGATACGTTGTCGCTGGGAATGTCGGATGATATGGAAGCCGCCATCGAGGCGGGAAGCACTATGGTGCGCATCGGAACCGCAATTTTCGGCGCGCGCGACTACAGCAAAAAATAAGGAATCTGAGGAACGCCATGAAGACGTTGACTTTCCTGCTCTCAACGGTCATTGAGCTTTATACAATGGTCGTGTTGTTACGCGTCTGGATGCAGTGGGCGCGCTGCGACTTTTATAACCCGTTTTCGCAGTTCGTGGTCAAGGCTACGCAGCCTGTCGTTGGGCCGCTGCGCCGCATTATCCCGGCGATGGGGCCGCTCGACAGCGCCTCCCTGCTGGTCGCCTTTATTCTCTGCGTCGTGAAAGCTATCGTCCTGTTTATGGTCGTCACCTTCCAGCCGATTATCTGGATCTCCGCGCTGCTGATCCTTATCAAAACCGTCGGCTCGCTGATCTTCTGGGTTCTTCTGTTAATGGCGATCATGAGCTGGGTAAGCCAGGGCCGTAGCCCGGTGGAATATGTTCTGATGCAGCTGGCAGACCCGCTGCTGCGCCCTATCCGCAGGCTGCTGCCCTCAATGGGCGGAATTGATTTCTCGCCGATGGTGCTGGTTCTGCTGCTGTACGTGATCAATATGGGTATCGCCGAACTGTTGCAGGCTACCGGTAACGTTCTGCTTCCGGGGCTGTGGATGGCGCTATGAGTGCTGTCCAGGCCTGCGCTGACGGTCTGGTCTTAAGGCTGTATATTCAGCCTAAGGCCAGCCGCGACAGCATCGTTGGTTTACATGGCGACGAGCTCAAAGTCGCCATTACCGCGCCACCCGTTGACGGCCAGGCCAACGCCCATCTGGTAAAATTTCTCGCCAAACAGTTTCGCGTAGCAAAAAGCCAGGTGCTTATTGAGAAGGGCGAACTGGGTCGCCACAAACAGATAAAAATCATTCATCCGCAGCAGATCCCCGACGGGGTCGCTGCGCTGACAGAATAGACAGGATCTCTTATGCAAAAAGTTGTTCTCGCCACCGGCAATCCCGGTAAAGTGCGCGAGCTGGCCTCGCTGCTGGCAGATTTTGGCCTCGATATCGTGGCGCAAACCGAACTGGGCGTGGATTCCGCAGAGGAAACCGGCCTCACGTTTATCGAAAACGCCATTCTTAAAGCGCGCCACGCCGCGCAGATTACCGGCCTTCCGGCTATCGCCGATGACTCAGGTCTGGCCGTCGATGCGTTAGGCGGCGCGCCTGGCATCTATTCTGCCCGCTATTCCGGTGAAGATGCGACCGACCAGCGCAATCTGGAAAAACTGCTCGACGCGCTACGCGACGTGCCGGACGATAAGCGCCAGGCGCAGTTCCACTGCGTGCTGGTCTATCTGCGCCATGCGGAAGATCCCACGCCGCTGGTGTGCCACGGCAGTTGGCCAGGCATCATCGCTCGCCAGGCCGCCGGCAGCGGCGGCTTTGGTTACGATCCGATTTTCTTTGTTCCGACGGAAGGTAAAACAGCAGCGGAGCTGAGCCGTGAAGAGAAGAGCGCCATTTCCCACCGCGGACGAGCGCTGAAACTGTTACTGGAAGCCTTACGTAATGGCTAATTTGCCGCCCCTGAGCCTCTACATTCACATCCCGTGGTGCGTGCAGAAATGCCCGTACTGCGATTTCAACTCGCATGCGTTGAAGGGCGAAGTGCCGCATGATGACTATGTCCAGCATCTGCTGAACGATCTGCGCGCCGACGCCCACTATGCGCAGGGACGTGAAATCGGGACGATTTTTATTGGCGGCGGTACGCCGAGCCTGCTCTCCGGCCCGGCGATGCAAACCCTACTCGATGGCGTACGCGCGGCTCTTCCGCTGGCGGCCGGAGCCGAAATCACGATGGAAGCCAACCCCGGCACCGTGGAAGCGGATCGCTTCGTGGAGTATCAGCGCGCCGGCATTAATCGCATCTCCATCGGCGTACAGAGCTTTAGCGAGCAAAAGCTGCAGCGTCTGGGGCGCATTCATGGGCCACAGGAAGCCAAACGCGCGGCAAACCTGGCAAGCGGTCTGGGACTGCGCAGCTTTAACCTCGATTTAATGCATGGTCTGCCGGACCAGTCTCTGGAAGAGGCGCTGGACGACCTGCGCCAGGCGATTGCGCTCAATCCGCCGCATCTCTCCTGGTATCAGTTGACCATTGAACCAAATACCCTGTTTGGTTCGCGACCGCCGGTCCTGCCTGACGACGATGCGCTGTGGGATATTTATGAGCAGGGGCATAGCCTGCTTAGCGCCGCGGGCTACCGGCAATATGAAACTTCCGCCTATGCAAAACCGGGATATCAGTGCCAGCATAATCTGAACTACTGGCGCTTTGGCGACTACCTGGGCATTGGCTGCGGCGCGCACGGTAAAGTGACGTTTGCGGACGGACGCATTCTGCGGACGGCGAAAACCCGCCACCCGCGCGGCTATATGGAAGGCCGTTACCTGGAGCGCCAGCATGATGTTGAGAACGCAGATAAACCGTTTGAGTTCTTTATGAACCGTTTCCGCCTGCTCGAAGCGGCGCCACGGGATGAATTCAGCCGCTTTACCGGCCTCGACGAGCGGACGATCCGCCCGCAAATCGATGCCGCTATTGCCCAGGGCTACCTGACGGAAGATGAAGGCTGCTGGCAGATTACCGAGCACGGCAAGCTATTTTTGAACTCCCTTCTCGAATTATTCCTCAGCGAATAAACCTCTCCCTGATTATCCCGTTATATAAATAGCGGGATAATTAATTATTCGTTTTTCCCGAAATATTAATATCGCAATTCCCGAAGAATCTCAGTTCAGCATTCTTAATAAAAATTAATTCACATTCATTTATAGAAAATAAATATAACCTAACGCACAAAAATACGCATTTCATCGTCTCATTGGGAAAAAGTGTGAGTCAGACAGCTTAAAGGTGTACGACAACCAGGATAATATGTCATACAGAAACAAAGAATGACTCATTAGATATTGACCAATTAACCTAAGTGCATGGAGCCGGCTCATGAAAAAACTCTCGTTTTCTCGTTCTCTGGTGTGTGTTTCTTTGCTTGCCCTGCTCTCAGCGGGCGCCAGCGCAGCTGAAAAAGTTACGTTAAAACTGGCACATAACCTTGAACGCAGCCACGTTGTTCATCAGGCGTTTGAGCAGATGGCGAAAGAGGTTAACCAACTTTCCAACGGCAATATGAAAATTCGCATTTACCCGAGTAGCCAGATGGGCAGCGCGCGTGAAACGATGGAGTTATTACAAAACGGCGCACTGGATATGACGAAAGGTTCCGCCAGCGACCTGGAGTCATTTGATAACGTCTACGCGATATATAATTTACCGTTCCTGTTCAAGGATCAGAATCACTTCAATAAAGTCGTCTTCGGTGAAGTGGGTAAAGAAATAATGGAGTCCACGAAAGATAAAGGATTCTTTGCCCTTTCCGCTTATGTTGCCGGGACCCGAAGTTTTTATGCTAAAAAACCCATTACTAAACCGGAAGATTTAAAAGGGCTGAAAATCCGCGTCCAGGCCAGTCCGACAACGTTGAAAATGATCGAATTAATGGGCGGTTCGCCAACGCCAATTTCGTTTGGTGAAGTCTATACCGCGATGCAGCAGGGCGTAGTGGACGGCGCGGAAAATAACGTACCTTCCTGGGTGCAAACGCGCCATATCGAAATCGCTAAGGTTTTCTCAGAAGATGAACATGCCTCCATCCCGGATTTCCTCGTTATCTCCAGCAAAACCTGGGACAAGCTGACGCCGGAGCAGCAGCAAATCCTGAACGAGGCGGCGAAAGCCTCAGAGGCCTATCAGCAAAAACTGTGGGACAAAATTGACGCCGACACCCGCGCGCAGGCCAAAGCCATGGGCGGCGAAATTATCAAAGTTGATAAAGCACCGTTCCGCGCCGCCGTTCAACCGCTCTTTGATGACTTCAAAAAAGATCCGAAGCAGGCGGCTCTGCTGGCCAAATTTGAAGCTGCTGCTGAATAACACTTAGCGGGCCAGCCGCTGGCCCCTTTCACCGGGAACTCAAAGATGATACTTAACCGCATAAAGCTGGCGGTGGACCGCACGATCGCCGCATTCTCCGTCGCCGTTATGATTGCGCTGGTGGTCTGCGTCGTCTGGCAGGTATTTAGCCGCTACGTGCTAAACCAGCCAAGCACCCTGACCGACGAACTGGCGCGCTTTTTAATGATTTGGGTCGGGCTGCTGGGTGCGGCATATACCGTCGGCGCCCAGCGTCATCTGGCTATCGATTTACTGGCGATGACGCTCCCTCCTCGCAGGCAGGCGCTTCTCAGCGTCATCATTAATCTGCTGATCTTTATTTTTGCTGGTTCAGTAATTGTGACCGGCGGCGTGAAGCTGATTGAGAAAACGCTATCGACGTCCCAGGTCTCAGCGGCGATGCAAATCCCCATGGGCTACGTGTATCTGATCCTGCCGCTAACCGGGATCATTATGATGTTCTACGCGTTGTGTTTTATCAGCACCGGACTGAAAAACATGAAGCACTCTGCAGCGGGGGCAAATTGATGGACAGCTATATCGCACTGATGCTATTTGGCTCTTTCTTTATTCTGGTTTTTATTGGCGTACCTATCTCCTTCTCCATTGGCATCGCTACCGTCGGTTCGATGCTGCTGATGTTCCCCTGGGATATCGCAGTGATTACCGTTTCTCAGCGCCTGGCAAACGGCCTCGATAACTTCGCGCTGCTGGCGATTCCATTCTTTATCTTTGCCGGAACCCTGATGAACAGCGGCGGGATTGCCATACGTTTAATCAATCTGGCCCAGGTGATGGTCGGACGCGTGCCGGGCTCTCTGGGCCACGTCAACGTGCTGGCCAATATGATGTTCGGCTCGATTTCAGGCTCAGCGGTCGCCGCCGCCGCCGCGGTCGGCGGCACGCTCAACCCCATACAGACGCAGAAAGGCTACGATCCGGCCTTCTCTACGGCGGTGAACGTCTCATCCTGCATCACGGGTCTGCTTATTCCGCCGTCAAACGTACTGATCGTCTTTTCCCTGACCGCAGGCGGCGTCTCGGTGGCCTCGCTGTTTATGGCCGGCTATTTGCCGGGCATCCTGATGGGCCTGGCTATTATGGTGGTCTGTGCCGTCATTGCTAAACGTCGCGGCTATCCGGTTTCCGAGCGTCCGACCTGCGCCCAGGCGGCAAAAGCGTTTTTCGATGCTCTGCCCAGCCTGCTGCTGGTCATCATTGTGATGGGCGGGATCCTTGGCGGCATTTTTACCGCGACGGAAGCCTCTGCCATCGCCGTGGTCTACACCTTTATCCTGTCGGTACTGATATATCGGGAAGTGAAGTGGCGCGATCTGCCGAAGCTGATTCTGGAATCGGTAGTCATGACCTCTATTGTGCTGCTGCTGATTGGCTTTTCCGTGGGCATGTCGTGGGCGATGACCAACGCCGACATTCCCTACATGATAAGCGACGCGCTAATGGGCGTTTCTGAAAACCCGGTGGTGATTCTGCTGCTGATAAATATCGTGCTGTTAATCGTCGGGATCTTTATGGATATGACCCCAGCGGTGCTGATTTTCACGCCGATATTCCTGCCAATCGCGCAGGACCTGGGGATGGATCCGGTGCACTTCGGTATTATGATGGTCGCCAATCTGTGTATCGGGCTGCTCACCCCACCGGTTGGCAGCGCGCTGTTCGTTGGCTGTTCTATTTCTGGTGTCAAAATTCAGCAGTTGATCAAACCGCTGCTGCCGTTCTACGCCGCCCTGCTGATCGCGCTGATGATGATTGTCTATATCCCGCAGATTTCGCTGTTTATTCCGCAGCTGCTGGGGCTGATGTAGCGTTATTGCCCTGGAAAGGAGGGGACGCATTCCTGAGGAAGAATGGGCGTTAGACCTTGAGCTAACGCTTCTGCCGGGCGGCGGCTAGCGCCGTGCCCGGCCGACAAAAGCTTCAATAGCAAAATATTCTGTCATCCGACAAGCTCATACGCGCCAGGCGCAGCCGGGCCATTCCGAACCTGATCCGGCTACTTTAGAACCCCGTTGCGGCGCATCTTCTCCAGCCCCTCCTGCCAGTATTTTTCGTCGCGAGCCAACTCCCGGTAGCGGATCTCCAGCGCCATCAGCTGCGCGTTCAGTTCGCCTTTTTGCTTCTGCAGCGGCGCTATCTTTTTATCGCGCGCGGCCATCTCCGCTTTGATATTTTCACTCATCTCTTTATGCTGGCGATAATAGTTACGCTTCTGCTCATTCAGCACGGCATCGCGCTCGGCGCGCAGCGGCGCGGCATCGCAAACCGCTTTTTTCTGACAGACGGCCAGTGCGGGTTCATAGAGAGTTTTGTAGTAATGATTCTCGAACTTCAGCGGATCGTTTTGCCGGTCTACTTCATACATTTTTTCCAGCATCGCCTGCTGCACGTCGCTGCGATCGAGCGGCTTGCCGTTCGCATCCGTACCCCATGAACGGTTAATCTGCTTCTCTAACGCGGCGATCTCGGTTTTCAGCGCATCCTGTTGCCCTTGCAGCGTCTTCATCGTGGCTTTGCTGGCGGCAAAGCTGGCGTCAATTTTGGCAAATTGCGCCATAAATTTGTGGTCATTGACGATCAGGGTTTTACTTTCATCCCCTCCGATTTCCTTAAAGGTTCTCCCGCCCCTCTTCGCCGCCATCTGCAGAGAAAAGAATTCGGTCTGCCAGCCGGAGTCTTTGGTCCCTACCGCGGTCATCATGGCGGAGAACTTTACCGGCCGCCCCCTGGTCCAGACTCGCTCATAAAAAAAGTAATCTCCCGCGACGCCGACGCGAATATAGAGATCTTCCGCGGCGGCCATATCGCCTTCCAGCATATAGGTCGCCTGATTTCCCCTGGCGTCTAGCTGCTTCAGCGTCACATTTTGCAAGCGCATAATCCCGCCAGTCTGTTCAGCAAACTGCTGTTTTACCACGTCGTCTGTTGGCGTGTTGGCATCCGCCAGCACGTGACAAGGGGAAGCGATCATCAGGACGGTGAGCGTTTTCCATGCATATTTCATCAGCAAATTCCTTTTATGAATACAGCAGGCATCATAAGGAGTTCGCCACCGCAGGCAGGATAAATGAAATCTGATTTTGCTACCTGCGGACGCAGGTAGCGGAATAAAGCTTACTTTAAGGACCCCACCAGCGCTTTGCGGCTATCCTCAAGGGAAACCACGCGGCTGCAGACATCCTTACCAAACTGCTGGAAATCGGCTTCCTGATTTTTCCATTCATCCTGAATGGCGGTTTGCAGGCCGCCAAGGCTGCCGAGGATCCCCTGCAGCGGGTTACCGCCGCCTTTGAGAACCGCCTTCGCGCCCATCTCGTTGATGCTGTCCTGCAGGATGCCGCCCATCGCCTGGTTTACCAGCTGCTGGCCGTCGGCGCGCACCTGATCGATAGCTTTATAGTGGAACGTCAGGCCATCGTTACGATGTTCAATTATGCGGCTCATTTGCGCTTTCAGCTGCGCATCAAGCTTGGTCAGGCGGCTATGCATGCTGCTGCTGGCCCCTACCTGTTCGGTAATAATTTTATCCAGCGCGGCGCGGCCTTTTTCTACCCGCGAGCGTGCGCCTTCATCAATCCACGGCAGGCTGCTGCGCAGGCTGGCCTGATAGTCCTGAGCCTGTTCGCGCTGAGCGGCGTTCAGAGAATACGCTTTCCCGTTAAAGCTCAGGCTGCCGTCCGGCTTAATCACCAGATCGCCATTTTCGCCTTTCACCTGCACCTGCTGCGGGCTGAGGATGACATCGTCACGCGGCGTGACGCTACACTGGTAGTCCGCATGCGCGGACAAAGCGGTGACGGAAAGCGCCACAGCTAACAGCGTTTTGCGCATCATTTAACTCCCTTCAGACAAAACGGGCCGGCAGTTGCCGACCCTTGTCAAACTTAGTCCCACCAGATATCAAAAAGTTCGCTGGTGCGTACATCGGCCAGCCCGCGGTCTTCCAGCCATTTACGCACAATGGCCTGGTGCTCCTCGGTGCATTTACCGATTTCCTGCAGGCAGATCAGGCCTTCCCAGGAGAGATAGCCGCTGCCGTCAAAGGCCAGCTTATTAGGCTCAATCACCTCATCAATCAGATCGTTAACGGTCTGGTCGATCTGCTCTTCGCTGGTTCCTTCCGCAAAACGCCACGCGACGGAAAAACCCACTTCCTGAAATTCGTCGATATGCATTTTTTTACGCAGACGACGGCTACGATTCGTTGCCATTATTTCACCCTCTCGAACATTAAGTCCCATACGCCGTGGCCAAGACGATGGCCACGCTGTTCAAATTTGGTTACCGGGCGCGATTCCGGGCGCGGCACATAGTCGTTGCTTTCTGACCGGTTGCGATATCCTTCAAGCGAGGACATCACTTCCAGCATATGCTCGGCATAGGGCTCCCAGTCGGTCGCCATATGGAAAACGCCGCCCAGCTTCAGTTTACTTTTCACCAGTTCGGCAAAAGGCGGCTGAACGATCCGGCGCTTATTATGACGCGCTTTGTGCCATGGGTCAGGGAAAAACAGCTGCACCATGCTCAGGGAGTTATCGGGGATCATCGCGTGCAGCACTTCTACCGCATCGTGGCACATAACGCGCAGATTTTGCACGCCCTCTTCTTCAGCAGACGCCAGACAGGCGCCGACGCCAGGAGAGTGCACTTCAATGCCGAGGAAATTCTGCTGCGGCTTCTCTTTCGCCATCGCCACCAGCGAAGCGCCCATACCAAAACCAATCTCCAGCGTGATGGGCGCTTCACGGCCAAACAGCGCGGCAAAATCGAGCGGCGCATCGTTAAATTCAACGCCCATCACCGGCCAAATGGTGTCCAGCGCGTGCTGCTGACCTTTAGTCAGGCGGCCCTGACGACGGACGAAGCTGCGAATACGGCGCAGCGGACGGCCGTTTTCATCGAATTCCGGAGATATGACGTCGTTTTTCATAAAAGTTAAGTCTGCTTGTGAGAGTGTTCGGAAAACGGGCATTATCCAAAGTTACCCGGCGGATGCAAGGGTTTACAGCCTCTCGCCCTTGTGCTGCAATCTGCCACCTTATAATCGCTATCCCGGAGCCGTAGCTTTGACTTTTCTCGCCGCGCAATTTTCAGCCCAGGTACTGGACTGGTACGACAAATACGGACGTAAAACCCTGCCCTGGCAAATCGGCAAGACGCCCTACAAAGTATGGCTCTCCGAGGTGATGTTGCAACAAACGCAGGTGGCGACGGTTATCCCCTATTTTGAGCGCTTTATGGCGCGTTTCCCAACAATTACCGATCTGGCCAATGCGCCACTCGATGAAGTCCTCCATCTGTGGACCGGGCTGGGCTATTACGCCCGCGCGCGCAATCTGCATAAAGCGGCGCAGCAGGTGGCCACCCTGCACGGCGGAAACTTCCCGCAAACTTTTGATGAAGTCGCCGCGCTGCCGGGCGTGGGTCGTTCCACCGCCGGGGCGATTTTATCCCTTTCTCTCGGTCAGCATTATCCGATTCTCGACGGCAACGTGAAGCGCGTGCTCGCGCGCTGCTATGCTGTCAGCGGTTGGCCGGGGAAAAAAGAGGTTGAGAAACGCCTGTGGGATATTAGTGAGGACGTGACGCCAGCAAAAGGGGTTGAGCGTTTTAACCAGGCCATGATGGACCTCGGGGCGATGGTGTGTACCCGCTCTAAGCCCAAATGCGAGCTCTGTCCGCTGAATAACGGCTGCGTGGCCTACGCCAGTCATTCATGGGCTCAATATCCAGGCAAAAAACCGAAACAGACGATCCCGGAACGTACCGGCTATTTCCTGCTGATGCAGCACGGCGATGAGGTATTTCTCTGCCAGCGCCCGCCGGTGGGTTTATGGGGCGGATTGTTCTGCTTCCCGCAGTTTGAAGATGAAGATGCGCTGCGGCAGTGGCTGGCGCAGCGCCAGATTAAAGCCGATAATCTGACGCAATTAACCGCGTTTCGCCACACTTTCAGCCATTTCCATCTGGATATTGTGCCGATGTGGCTTACAGTGCACTCATCCGGCGCATGCATGGATGAAGGGGGCGCACTCTGGTATAACTTAGCGCAGCCGCCGTCCGTCGGTCTGGCGGCCCCCGTGGAGCGCTTGTTGCAACAGTTAAAAGCCGGAGCACCGGTTTAGCTTTCTGGCGATTAAAGAGGATTAAGAATGAGCAGAACGATTTTTTGTACTTTCCTGCAGCGTGAAGCCGATGGCCAGGATTTTCAGCTGTATCCGGGCGAACTGGGCAAACGTATCTATAACGAAATCTCTAAAGAAGCCTGGGCCCAGTGGCAGCATAAACAGACGATGCTGATCAACGAGAAAAAACTCAGCATGATGAATCCCGAGCATCGCAAACTGCTGGAGCAGGAGATGGTTCAGTTCCTGTTTGAAGGTAAAGACGTACACATCGAAGGCTATACGCCGCCAGAAAAACAGTAAGGGCCTGATGGCCCTTTACCACAACAAACACAACACGCACTCCCGGAATGATGAAAAAATACTTAGCGCTAGCGCTGATTGCGCCTTTGCTCGTTTCGTGTTCCAGCTCAACCAAAAAAGGCGCCGAGTATAACGAGGCGTGGGTGAAGGACACCAACGGCTTTGATATTCTGATGGGCCAGTTCGCCCATAACATCGAGAACATTTGGGGTTATAACGAAGTTCTGCTCGCCGGGCCGAAAGACTACGTCAAATACACCGACCAGTATCAAACCCGCAGCCACATCAACTTTGACGCCGGGACGATTACCGTCGAAACCATCGCCGGCACCGACCCGGCCGGGCGTCTGCGCCAGGCGATTATTAAAACCCTGCTGATGGGCGACGACCCTAACTCCATCGACCTCTATTCCGACGTCGATGACATTCAGATCTCAAAAGAACCGTTCCTGTATGGTCAGGTCGTGGATAACACCGGTGAGTCGATTCGCTGGGAGTGGCGCGCCTCACGCTTTGCGGACTACCTGCTGCAAACGCGTCTGAAAAGCCGCAGCAACGGTCCGCGCATGATCTACAGCATCACCATCAACCTGGTGCCGAACCATCTCGACAAACGTGCGCATAAATACATTGGCATGGTCCGTCAGGCGTCGCGCAAATATGGCGTTGATGAGTCGCTGATCCTGGCGATTATGCAAACCGAATCGTCCTTTAACCCCTATGCAGTCAGCCATGCCGACGCGCTGGGGCTGATGCAGGTGGTGCAGCACAGTGCCGGGAAGGATGTGTTCCGCTCGCAGGGGAAATCCGGCCTGCCGAGCCGCAGCTATCTGTTCGATCCGGCCAATAATATCGATACCGGGACCGCCTATCTGGCCATGCTGAACAACGTCTATCTGGCCGGTATTGCTAACCCCACCTCGCGTCGCTATGCGGTGATTACCGCCTATAACGGCGGCGCGGGCAGCGTGCTGCGGGTCTTCTCCAGCGATAAGATTCAGGCCGCGAATATCATCAATAATATGACGCCGGGCGACGTTTATCAGACCATCACCAGCCGTCACCCGTCCGCCGAATCGCGCCGTTATCTCTACAAGGTAAACACCGCGCAAAAAGGCTACCGCCGCAAGTAATCCTCTGCCAACGCCCTTGTTTCCTCAAGGGCGCCTTCCTTCTGCTATACACAATAGAGTTGCGCAACTGTTTTGCGATTTTCTGCGGCAGTTAACAAAAGTATCCACCCCATGAATGATAGAATCCAACCAAAATAACGCTACAAATGTTATTTAAAACACAAAACAATTCTATATCCGTGAGGATCAAAACATGAATCTTAAGCTGCAGCTCAAAATACTGTCGTTCCTGCAGTTCTGCCTCTGGGGAAGCTGGCTGACCACGCTCGGCTCATATATGTTCGTTACCCTGAAGTTTGACGGTGCGGCCATCGGAGCGGTTTATAGCTCGCTCGGTATCGCTGCGGTATTTATGCCGACGCTGCTTGGTATCGTTGCCGATAAATGGATCAGCGCCAAATGGGTTTACGCCATTTGCCATCTGGTCGGCGCGCTGACGCTGTGGCTCGCCGCCCAGGTCACTACGCCGGGCGAGATGTTCCTCGTCATCCTGCTTAACTCGCTGGCCTATATGCCGACGCTGGGGCTGATTAACACCATTTCCTACTACCGCCTGCAGTCTGCGAACATGGATATCGTGACCGATTTCCCGCCGATTCGCATCTGGGGCACCATCGGTTTTATCCTCGCCATGTGGGGCGTCAGCTTCTCCGGCTTTGAGCTGAGCCATATGCAGCTCTATATCGGCGCGGCGCTCTCCTTGCTGCTGGTGCTCTTCACTCTGACGCTGCCGCATATTCCGGTGGCCAATCAGCAGAAAAACCAGAGCTGGACCGCCATGCTGGGCCTTGATGCCTTCGCGCTGTTTAAAAACAAACGTATGGCGATCTTCTTTATTTTCTCGATGATGCTTGGCGCCGAACTGCAAATCACCAATATGTTCGGCAACACCTTCCTGCACAGCTTTGATAAAGATCCGCTGTTCGCCAGCAGCTTTATCGTGCAGCACGCCTCGGTGATGATGTCGATTTCGCAGATCTCGGAAACCCTGTTCATTCTGACCATCCCGTTCTTCCTCAGCCGCTACGGCATCAAGAACGTGATGCTGATTAGTATCGTGGCGTGGATGCTGCGCTTCGGCCTGTTCGCTTACGGCGACCCGACTCCGTTCGGCACCGTGCTGCTGGTGCTGTCGATGATCGTTTATGGCTGCGCCTTCGACTTCTTCAATATCTCGGGGTCGGTGTTTGTGGAAAAAGAGGTTCGCCCGGAAATCCGCGCCAGCGCCCAGGGAATGTTCCTGATGATGACCAACGGTTTCGGCTGCATACTTGGCGGGATGGTGAGCGGCAAAGTGGTGGAGCACTTTACCGTCGAAGGGATTACCGACTGGCAAACCGTATGGCTGATTTTCGCCGGCTATTCGCTGGTTCTGGCGTTTGCTTTCGTCGCGCTGTTTAAATACAAGCACGTTCGCGTACCAGCCGGTGCGCAGACCGTCGTACATTAAATAAACGGCTTCACCCGAGATGTACGAATAAAAAAAAGCGCCCCGGTGATATCAACGGGGCGCTTTTTTATGCTTTCAGCACATAGCCATACAGACGCTTAATGCCGTCAGAGTCCGTTTCGCTATAGACCCCCTGGAGCTCCGGCGAGAAGCCCGGCAGCATATTGACGCCCTCCTCCAGCGCCAGAAAATAGCGCAGCACCGCCCCGCCCCAGATTTCGCCAGGCACGACGCACAGCACGCCCGGTGGATACGGTAGCGCGCCCTCCGCCGCAATGCGCCCTTCCGCTTCGCTTAAGCGCACCAGTTCGACGTTACCGCGAATAAACTCGCGGTTGGCGTCCTGCGGGTTCATGACCGCCCGCGGGAAGCTCTGCTTGCGGAACATCTCTTTTTGCAGATCCTTCACCTCAAAGCTAACGTACAGGTTGTGCATCTCCTGACACAGCTCGCGGATGGTGTAGTCCCGATAGCGCACCGGGTATTTGTTAACGATGCTCGGCAGAACCTCGGCCAGCGGCGTATCCGATTCGATATGCTGCTCAAACTGGGCAAGCATCGCCACCAGCTGCGCCAGCTTCTCCTCGCTTTCGGCGGGGGTCAGCAGAAACAGAATAGAGTTCAGATCGCACTTCTCCGGCACGATGCCGTTTTCGCGCAGATAGTGGGCCAGAATGGTCGCCGGGATGCCAAAATCAGTATATTCCCCGCTCTGCGCATCGATTCCTGGCGTCGTCAGCAGCAGCTTACAGGGGTCAACGAAGTACTGTTCGCTGGCATAGCCCTCAAAGCCGTGCCAGCGCGCGCCCGGTTCAAAGCTAAAGAAGCGCCGCTCGCGGGCGATGGTTTCGGTGGGGTGATCCTGCCACGGGCGTCCCGCGACCATTGGCGGAATAAACGGCAGGATCATTTTGCAGTTAGCGATAATCGCTTTGCGCGCGTCAATACCCAGCGCCACGCATTCGGCCCACAGGCGGCGCCCGCTTTCCCCTTCATGGATTTTGGCATTCACATCGAGAGCCGCGAACAGCGGATAAAACGGGCTGGTCGAGGCATGCAGCATAAAGGCGTTATTCAACCGCTTATGTGGGCAAAAACGCGCCTGCCCTCGCAGATGGTTATCCTTTTTATGGATCTGCGAAGTTTGCGAAAAACCGGCCTGCTGTTTATGCACCGACTGAGTAACAAAAATGCCCGGGTCATCCGGCGTCAGGTCCAGCAGCAGCGGCGAACAGTCGGCCATCATCGGGATAAACTGCTCGTAGCCGACCCAGGCCGAGTCAAACAGGATGTAGTCGCACAGGCTGCCGATTTTATCGACCACCTGGCGGGCGTTGTATACCGTCCCGTCATAGGTTCCGAGCTGGATCACCGCAAGGCGGAACGGGCGCGGCATATCAGCTTTTTCCGGCGCCGTCTCGCGAATCAGATCGCGCAGGTATTTTTCATCGAAGCAGCGATCGTCAATCCCGCCGATAAAACCGAACGGGTTGCGCGATGCTTCGAGATAGACCGGCGTCGCGCCTGCCTGAATCAGCGCCCCATGATGATTGGATTTATGGTTATTGCGATCAAACAGCACCAGATCGCCGCGGGTCAGCAGCGCGTTAGTCACCACTTTGTTCGCCGCCGAGGTACCGTTAAGGACAAAATAGGTTTTATCGGCGTTGAAGACCTTCGCCGCGAACTTCTGCGCGTGTTTCGCAGACCCTTCATGAATCAACAGATCGCCAAGCTTAACGTCGGCGTTGCACATGTCGGCGCGAAAGACGTTCTCACCAAAGAAGTCGAAGAACTGCCTCCCCGCTGGATGCTTCTTAAAGAAGGCGCCGTGCTGATGGCCGGGGCACGCGAAGGTGCTGTTATCCATCTCTACGTACTGAGTCAGCGTATCGAAGAACGGCGGCAGCAGGTTCTCTTCATAGCCGCAGGCGGCGGCTTCCAGTTCGAGCCACTCCTGCTCTTTGCCGCTAACGATGGCCGTCACGCCTTCTGGTTTTTCGTGCTCAGCTTCGCTGAACAGATAGACCGGCAGGTTAAAGCCCGTGCGTTTCAGCAACGCAAGGATGCCGCTGCGGCTGTCCGCCACGGTAATGACGACTGCCGCCACATCGGTAAAATCAGTACTGTCCAGGGCCACCACGCGACGGTGGGTGGACAGGTGGGATACCAGCTCGCGGCTGGCGGCAATGTGCATTGATTTCATGAGCGCGGATACCCGTTTCCGGAGAGTAAAAGGCTTAGGCCAGGGCATCTCTGCTCTGGCCAACGAACTGTCAGGGTCTGGCTGGATCCCAGCTCCGACCGCCAGACATCAGTAAAAGCAGACCGCGTCCGATCTTACTGTTGTCCTGCAGTGAGCCTGCGTTACGCTCACCGCATGACGGGCAGAAGTTGCAGAGTAAGGGTAGCAAGACGAGGCAGCATGCGCATCTGTACGCAGCGGCACTGGTGATGTAGTGGCGATGTCGTCATCCCGGCGGCCTCATTCAGAGGAGGAGAAAATTCGCGCAATCATGTCACCTTTAAATGTACCGTGCAAGATGAATTACGTATGCAGCGACCCCACGGATGCGCAAGCCTTTTGGCCAGCTTCGCGCCATAATAATGCAGTCGTTAGGGATAATTAACAGGAGTCATACTGTGGTTACAGGGCCATTTATTAACGCCGGTGCGGTCCTTCTGGGCGGCGTACTTGGCGCACTCTTAAGTCAAAGATTGCCGGAACGGATTCGTACATCAATGACCTCTATTTTTGGGCTGGCGTCGCTAGGCATCGGTATTCTACTGGTGATCAAATGCGCCAACCTGCCGGTGATGGTGCTTTCAACGCTGGTGGGCGCGCTGTTCGGCGAAGTATGTAATATGGAGAAAGGCATTAATACGCTGGTGAGTAAGCTTCAGCAGCTGCTTTCGCCAAAAAAGGGCCAGATAAAGAGTTCGGCGCATGAGTCGTATATTCAAAGCTACGTCGCGATTATCGTCCTGTTCTGCGCCAGCGGAACCGGGATTTTCGGCGCGATGCGCGAAGGAATGACCGGTGACGCCAGCATTCTCATTGCCAAAGCGTTTCTCGACTTCTTTACCGCCACCATTTTCGCCTGCACCCTGGGGCTGGCGGTCTCGGCCATTAGCGTGCCGATGCTGGCCATCCAGCTGGCGCTGGCGGCCTGCGCATCGTTGATTATGCCGTTAACCACGCCGATGATGATGGCGGATTTCAGCGCTGTCGGCGGGATGCTGCTGGTTGCCACCGGTTTGCGCATCTGCGGAATTAAAATGTTCGCCGTGGTGAATATGCTGCCGGCCCTGGTGCTGGCGATGCCGATTTCGGTAGCCTGGACGGCGTTTTTCGCCTGAAGATGCGTGCTTTTGACGCAATGTGGTGATAGATTGTCCAGTCGGCTGCGAAACAGATAAATTTCGTTGACGAGGTGCGGCGAATCAGGTTTAATGCGCCCCGTTGCCCGGATAGCTCAGTCGGTAGAGCAGGGGATTGAAAATCCCCGTGTCCTTGGTTCGATTCCGAGTCCGGGCACCACTATTCAGAGAACCCAGCCTATGGCTGGGTTTTTGC